>NZ_JACJEI010000032.1:0-51006 GCF_014163985.1 Pseudoalteromonas sp. SR41-4 | reverse complement strand
GTTGGTCACTCAGTTTCAATTGAGACTCTAAATTTTTTGCCTTGCTTAGCGAACTAAGCTCGGCTGTTAGAACTCAATCTGTACGAGTGCCCACACAGATGATTGCTTTATATTGTTAAAGAACGTTGCGGTTAAAGTTAAACTTTATCTCGCTAGGGCTGCGCATATTACGCTGTCCTATTTTTTTGTCAACACTTAATTTTAAACTTTATTAAAAATCTAAACTCAAGTTTTACTCGACTAACTGATTAACTCTTGCCTCGCTAAGCGTTGCTGTCTGCCGTCTCAGTGGGGTCGCATTATAGGGCGCGGCGAATTTTACGCAAGCGTTTTTTAAAGAAAACTTGAAATAAAGTGCTGTTCGTTCAATTTACGCGCTAAACAGCTCAAAAGTGCTAGTTTAGTATACAGCACAGATCCTAGCTGGCCATTTTATAGGCTCTACTGCTACACTATTTACCTCTTACTATTGAACTTATTCTTAATTTATTAGGTGTTTTATGGCAATCCGTTCTTATAAAGGAATTACTCCTCGTTTTAACCAGTCTGTTTATATAGATGAGTCGGCTGTTTTAGTTGGTGATATCACATTAGGTGAAGATAGTAGTGTATGGCCATTAGTAGCAGCACGAGGGGACGTTAACTATATACGCATTGGTGAACGTACTAACGTGCAAGACGGCAGCGTGTTACATCTAACGCGTGCCAGTAAAAGTAACCCAGATGGTTATCCATTAATTATTGGTGATGATGTTACCGTTGGTCACAAGGTTATGTTGCACGGCTGTTGTTTGGGGAATCGTATTTTAGTCGGCATGGGCGCGATTGTAATGGATAATGCCATTGTTGAAGATGATGTGATAATTGGTGGCGGTTCATTAGTCCCGCCAAACAAGCGCTTGGAATCGGGCTTTCTCTATGTGGGTAGTCCAGTAAAGCAGGCGCGCCATTTAACCGAGCAAGAGCTGAGTTTTTTAAAAATATCAGCAACTAATTATGTTGAGCTTAAAGATGAGTATCTAGCTGAGGATTAACTCAGCACTGAAACAATGATTTGTCCTGCCGAGTTATATTCTTCATTCTCGATTAGTTGCTCGGCTATATCTTCATAGTCAAAACGCGCCTGTTCAAAATGTAACTTTGCAGCTTGTTGGTCTGCCAATGCTAGCGTGTGTGTGTCAATGACACATTCAACCATTAAGCCACTTACTTGAGCAAAAAACGTTAACAGCTGGGATTGTACGTTAAATTCAAATCGGTCGATAAATTGGATTGCTTGATTCATGCAAGCTCTCCGGTTTTTAATGCCCGAACAACAGGGAGTATTTCAGGCATATTATTGCGCCACACAAAATAGGCTTGTGCAGCTTGCCCTACTAGCATGCCACTTCCATCAAGTACGTTAATATTAGCCTTATAGCCCTGGGCCCATTGCATAAACAGCGTATTTTGCTGTGAATAAAACATATCATAAACATGTTCACAGCCATCAAGGTGTTTTTTATCAAGCGCAGGCAATTCACCAAGCATACTGCTAGATGTAGAGTTTACAATTAGCGAGTAATCACTTACTGGCAAATCATCAAAACCATAGCCAGTTACATTACCGTATTGGGCAAATAATTCAGCTAGTTCCTTAGCTTTTGCTGCCGTACGATTGACTATAATGATTTCACTCGGCTGTTGTGCCAATAACGGTAAAACCACGCCACGTGCAGCGCCTCCGGCACCTATAAGTAAGACCCGTTTATCTTTAATGGTAACCTGATTCGCAAGCAGATCGTTCACAAAACCAATGCCATCGGTGTTGTCACCTAGCAAGCGCCCATCATCTAATAACTTAATAGTATTTACTGCTCCGACAATGGTTGCCAATTCAGTTCGCTCATCAACTAGCGCAAATGCTTGCTCTTTAAATGGCACTGTAACATTAGCTCCTTTACCGCCTGTGGCAAAAAAATCGGCCACGGCTTTTTTAAAACCATCAATCGGTGCTAATATTGCGCTGTATTCGATTTGTTCGCCCAATGAGGTTGCAAATTGCTGATGTATCGCAGGGGATTTTGAGTGTTTAATAGGATTTCCAAAAACTGCATATTTGTCCATATTTGAGCAACCTCTTTGTGCAGTAACATTACCTCGTAACTTACTGCTAATTAATGATGATAAAACTATGATTAAACGATTCTTTTCAAAATCGAAACCACCAGAACAACAGCAAGCACCAACGCCAGAAAAAACACCTTATCAACTGATGGGTGGAGAAGCTGGTGCTTTAGCACTTGCGAATCGATTCTACGACATTATGGCCAGCGATGAATACGCTAAACCGTTATATGATATGCATCCTCAACCATTGGACCGTATTCGCCAAGTGTTTTTTGAGTTTTTATCAGGGTGGTTAGGCGGCCCAGACTTGTTTGTTGAAAAGCATGGTCACCCTATGCTGCGTAAACGCCATATGCCTTTTCCAATTAATCAAGATTTACGAGATCAATGGATGTATTGCATGAATAAAGCGTTAGACGCGGAAATTGATAATCCCTTATTACGAGAAGGGTTACGTAAATCTTTGGCACAACTTGCCAGTCATATGATTAATCAGCACTAGCACTTCTCTTTAACTGCACGTTATTTGCGCTAAGTCAAAACGGCCTTTTTTTAAATATAGATAATACGTGATCAAATATTTAGAAAAAGCGTCGTGCGTGTGAAATCAATCCAACATAAAATTTATGCCCTATTGGCCCTAACAGGCATTATTGTGTTAATTGCCAGTATTCTTAGTAGCTCAAGCCAACAACGAACGCTTGCGCAAGACACTGTTGCAGAAAATATTAAGCTTCTTGCTGATAACTACTTTGACTCTATCAATACTTTGATGATCACAGGCACCATGGCAAATAGAGAGCTATTAAGCCAAAAACTACGCAAGCACCCAAATATTGAAGATGCGCATATTATTCGCTCCCCAATTGTTAATAAACTTTATGGGCCGGGCAATAAAAATCAAGCGCCGAGCAACGATATCGAACGCGAGGCTTTAAAAGGCAAGGAAACATTGCTAATTGATCAGCAAAATAATAGCCGCAGTATAACTTTTCTGCGCCCTATGTTTGCCAGTAGCGATTATAAAGGCACTAATTGCCTTGGCTGTCATCAAGCACAAGAAGGTGATGTACTCGGCGTAGTTAAAATTAGTTACTCATTAGCTGATATTGATAATGCGGTGACTTACAACACCCTAGTAAATACCGCATTACTCTCTATTATTTTTATTATTGCCTTTGTATTACTGGGCATTATGTTTAGACAAATTTTTATTGTACGCCTTAAAAAGCTAGGTCATGCTATGCATTTAGCTACAACCAACAAAGATTTAAGCCTGCGAATTGACGATAGCGCTGAAGATGAACTGGGTTGGCTCGCCACCAGCTTTAATAAGATGATCGCTACCTTTAAAGATAATATTGCTCAAGTATCTCATTCATCAAAAGTATTGATCCACTCAGCAGAAAAAATTTATACCTCAGCGGATACTACTGAGCGCGCTATTTTAGAGCAAAAGAAAAATACAGACTCCGTGGCAGCTGCTATAAACGAACTAGAGAGCTCCTCTAATGAAGTAAAAAACACCACTCACTTTGCCTCTGAAAAATCAGAAAACAGTAATGAACTTGCACAACAAAGTATGCATGTTGCTGAACAAACAGAACTCAGTATTAATCAATTAGCAGACGATGTTCGCCAAGCTGCAGCGCAAGTAAGTCAACTACAAGTACAAACACTTGAGGTAGGAAAAGTACTCGAAGTGATTAGCAGTATTGCTGAACAGACCAATTTGTTAGCTCTTAATGCTGCGATTGAAGCCGCACGTGCAGGTGAAGCTGGGCGGGGCTTTGCTGTGGTGGCTGATGAAGTACGTACATTGGCAACTCGTACTCATGCATCCACCGATGAAATTCGTCGCACAATCGACAAACTACAATCCGAAGCGGCGCAAACGGTTAAAACCATGGGTGAATCGTGTGAGGAGGCTGATGCTAGAGCGCAACAAGTAAAAAATGTTGCTCAAGCTTTAAAAGATATTTCTATGCAGATGAATGAAATAAATCAACTTAATATTCAAATAGCCGACGCGACAGAACAACAAAACTTAGCCGCAGAGGAAATAAATAGGAGTGTTATTGGTATTAGTGATAACGCTGAGCGGTCATTAGTGGATGCTAACGATAACCAAAAAGTAAGTGAGGAGCTGTTAAATCTAGCGCGTTCACTGGATGAGCAAGTAAGAAGCTTTAAATTGATGTAATACTTAAAGTTGCCAGTCAATAAACCAGATATTGACTGGCAGCCTGCTTACTATGCTAGCCCTAACCAGTCTCTTGGTTTTAAAAAGTCAGCGTATAGCTTATTTTCAGCACTGCCTTCTTCGGGTGTATAGTTATATTCCCAACGCGCTAGCGGCGGCATCGACATTAATATTGATTCTGTACGTCCGCCACTTTGCAAGCCAAATAAAGTGCCACGATCCCACACTAAGTTAAACTCAACATAACGGCCACGACGATAAAGTTGGAAGTCTCGTTGCTGCTCAGTAAATGGGGTTGCTTTTCTACGTTCAATAATAGGTAAATAAGCCCCTAAAAAGCCATTGCCTACTGCTTGCATAAAGGCAAAGCTTTGCTCAAACCCGGCTTCATTCAAATCATCAAAGAATAAACCGCCGACACCGCGCGTTTCATCGCGATGTTTTAGGTAAAAATACTCGTCACACCATTTTTTATATTTAGGGTAAACCTCATCTCCAAACGGCGCACATAAATCATGCGCGACTTGATGCCAATGTTGAACATCTTCAAGCTCAGGATAAAATGGCGTTAAGTCAAAACCACCACCAAACCACCAAATAGGCTCCTCACCTTGCTTTTCTGCAATGAAAAAGCGTACGTTAGCGTGGCTCGTTGGAATATGAGGATTGTTTGGGTGGATCACTAGCGAGACACCACAGGCATGGAAGCTACGACCAGCAAGTTCTGGACGATGCGCAGTTGCAGATGCCGGCATCGAAGCACCAAACACATGCGAGTAGTTCACCCCACCTTGCTCGATCACATTGCCACCACGAATAACACGAGTTCGGCCACCACCGCCTTCTTCGCGCTGCCAACTGTCTTCTACAAACTTGGCTTGGCCATCAGCTTGCTCTAAACCTTGGCAAATTGTGTCTTGCAAGGCCATCAGGTAGGTTTTTACTTGTTCGAGTAAATTGCTGTGCATGGTTATCCTCTAAATACTTTGCCGGTCATTACATCTTTAATAGTGCTAGGCTGCGTGTTACCACCAAGTGGTTCATCTACATAAAATGCCACCAGCTCGCCAAACTCACTTTTAGCCATTGCAATACTAGTGACCGTATCATGTCCTGATAAGTTAGCACTAGTAGACACAAGAGGTTTGCCTAATTCTTGGCATAAGCGCTTTACTGTTGGGTGATTAGTTACACGCACAGCAATACTATCAAATTGTCCTGTTAACCATTTAGGCGTACCTTTAGCCGCTGGCATAACCCAAGTAATTGCGCCGGGCCAGCTGGAAAAAATATCAGCGCGTTTATCCATCGGAATTTTTGCATCATCAACATACTTTAATAATTGCCCATAATTATCGGCAATTAAAATTAAGCCTTTTTCAAATGGCCGCTGCTTTATTGCAAGTAAGCGCTCCACAGCTTGCTGATTATCGGGGTCACAGCCTAAGCCATAAACAGCTTCGGTTGGGTAAACAATAACCCCGCCTTGCGACACAGCAGCAAGGGCAGTTAAAGGAACTGAGGTAGTATCAGTCACTGAAAATCTCCAAATACAATAAAATTAAAGCCGGTAATTATTCGCTCACCGTGAATTTATGCGAGCAACTTTTCTGAGGGCATTGTAGCACAACACTATTGGTCATTTGCTTTTGCATCATTACTGGCCATTGGCACGCGGGGCAGATATGGCTAACTGGTTTGTAATTGAGTGTGTATTTACAACTTGGATAGCTATTACATGAATAAAATGTTTTACCAAATTTATTACTACGCGCCACTAACTGGCCTTTTTTACACTTAGGGCAAGCAGGTAAAACTTCTTCATTTGGCTCAGGCTCATCATGAGCAATATAGTGACACTCAGGATAACCCGTACAGCCAATAAACATACCATAGCGGCCATTCTTCACTACTAGCGGATTACCACACTCTGGACAAGGGCTATCATCAAGTACTTTGATTTGTTGAGTATCATGTTGAGCAAGCGAGCGAATAAAATTACATTCGGGATAACTCGCACAGCCAAGGAAAGGACCTGATTTACTGTTGCGGATCACAAGCTCTGAACCGCATTTAGGGCACACTTCGTATTCTTTTTCTAAGGCATGTTGATTTGCAGAAAAAAGCGATTGGTCGATTTTACTCATGTGTTCCCTAAGCAGCTGACTAATTTTCGCCTAATATACCCAAACTAATTAAAGATACAAGCGCAGCACTTGCTTAATGTAGTACCTCTGCCGGCTCATCAAAAATAAGTTCTTCCATTTGTGCATAAGCTTGCTCTGAGCCTGGCACATTAAACAACACCATAAGTACCACCCATTTTAAATCATCAAGTGATATATAAGCTTTATCTAATGCGAACAAACGATCCATAACCATTTCACGCGTTGCGCTGTTGATCACTCCTACTTGTTCTACAAACATTAAAAAGCCCCGACACTCTACGCTCAGCATGTGGCATTCACTATCGGTGAAAATACGTATCGCATGTTGTGGGAGGCGGTTTAAATAAGGGAATTCATCACTGTGCTGCAAGTCAGCAAGCTGCTCAAGCCAATCAAGTGCTTTGTATATTTCGGGCTTATTAAAGCCGGCACGTAATAATTCGTCAGTGAGTTCATTATGCTCAACAAAGACTTCGGCTTCGCTGTGAATGTAGTTTTCAAACAGATACATGAGGATATCGAACATGTTACTTTCCTCCACACTAAGCTTATCGAACTCTAATATAGCCATCTAATACACGCTCTACTCTATCTTCCAATTCAAGATCAAGTAAACGTGCTTGCACTTTATCTATTGGCCACTGGCTACGCTGAGCAATTAAATCAACAGCTGTTACTTCAAAACCAACACTGTTTAGTATTTCGCAGGCAGGTTCATCAACCGTTGCTTCTTCTATAGTATATAGACTGTTTTCGCAGAAAAAGCTCACTTCGTCTAGAATATCACTGACATTTTCCACCAGCTTTGCACCTTGTTTAATTAAAAAGTGACTGGCTTCAGAGAGTGGATTTTTAATTGAACCAGGCACTGCAAAAACTTCTTTGTTTTGCTCCAGCGCATACCGCACGGTGATAAGCGAACCGCTTTTTATTTCAGCCTCGACAATCAACACACCTAATGACAAACCAGATATTATACGATTACGTCTTGGGAAGTTATTAGCATTAGCGGCTGTACCGGGTAAAAACTCGCTCACCAACATCCCCCGTTCGGATACTTGATCGGTGAGTAACTTATGCCGTTTAGGATAATAAACATCCACTCCAGTACCAAGCACTGCAATGGTTTTACCATTGCCCGCCAGCGCTCCTTTGTGGGCAGCACCATCAATACCAAGCGCCATTCCGGAAGTTACCGTTAATCCTGCCAAAGTGAGTTGATGAGCAAATTCAGCGGCGATCTCTAAACCGATTGGCGTGGCATTGCGGCTTCCAACAATAGCGATTTGCGGACTGGTCAATAACTCTAAATTGCCTCGGCAAAATAGCAATAAAGGCGCGCTAGCAATTTCTTTTAATAATGGTGGATAGTGAGGATCGAAGTAATCAATTGCGGTTATCTGTGAGTTAACAATTATCTGTTGATAATAGTCAACTTGCTGCCAATCGGTTGCCAGTAAATTAGTGGCGACCTGCGGGCTTAAACCATGACCGGTAAGCTGCTCATGAGTCAGCTCAAACAAATCATCTAATGGCAGTTTTTGTGCCAATGCCAATAAGGTTTTAACACCTAAGCCTTTACATAAATAAAAGGCAAGCCAATGGGTTAGCTTGCCTGATGAATCTTTCATGCTCCCTCCTTAGAGCACTCAAACCTGAATTAATTTATAACTGCAAAATCACCGACTCGGATTGGGTGCTGGTTTTTTACGATTAAGGCATAACTAACGTTTTTATAAACTTTAAACACCATTAGCTGACCGACCTGTTCTTTTGGCATATGCCACACAGTCGTGTCGGCATCTGCCTCTACGCCAAAAAATTCGTTGGCGTTTGTTACTAACTTTTCAAGGCTATTTGAATCTTCTTTGTAGCGTGGGCCATTACGACCATCAAAAACAGTCGGTGATTGACGCTCAATATCTAAAATGTGGCCTTCTTTAATTTGCTGCTCTGACCCTAAGTTTAGCACTACAATATCCATTGTGCTGAATTCTCGTAATCCACTCACTGATGCGATGATTTCACCTTGCACTGGCTGCTCAGGACGGTGAATATTAAAATACGCAGGTAATAGCTGACCTTCTATCGCAGGCATTAAAAAATCACCCGCTTTGATCTCTCTCTTTACCTGTTCAATTTTAACTGAAGCAGGTACACCATTGGCAATATCACCTTTTCTAAATACACGACCCACCGCCACTAATTGTGCTTTATTAGCCAACACTTCGTTTGTTTGCGGATCAACATATGCTTCGCCCTTGCGGTAAATAGCGTATGACTCGTGTAATTTCAGCTCACCTTTAACATAAACTATATGGCCTTCGGTATTCATTTTAGTGTTGACATTGGCTCCTAAAATATAAGGTTTATCGGCAATGTCATCAGCATTTAGTGCTTGCTCATAGATTAGGTAAGGACGCAGCAGCTCAAGAGGTAAAGTAGGGATCGCATTTTTACCTTTTTGTACAATTCGACCATGTGGAGAAAGCTTTTTATAACCCTGATTAATCACCAAACGTGGATTACCGTGCTCATCATAGATTAAAGACAGTGCATCCCCTGGGTAAATTAGGTGTGGATTATTAATTTGTGGATTCATTTGCCAAAGTTCCGGCCACTGCCAAGGCTCTTGCAAATAAACCCCTGAAATATCCCAAAGTGTATCGCCATTTTTCACAACGTATTGTTTAGGCGCATCTTTTTTTATAGTTAATACATCTGCTAACGATGGGAAAGTAGCACTTAATGCCAACATTGCCGCGAGTAATGGGTATTTCATTGAGCTTCCTTGTGGTGTTTTTTCATTATTATCAACCAAAACCTGTTAAAGGTGAACGCGAATGGCTAAAATAAGAGCATACAATACCCTAAATTAAGCACAAGTGAAAAAGGTTACTATGGCTAGGTTAGAAGTTTTAAGATTTCCAGATGAGCGTTTACGTACAATAGCAAAAGAAGTGGTGCAAGTTGACGACCAAATTCGCCAAATTGTAAAAGACATGCTGGAAACTATGTATGATGAAAACGGCATTGGATTAGCTGCGACTCAAGTCGATATTCATCAACGTATTGTGGTCATTGACGTATCAGAAGAACGTGATGAACCGTTAGTATTGATCAACCCGAAAATCACTAAACAAGATGGCACCACGGTAAGTGAAGAAGGCTGTTTATCTGTGCCACACTCTTATGCAAAAGTTGACCGCGCAGAAACTGTAACAGTGACCGCATTAAACGAAAATGGCGAAGAGTTTAGTTTAGATGCTGATGAGCTATTAGCAATTTGCATCCAGCATGAGCTTGACCATTTACAGGGTAAACTATTTATCGATTACTTATCACCGTTAAAGCGCCAACGTATTCGTAAAAAACTTGAAAAAGAAGCTAAGTTAGCAGCGCAATAATACCTTAGTAATAATTAGGAAGTTCAGTGACACAACCATTACGCATTATTTTTGCCGGTACGCCAGACTTTGCTGCGCGCCATTTACAAGCTCTTATCGACTCAGAGCATCAAATTGTTGGCGTGTATAGCCAACCCGACCGTCCAGCAGGGCGCGGTAAAAAACTCAAAGCCAGTGAAGTGAAAGAACTCGCACTGGCCAATGAGTTAGCAGTGTTTCAACCTGCCTCATTAAAAAGTGACGACGCTCTGGCTGAACTAAGCAGCTTAAATGCTGACCTTATGATCGTGGTCGCTTATGGATTACTGTTACCAAAAGCAATTTTAGAGGCGCCACGGCTTGGTTGTTTAAATGTACACGGCTCAATTTTACCGCGCTGGCGTGGTGCCGCGCCGATTCAACGCGCTATCTGGGCGGGCGATGAAGAGACTGGCGTCACCATAATGCAAATGGATGAAGGCCTAGATACCGGCGACATGCTGCATATTAGCCGCTGCCCTATTACCGCCACTGAAACAAGTGCAAGTTTATACGCTAAGCTTGCCGATTTAGGCCCAAGCGCACTAATAGACACCATTACTAAGTTAGCTAATGGCGAAATTACCCCGCAAGTACAAAATGACGAGCTTGCCAATTACGCTAAAAAACTATCGAAAGACGAAGCAAATATTGATTGGTCGATGGACGCAGCGCAAATAGAGCGTAATATCCGCTCATTCAATCCATGGCCGGTCTGTTTTACCCAAATGGGTGAACACACTGTAAAAGTTTATCAAGCTAATGTCGTTGACCAGCAAGGCACGGCAGGCACGGTATTACAAAGCGATAAACACGGCATTGTGATTGCCTGTGGTACTAACGCACTTAATATCACTCAAGTACAACCACAAGGTAAAAAGCCAATGGCCATTACTGACTTTTTAAATGGTCGAGCAGACTGGGTAACTCCTGGCACACGAATAGGCGAACACAATGAGTAATGTCAGGGCGCTTGCCGCCGAAACTTTATATAACGTGGTTGATAAAGGCGCCTCATTAAATCAAGAGCTGCCTTTTGCCAGCCAAGGTTTACCACCTAAAGATAAAGCGTTATTACAGCAAATTTGTTACGGCGTACTGCGTTATTTACCAAGTTTAGAAAATTATTGTCAACATTTAGTTGAGCAGCCACTTAAAGGTAAGCGCCGTATATTCCAGTTCTTACTGTATGTGGGCATTTACCAACTACAACATATGCGGGTTCCACCGCATGCAGCCATTAGCGAAACGGTTAATGCATTAGAACAACTGCGCGCATTGGGTTTAAAAGGCTTGATCAACGCTATTTTACGCAGCTTTCAGCGCCAGCAAGTAGAGCTGGAAGAAAAAGCCAAGCAAATACCAGTGTGTTTATACAACCACCCAAACTGGTTTATCAAACAAGTAACTGAAGCTTACCCTGACTCTTGGCAAGCTCTACTAGAAGCGAACCAGCAGCAAGCACCAATGTGGTTGCGTGTTAACCAAGCGCAATATAGCACCGCTGAATATAGCGAAATGCTCACTGCTAATGACATTGAACATACACTCAATCCTGATTTCCCTGATGGTATTAAGCTGGATAAACCGCGCGATGTGTTTTCGTTGCCTGAATTCGACACCGGCGCATGTTCAGTACAAGATGCAGCAGCACAGCTTGCGGCACGCTTGTTAGATCCAAAAGCTGACGAGCATATTTTAGATGCCTGCGCAGCACCCGGTGGTAAAACCTGTCACATTCTAGAACTCGCAGATGCTGATGTACTGGCACTTGATAGCGATGCCACCCGCCTTGAACGTGTAAAGCAAAACCTTGAAAGAATTGGCTTAGGCGCTGATTTACAATGTGCCGATGCTTCGCAGCCACACAAATGGTGGGATGAGCAACAGTTTGACCGTATTCTATTAGACGTTCCTTGCTCTGCAACGGGTGTAATTCGTCGTCACCCAGATATCAAATGGCTACGTCGTGCATCAGATATCAATGATCTGGCGACACTCCAAGGCGATATTCTCAATAGCATTTGGCCATTATTGAAACCAGGTGGCACGCTAATTTATGCAACCTGCTCAGTATTACCACAAGAGAACCAACAGCAAGTCGCTAAATTTTTAGCAAATAATAACGATGTTGAACATATCCCGCTACATGATAACGATACCCCAAGCAACCCTGGGCTGCAGTTACTGCCTGGTGAGAGTGACGGATTTTATTATGCCAAGCTTATAAAAACACACTCATAAGAAGCTTTTAGTAAACCATGAAAATAATCATACTCGGTGCAGGACAAGTAGGCGGTACACTCGCTGAAAACCTGGTAGGTGAACAAAACGAAATCACGGTTGTTGATATTGATGGCAACCGATTACGTGAGTTACAAGATAAATACGATCTACAGGGTGTTACAGGTCATAGTGCCCACCCTGATGTATTACGCCGCGCCGGTGCGGAAGACGCCGATATGATCATCGCAGTAACCAGTTCAGATGAAGTGAACATGGTCGCTTGCCAAGTCGCGTATAGTATTTTTAATACGCCGACTAAAATTGCTCGGATCCGTTCTGAGCAATACTTAAAGTACCGCGAAAAGCTCTTTCAAAACGATGATTTACCTGTTGACCACTATATTGCTCCAGAGCAACTAGTGACTAAGTATATTCGTCGCTTGATTGATTATCCTGGTGCGTTACAAGTTTTAGAGTTTGGCGATGGCATGCTCTCGCTGGTTGCGGTAAAGGCTTACTACGGCGGATTGTTAGTCGGTTATGCATTGTCAGCATTAAAAGAGCATATTCCTAATGTTGAAACTCGTGTTGCCGCGATTTACCGCCAAGGTAAAGCAATCAAACCACTGGGTACTACAGTAATTGAAGCGGATGATGAAGTGTTCTTCCTCGCTGCCACCAAACATATTCGTGCAGTAATGAATGAACTACAGAAATTAGAGCGTTCATACAAAAAAATTATGATTGCTGGTGGCGGTAATATTGGTGCTGGGCTTGCTCGCTCTCTGGAAAAGAATCATAGCGTAAAATTGCTTGAACGAAATAAAGAACGTGCTGAGCAGTTATCAGAAATGCTTGATAATACAGTGGTGTTTTGTGGTGATGCGTCAGATCAGGAGTTGTTATCAGAAGAACACATCGAACAAGTTGATGTATTCATCGCGGTAACCAATGATGATGAAGCTAATATTATGTCAGCCATGCTCGCTAAACGCATGGGTGCGCAAAAAACCATGGTGCTTATTCAGCGCGGCGCATATGTTGATTTAGTGCAAGGTGGCGAAATTGATATTGCCATTTCACCACAGCAAGCCACGATTTCCGCCCTGCTTACCCATGTTCGCCGCGGTGATATTGTTAATGTGTATTCATTACGTAAAGGCGCAGCAGAAGCCATTGAGGCGGTGGCCCATGGCGACGAACATACCTCTAAAGTTGTCGGCCGTGCAATTGCTGATATTAAGCTGCCTGCAGGTACCACGATTGGCGCGATTGTCCGTAATGATGATGTACTCATTGCCCACGACGACACGATAATTCACTCAGGCGATCACGTCATTATGTTCTTGATCGATAAAAAGCATATCAACGTAGTTGAAAAACTGTTCCAAGTTAGCGCTATCTTTCTCTAAGTTACTCCTCACCTTTCGACACAAAGCAACTGTATCGAAAGGTGAATTTCCACCTCCAACACATGCAAATGAAAATCAATCTCAAAAGCATTTACTTATGTACCCAAATCCATTACTCTCACGCTGTTTGATAATCAAGCGTTTTCTCTTTCTGTGAGAAGTTAATTTCACATTTTTTAATATAAATGGATTTCTTCAAATGATACACCCAACTTTAAACACCCCTCTTTGTGTTACATATTGCAGTGTTATTGGTATTCTTGTGTGTGGACTGTCAACGAATGCAAATGCCGAAGCTAAAAACGACATTGAAAAACTAACCATCGTGGGCCAGCAAGATAGCGGCTACAAAGTAAGTGCAATGAACTCAGCAACAGGGCTTGATCTCAGCCACTTGCAAACTCCGCAATCAGCTATCGCTATCACCAGTCAATTTATGGCCGATCAACAATTAAATAGTGCTATTGAAGCCATCACCAGCGTAACCGGCATCAATGCAAGAGAGGCCGATAATGGTAAATATTCAATTTCAGCGCGCGGTATCAGTGTTACCAGTATTTTATATGATGGCATAGCAACAACCTACGATACCCGCTTTAATTACGGCGATAATTTAACAGACACAGCAATTTTTGAACGCATTGAAGTCGTCCGGGGTGCCACAGGGTTAATGCTCGGTGCAGGTAATCCATCAGCAGCAATTAACTTAATACGTAAGCGCCCTACTGTGCATAACCAAGTAAATATTTCTGCAACGGTTGGTTCTTGGCAAAACTATCGTGGTGTGGTTGATGCATCGGGTAGTTTAAATAGCAGTGAAACCGTGCGTGCGCGTGCCGTACTCGCCTATCAAGATCAGCAATCATATCAAGACAGGTTCAGCCAAGAAAAAACCACGTTATACGGTATTGTTGAAGCTGACCTAACTGATAGTACCCTGTTAACTTTTGCTGTTGATACGCAAACCACAGACCCAAAAGGCACGATGTCGGGTGGACTACCTATTTTTTATAGCGATGGCAGCCGTACTAACTATGACCGAGAAACTTCAACAGCGCCAAATTGGTCATCTTCAAAAACTAAAGCATTGAATAGCTTTATGAGTATTGAGCATTACTTCAATGCTAATTGGCAGCTAAGTGCGAGCTATATATATGGTAATAATGACCTACATTACGATGTTTTTTGGGCGACAGGTAACCCTGACTCACAAACGAATATAGGCATGAAGCCCGGTTCAGTAAATTATATTGATGCGAAAAGAATACAACGAACCTATGAAATAGAGCTAGCAGGTAGGT
Organism: Pseudoalteromonas sp. SR41-4; assembly: GCF_014163985.1. Lineage (NCBI taxonomy): Bacteria > Pseudomonadati > Pseudomonadota > Gammaproteobacteria > Alteromonadales > Pseudoalteromonadaceae > Pseudoalteromonas > Pseudoalteromonas sp. SR41-4. Next base: position 36,162 of record NZ_JACJEI010000032.1, on the reverse strand, counting down.
TTAACTGGTTTGGGCAAAACCACCAATTGCTTTTTGGTTACAACAACCAAGATCAAGATTTTTCAACGCCTTATTTTGCAAACCAACAGCCACCGACTGTCATTGGCGACTTTACTGCAACAGATTATGACTACCCAAAACCTAACTGGCAAACCACACCTGCCTATGGCTCGTATGGCACGACAAAGCAAAGCGCACTTTATTTTGCTTCACAGTTTAACGTAACTAATGCGCTATCTATTATTTTGGGTAGTCGTTTAAATCAATGGCAAACCACACAAGACAGTTTTGGTAGCAAGCATGATTACGAGTTGAATAATGAACCGACCAATTATCTTGGTACCACTTATACGTTAAACGACAGCTGGGCGCTGTATGCCAATTACACCGATATATTCACACCACAAAGCCGTGTGGACGAAAATGGTAATTACTTAGCACCAATTCAAGGTAAAAACTACGAAGTGGGTATTAAAGCCTCATTATTTAATGAGCGTTTAGATATGTCACTGTCTGGTTTTGAAATCCATCAAGATAACTGGGGAGAATATACCGGTGCAACAATTCCAGGAACTAACCAAGATATTTACCAAGCGATTGATGGCACCATTACTGAAGGCTTTGAACTAGAACTCAATGGCGCGATAAGCGATACTTGGGATGCTTACTTTGGCTATACTCGCAGTAAAGGTGAAAGACCAGATGGCACAACTTTAAATACCATCAATCCAAAAGATCAGTTTAAGTTATTCACTAGTTATCAATTAAGCGATAGCTTACAGGGCGTAAAAATTGGCGGTGGTTATCGCTGGCAGAGTCGCAGCTACGATGATGTAAAAAACCCTGCATTTGGCACGGTTGAAGTTGCACAAAAAGCCTATGGTATAGCCAGTTTAATGGCCAGCTATCAAATTAATAAGCAGATGACTGTTAGCCTTAATATTGATAATTTATTTGATAAAATTTATTACAACCAAATCGGTTTTTATAATCAATACCGCTATGGTAACCCGCGAAAATTTTCACTGCAATTTGACTACAGTTTATAGCAAGCCACCTTCAAGTTAACCAAAAAAGCAGCTTAATGAAGCTGCTTTTTTGGTACTGTGCTGTACGTTTTATTGTACTCTGGCAAACTCTTCTTTCGATAGCTCACCATTTTGATCTGTATCTAAGTCAGCAAAAATTTCAACTAACTGTGCATTCACAGAGGCTTCTTTTTGGCTAATCACTCCGTCTCCATCAGTATCAAATGTGTCAAAACTAACTGCTGCAAACGCAGTTGATGAAGCCGCTAAGGCAAAAATAGCAAGTGCTGTATTAATATGTTTCATAGTGTTATTCCTAATAATTTAAAAGAAAGAAATCCTTTTCAGAGATCCCTGTTTGTGGAAACTGAAATTACGCTTTTGAAAATTCTTCTTTTGATAACTCACCGTTTTGGTCAGTATCAAGCTCAGCAAACTTAGCTGAAATAGTCGCATCAGCAGATGCTTCTTGTTGGCTGATTACACCATTGCCATCAACATCAAGAGTATCGAAGTCAGTTGCTGCAAAAGCAGCTGATGATGATGCCAACGCGATAAGTGCTAAAGTTTTATTTAATGTGTTCATAATTATCTTCCTTCCAAAATTTAGTGTGCTTGCTTAATCAAATGCGCAGGTCCTTTGCAAAGATCCTTGTATGAAAATAAGCGATTACGCTTCAGAAAACTCAGCTTTTGAAAGCTCACCATTACCATCAGTATCTAACTCAGCAAACTGGCTCATTAATTTTGCATCAACTGCCGCTTCGCTTTGGCTGATCGTGCCGCTACCATCAACATCTAAGGTGTCAAAGTCAGTACCTGCAAATGCTGCTGATGAAGAAGCTAATGCGATAAGTGCTAATGTTTTATTTAATGTGTTCATAATAAATATTCCTTCAAAGTTTATGGTTGTGAACTTAAGTGATAATCACCGTTTCGTTCAAGACAACTAGAGTATTACAACTTCGGTGCCAACAATTTATTATCATTAAAAATCATGAAGTTACATTGTATTTTGATATTTTCGTGGAATTTAGAAGAACTATTCTGTTGCAGTTTAGCAACAAAATTTATGCGTTAACCTATAAAACCATATAAATCAAATGGTTAATAGTTATAAAAATGACACAACTCGATAAACTATGCTGATAATAGTGTTTTTTTCAAAGATGAGTACCCTAACCGCAACTGAACAGCAACTTTAACTGATAAAAATTAAATTTTTTTCATAAATTAACAATCTGAATTGTAAGGGGAAATTAAATTTATTTTGGTAAGTAAAAAATAAAAACGCAGTTAGTTTATGAAAATTCGTGTTTTGTTGCCATTATGCGAAACAATAGCAACGATATTGCAGTTTTAACGCTCTGGGTATTCTTACAATTTAATTAAGCACCAACAATTTCAATCACAATATGTGTTTTCACCGAATTGGCGATAAAACATAACTCATGAGCCTGGTGATGCATTTCTTCTAATTGCTCTGCACTAGGTTGCTCATTTTCGGCAAACTTCACACATGGTTTTAAAGTTACTTGAGTCATCGACATACGCCCATCACTAGCGCGCTGCATCAAACCAACGGCATCATCTTGATAGCTATCAACTATAAACTTATTTTTTGCCGCAATAGATAAGAAAAATAACATATGACAGCTCGACAATGACACAATAAATGCCTCTTCGGGGTCGACACTTTCTGCCACAGAATATGGCAGTGGCACGATATGCGGTGAGGAAGATGCAGCAATAGTTGCCCCACCATCAAATTGCCACTGGTGAGCTCGGCTATATTTATTATCAATAAACAACTCTTCTGCTTGGCGAGACCAGACAACACTTGCTACATATTCAGACATTGAAACTCCCATTAAAAATTATTTTACGGTTAAAGCACCAACGAAAATGCACTCAACCACAACAACTGCACACCATAAGCTAATCGTTGATAAGTGCCTACACTGCCTTTTTGCTTAAATGCTTGCGTCAACAAAACTAAAAAGTAACAGGTAATACACACACACAAAATTGAAAAAAGCCGAAATGAAATACCGGTATATGAACTTACAGCAACAAAAATTGGCGCAATCAGCAAAGACAGCAGCATTACCAAGCCAGCCCAAGAATGTATTTGGCAACTCAAAGTAGGGTTTTTAGTATTAGGATCCGCATCCATGGGGAAGTAACCGGCAATCCAGGTACCCACACCATGAATCATGACAAGCCAACCGACCAACATAATTAATATAGCGGTATTTTCCAGCTGTACGACATACCAACCAAATAAACAAAATAGTAACCCAAGAGGATAGTTATTAATAAGCGGGGATAGTTTTTCCGTGGGACTGCCAGCAGCACCGAGCTCGCTGCAAAATTGCTTTGCATGACTATAGTTTGGATAACACCTACCAGCGATATACACCCCAGCAACAATCCATATACTCGCGCTTAGTGCTGAATATAAACTAATAATCTCTAACATTAGCAACTTCCATGTATAAATTAATACCACGATAATAAGCTGATGTATTTATGTTGTAAATAATGCACTTAACCGCACAGGAAGCACACAGGCATAAAAAAAGCAGCCCGGGGGTATTGGCTGCTTTTGAACGTAATCAATGTAAAAGTCCTTTTAAAATTCCTTGTAGGCGGAAGCTATAATTAGGCCTTTGCGAACTCAGCTTTTGAGAGCTCACCGTTACCGTCTGTATCAAGCTCTGCAAATTTACTCATAAGCTCAGCATCAACCGATGCTTCACTTTGGCTGATTGCGCCGTTGCCATCAACATCTAGCGTATCAAAATCGGTAGCAGCAAACGCCGCTGATGAAGATGCCAGTGCAATAAGTGCTAATGTTTTATTTAATGTGTTCATAATTAATATTCCTTCAATGTACTATCAAAGAATTTGTCTCAATACTGGTTTTCAATGCGAGTAAAGTCTTCCTTGTTATCCTTTATCATGGGTTCCCTGCCCACTTAGGTTGTCTTTGGCAACTCAGGATAAACTCAATATTAAATTATTAAGCTTTTGAAAACTCTTCTTTTGATAACTCACCGTTTTGGTCAGTATCAAGCTCTGAAAATGTTGTAGATGTAATACCACCCATTGATGCTTCTTGCTGGCTCAGAGCTCCATTCCCATCAACATCTAGCGTATCAAAATCGGTAGCAGCAAACGCCGCTGATGAAGATGCCAGTGCAATAAGTGCTAATGTTTTATTTAATGTGTTCATAATTAATATTCCTTCAATGTACTATCAAAAAATTTGTCTCAATACTGGTTTTCAATGCGAGTAAAGTCTTCCTTGTTATCCTTTATCATGGGTTCCCTGCCCACTTAGGTTGTCTTTGGCAACTCAGGATAAACTCAGTATTAAATTATTAAGCTTTTGAAAACTCTTCTTTTGATAACTCACCGTTTTGGTCAGTATCACGCTCTGCAAATCTATTTAAAAGCTCAGCATCTTCTGCGGCTTCAACTTGACTGATCACACCATTTTCATCAACATCAAGGGTATCGAAGTCTAACGCCTCAAAAGCAAATGCTGCTGATGAAGAGGTTAATGCAATAAGTACTATCGCTTTATTTAGTATGTTCATTGGTTATCTCCTTTCACCTGAGATGATGAATAGTGTGTTACGAAGTCCTTTTCATTTTTCCCTGTCAAAAAGCGACATTAAGCTTTTGAAAACTCTGCTTTTGAAAGTTCGCCGTTACCGTCGGTATCAAGCTCTGCAAATTGGCTCATAAGCTCAGCATCAACTGAAGCTTCACTTTGGCTAATTGCGCCATTACCATCAACATCTAATGTGTCAAAGTCTGTTGCAGCAAATGCGGCTGAAGAAGATGCTAGAGCAATAAGTGCCAACGTTTTATTTAATGTGTTCATAATAAATATTCCTTCAATGTTTATGGTTTCGAACGATGTGCTAATCACATTTTCGTTCTGTACAACTAGACTATTACAACTTCGGTGCCACATTTAAAAAAACGTTTAAAATCAAATTATTAAAAATAAAATTTACTTTTGACTGGCTATTTACGGTGTTTTTTGTTGCTTTTTAGCAACACGTAAACCACCTATAAAATATAGTTTATAAAAATCAATTGATTAGGTTTAATAGAAAAGACACAGATCCGTACTTACAGTGTTCGTATTTATATTTTTATAGGCAAGAAGAGTGACAGGCGCTGAAATTAACCAGCTAAAAATTAGCAACTGAAATAAATAAAAAATCTATGTTGCTGATAATTAATAACAATAAAAATAAATTTAGAGTTCTTTAAGGTGGGTTACGGTATATCCGCTATTTTGTCGCAAAACAGCGAATATGCACAAATTTACACCAGTGGCTCAAGCACTGAAAGGTCAATAAAGTGGTCTTTCATGAAAGTTTTCATCTCGTCTTCACTTGCCGTTAGTTGAATACCAAACTGGGCGCTAGTGGCATGGCTTTTAACACTGCATATTTGTCCGCTAAACTCAGTAACACCTTTATTGTTTTTATCGAGCATAATATGACACTGAGTATTCTTTAATTCACTGAGATCAGCTTTACTTTTTACATCAAACATTACCCCAGTTACTGAGATATCTTTAATAACTCCTTGCATCTCGCGTTCGTCATTAAACTTTATTTTTGCAGCTAATAATGTGGGAATACGAGTTTGTGATCGCAAACTAAATAATTGCACTTCAGTTGGGAAATTTAAATAAATAAGCCGTGCCGGGTGCGACGACACTGACATAACCTGCTGACGAAATGCTATAACTTGCCCGCCACCGGTTTCAAGCACCGCTCTGACGATCACCACAACACCATCTTTTAAATATTCACCCGCGTTACTTAAGCGCTTGGCTGATGGATAATTTAAAATCACAAAACGCTCATGCAATAAACCAACAAATTCAGTTTTAATTCGCTTACTGGCTGTGGGTGTTAATATTTCGACATCAACAATGCTACCAGCACTAATGTAGGCAAGGTTTTCTAAGTTTAATTGTTGTCTTGTTTTTGCCATTTCCTTTCCAACTATAAATAACCTTGTACAAGTGCTCGCTTTTATACAAACTAACCACGCCAGAAGGTCGGTGTAAACAACACTAATAAGGTGAATATCTCTAATCGCCCGAACACCATCGCAATGGTTAATAGCCATTTAGCGCCATCACTAATAGCGCCATAATGCGACGCAACATCCCCCAAACCAGGGCCGAGGTTATTTAAGCAAGCTGCGGTGGCTGAGAACGCCGTTATGTTATCCATACCGGTCCCCATTAACGCTAACATAATAATGACAAATACCAACGCATAAGCAGAGAAAAATCCCCATACGGCTTCAACTACTTTATCTGGTAATGCCTTACGACCAAGTTTAATAGAGTAAATAGCACGAGGATGCACTAACCGATTAAGCTCACGTATTCCTTGCAGATAAAGTAAAAACACTCGGACTACTTTCATACCGCCGCCAGTGGAACCTGCACAACCACCAATAAAGCTCGAAAATATCAGTAAAATAGGCAAGAATAAGGGCCATGCTGAAAAATTATCGGTGGCAAAACCCGCAGTAGTACTAATTGATACCGCTTGAAATAATGCCTGATCGAGCGTTTCGTCACCGTTTGCATATATGTTATTGGACGACAGTACCGTAAAACACACTATCACCAGCGCTAGTTGAATAAACAAAAACACTTTAAACTCAGGGTCGCGGATATACACTCTGAGATTTCGACTCGAAACAGCTGCGTAATGCAAGGTGAAATTAACGGCAGCGATGATTAGAAATATCACGCAAATAAAGTTGATTAATGGACTGTCAAAATGTCCCATAGAAGCATCGTAAGTAGAGAATCCGCCTATTGCAACAGTAGAAAATGAATGACAAATAGCATCAAACCAATTCATTCCGGCAGCCCAGTACGCTAAAGTACACGCGATAGTTAACGACACATAAATATACCAAAGATGTTTTGCGGTATCGGCAATACGTGGCGTCATTTTGGAATCTTTTACAGGCCCTGGAGTTTCAGCTCGATACAACTGCATACCACCAACGCCAAGCATGGGTAGCACTGCAACCGCTAATACGATTATCCCCATACCGCCTAACCATTGCAGTTGTTGGCGATAAAACAATACCGATTTAGGGAGATATTCAATGCCTGTTAACACTGTAGCACCGGTTGTAGTTAGCCCTGAAAACGCTTCGAATACCGCATCCGCTAATGATAAATTAGGTTCTTGTAAAAAAATCAGCGGTAAAGATGCGAATGCCCCTAGAACTAACCAAAATAGCACCACAATTAAAAAACCTTCGCGAGCTTTTAAATCTCCCTGCTCGCGTCTATTTGGATAGTATGCAAGTAAACCAATAATGACACTGAATATAAATGCGAGAACAAATGGCACGCCACCACCATCTTTATAAATGAGCGATACAATTGCCGGCGGCACCATAGTGATACTGAACAGTACAACCAGTTGGCCGAGAATTTTTATGATGGTACGAAATTGCATTGAGCTATCGCTTTTTTATTAAGTAATGATTAGTGCGTGAATGCTATTGTCTTACTCTTTAATACTTAACTCAACCGCGCCATGGCTCAAATCATAAATATCTTTTATGGCTTGTGTGGCTTGGCGGCTATCTATAGTAATAACCCATTCTATATTAGCAGTAAATTGCTTTTCTATGTTAAGTACTTGAAATTGCGTTTTTAGTAACTGCTCTATCGCTCCTTGCGCGCTGTAATCACTACAGCCCACCAGCTCAACACTAGGAACTTTTAATGTAGTTGTTAAATGTGCCAAGGCATTATTTAGCGAGCCGCCATATGCTCTGACTAACCCGCCAGTACCCAGCTTTATACCGCCAAAATAACGAGTAACTACCGCGGTGACTTCTCCAAGCCCAGATCCCATTAATACATTAAGCATAGGTTTGCCTGCAGTACCATTTGGTTCACCATCATCAGAGAAACCATAAACATGACTACCACCAGGATTACCTGCAACATGCGCCCAACAGTTATGACGAGCATCGCTATATTTACTTTCAATCTCACGGATAAACGCTTTTGCCGAGGCTAAATCTGGCGTATGAGCAATATGCACAATAAAGGTGCTTTTTTTTATTTCTTCTTGATGAAAAACGGTTGCTGCTGGGTACTTATATTCTGACATTCTTTGATAAACCCAAATAATGAAGCAAAAAATGGGGCCATATGGCCCCAACTTTTAACACCGGATGATTAATCTAATGCTAAATCACGGGTCATATTTTCTAAGCTATCTTCATGAACAATAATGTTGTCCTCGATGCGAATACCGCCAAATGGTTTAAACGCTTCAACCTTTTCCCAGTTAATAAACTGCTTGTTGTCTGTTTGCGTTAAATCACCAAGTAATGAATCGATAAAGTACAAACCAGGTTCAATCGTGAATACTTGGTTTTTCTCAATCAAGCGCGTACAACGCAAGAATGGATGACCTTCTGGTGGCGCTTGATGTGTACCCTTTTCATCAGCCATAAAACCACCCATATCGTGCACTTGTAAACCAAGATGATGGCCAAGCCCATGCGGAAAGAAAGTCGACGTAATACCGCGCTCAACGATCTCAGTGGCTGGTAACTTAACAATATTAAAATCACTAAGCACCTGAGCAATACGTTGATGGCAATCTAAGTGCAGTTCACCGTATAACAAACCTGGTTTCAGTGCTTTACCCAATGCAATTTGATGCTGTGTCATTGCGGCAATTAATTCGGCAAACTCGCCCGACTTTTTAAAATCATAAGTACGAGTTATATCTGCAGCATAGCCATTAAAATTAGCGCCAGCATCAATTAAGAACGAATGATGTGCTTTTGGGGCTTGAGGCTCAAAATGAGTGTAGTGCAAAATAGCGCAATTTTCGTTAAGCGCAACAATATTGCCATACGGCATTTCGTTTTCGCTTTGGCGAGTGGCCATTAAATACGCTTGCTGAATATCAAATTCAGAGCCACCGTTAAAAAAGGTATCACGCGCAGCTTTGTGGCCATCAACCGCAATACGATTAGCTTGGCGTAAGCATTCAAGTTCGTATTGAGTTTTATAAGCACGGTGGTAATTAAAGTAATTGAGCACCGGCTCTGGGTTCATAATGCTAAAGCCTAGCGCTTGAGCTACTTCTAGGTATTCACCGATATAAGCGTACTTCGCCTTATCGTATGGTAATAGTTTTTCAACTTGATCAGGCTGTAATAATAGCTCGATATCAAAGTAATCAGCCCAAAAATCTCGTGGCTCATCTGGTACTTTGTGCCAAAAATCGACAGGGCGATAAAAAATCAGTTTTGGTTTATCACTGCCATTCACAACAATCCAACAGTGTGGATTATCGATGACCGGTAACCAAGCTTTGAAATGCGGGTTGACTTTAAACGGATAATACATATCGTCTAAAAACTGACGTTTAGCTTGTCCTGAATGGATCACTAAACCTTCTAATCCTTCACGCTCAATAATAGTACGAGTACGCTGCTGCAGTGTTGCAATATGTTCGGCGTATAAAACGGCTAATTTATCCATAGAAAACCCATCTGTTAAATTTAACTTATTTTAAGTCTAACATAGACCCTGTTTAACCCCAATGCAGATGCGCTAAAGCACTTGTGCCTTAGCCACCCATCTTCATATCCAATATTGGTGCCAGTATGTTTCCTTCGCGCCCTAAACGCGTGTGATAAACCTGACGATAAGCAAACACATTTTTTACGTACTCCCGAGTTTCACGGTACGGGATAAGCTCAATCCATAATTCAGCAGGCATAGCTTCATTTGGTAACCACTTTTTGATTCTATGGTAACCAGCGTTATACGAGGCAGTTGCTAGTATTTCGTTGCCATGGTTTTTGTTTTTTAAATATTCTAAATACTCTGTGCCTAAACGTATATTTGTTTTCGGCTGATTTAAGCGACTTCCTGAAACAGTACTTTTATTGACATACTTCGCTGTACTTGGTAATAACTGCATTAAACCACGCGCATTGGCGTGAGAACGCGCATCAGGTGCAAAAGAGCTTTCACGGCGCGAAATAGCAATGCTCCAAGTAACATCTATATGATTACGTTTACTATAACGCTCAAATAAATCTTGAAAAGCAAATGGGAAACGTAACTCTACATAATCCCATGCCTTAATTTGCGCTAAAGTATAAATAGTACTGTCGTACCAATCTAATTCTGCTGCGAGTTTTGAAGCCGCGAGCTTTTCTCCATCGCTAGAAGTGCTTGTTAAATAATTCCATTCGCGACGAGCCGAAGTAAACCGCTCAAGTTCATACATCGCTTTAGCACGTTTAAAACCTGGGGCATTAGCGACCTCATGCATTAATTTATCGCTCACTAACAATGGTTGATTATTGAGTTCAATAGGTAACCCCAACCGCGCGGCAGCCAAAAAGCCATAATAGTCACGCTCTTTTGCGACTATTTGCCAAATAGCTTTAGCACGCTGTGTATCACCTCGTTGAGCTAAACTGTAGGCTAACCAATATTGCTGACCCAGACTGAGATTTTCTTTACCTGTAAAAAACGCAACGATGCCCGACCAATCCTGAGTTTTCAGCATATTGCCTAACTGCCATTGCATTAATTTACGATCTTGACGATCTTTGGGCACTTTACTCAACCAGAAACGTGCCTCAGGATGACCTCTTGATGCCAACGCTAAAGCAAAACTATAATACACATCAGCCTTTTGCTCGTCAGAATAGTTAAACATTTTGTCTAACTTTTCCCACGCCTTGAGCGCTAAGGTTTTATCTCGCCAAATTAAGCGTTTAATTCCATAGTGTGCAATTTCGCTTTCCTTAACTGTTTTATGCTTGTAACGATACATTCCTGCAACTGCACTGGGATCGCTGCGAACTTTTCGATAAAAGTCAGCCAAGTATTGCTCATTTTTTGGTAATAAAGTTTTTAAGTATGGCAATAAACTTTGCGAACCACCTTGTGCTGATAACGTAATACGTTGCCATATTTGCTCTTGGCTCATATAACCTTTTTTACGCCAAGTACTAAATAATAGGTCACATTCTTCAGGCTGTGATTTCCCAACAGTCCATAAATTTGTTACTTGTCTCATTATCGCTTGTTCTGGTGCCCCTAAATCAAGCTGATACTGCAGGTAAGTGCAAGTCAGTTCAGTATTTGTAGTCTCACGATAATTATTAATAAAAGCGGCTTTGCGGTTTTGCTTTTGCAAATTCTGCAGCCATGCTTTGCGCACTGGCCACTCTAAAGGCGTACTTTGGTAAATAGTTAAATAACGCTCTATTTCAGATTGGTGCTCAATATCGGGATGGCGCTGCCAATAGACTTGTTCCACATAAGGCTTTAATGGATGGTCTAGCTGTGCTGTTATTTCTTTAAACTCCTGATAACTAGCATATTTAACTTTTCTTTCAGCATCTAAAAATGCGTCATGTTCAGTATTAGCGTAGGCAGAAAATAAAGGAAATAATAATGCTGCTGCCGTTACACTTAAAAATTGTTTTTTCATGATGACCTTAAATATTCAAAGGTAAATAAAAGACAAACACTTCGCCTACACCTTAGCACCAAACAAGCTATATTTTAACCAGTAGTAAGGCACCACAGTAAATTTTTCGTTGCATTTTTAATTTAAAGCAAGCACACTGATTGAAATGCAAACTCATCGTACCAGTCTTAGTTCACTAACTAGGGAGAATAATAATGTTATATAAAAGCGATTCCTTTGAAGTTGCTTTCATCAAGGATAATATCGCCGAGTTCAAATTTTGTGTTGCAGGTTCTGTAAACACTTTGTCTCAGCAAACCTTGAAAGATTGCGCCTCTGCATTAAAAGAATTAGCCGCAAACAGTGATATCAAAGGCATGATTTTTACCAGTGATAAAGAACACTTTATTATTGGCGCCGATATTTTCGAATTTTTACCTACCTTTACTAAACCAGAAGCTGAATTAGTAACGTGGATCAAAGATGCCACTGATGTTTTTGACGCGCTAGAAGATTTACCATTCCCAACTTTAAGCGCTATCAATGGCTTAGCACTTGGTGGTGGTTGTGAGTGGGTACTTGCTACCGATTATCGTGTTGCTAGCACTGATGCTAAAATTGGCCTACCAGAAGTAAAACTTGGCATCATGCCTGGATTTGGCGGCACAGTTCGCTTACCACGCATTGTTGGTGCTGATAATGCGATGCTTTGGATCACCTCTGGTGCCGAAAACCGCGCAGCTGATGCTTTAAAAGTAGGTGCAGTTGATGCGGTAGTTAGTACTGACAAACTTATAGATTCAGGAATTTCAACGCTTGAATTAGCAATCTCTGGAAAACTAGATTGGCAAGCTAAGCGACAAGTAAAATTACAACCACTTAAATTGAACCGTGTTGAGCAAGGTATGAGCTTTGCAATGGCAGAAGGTATGGTAATGGGTAAAACCAAAGGCCACTATCCTGCTCCTATTATGGCAGTTCGTACTATTAAAGCAGCAGCAAACTGTACTCGTGATGAAGCAATGGCGATTGAAAATGCCAACTTTGCTAAATTAGCACGCACTCCAGAAGCCGCAGCCCAAACGGGTATTTTCTTAGCAGATCAATACATCAAGGGGAAAGCGCGCAAACAAGCTAAAACCAGTGATGTAGTAATTAAACAAGCTGCAGTACTTGGTGCTGGTATTATGGGTGGCGGTATCGCTTACCAGTCAGCTTATAAAGGAACACCTATTATAATGAAAGACATCCAACAGGATGCGCTTGATTTAGGTATGGGTGAAGCATCTAAGCTATTAGGTCAAAAAGTTCAACGCGGCCATATGGCGATGGACAAAATGGTAGCAACGTTAGGTAAAATCAAACCAACTCTTAATGATAGCGATTTACAAAGCGCTGATATCATTGTTGAAGCAGTTGTTGAAAACCCTAAAGTTAAACAAGCCGTTTTAGCAGGTCTTGAAAAAGACATGCCTGCAGGCACTATCTTAACGTCTAACACATCAACTATTCGTATTGATGAATTAGCCACAGCTCTTGAAAAACCTGAAAATTTCTGTGGTATGCACTTCTTTAACCCAGTGCCAAAAATGCCACTGGTAGAAATTATTCGCGGTGAGAAAACTTCAGAGCAAACGATTAACGCCGTTGTTGATTACGCCTTAAAGTTAGGTAAATCACCTATCGTTGTTAACGATTGCCCAGGATTCTTTGTAAACCGTGTATTATTCCCATACTTTGCCGGCTTTAGTAAGTTAGTTGTTGAAGGCGCTGATTTTGCCAAAGTAGATAAAGTAATGGAAAACGTATTTGGCTGGCCTATGGGTCCTGCATACTTACTTGATGTTGTCGGTATTGATACGGCTTACCACTGTACTGGCGTGATGGCAGATGGTTTCCCTGAGCGCATGTCACGTGCCGAAAAAGATCCGGTAACAATATTCGCTAACGAAAAGCGTTTTGGTCAAAAGAACAAAGCGGGTTTCTACCAGTATGCTCCGGATCGTCGAGGTCGCTTGAAAAAAGCTCAAGATCCACAAGCAGTTGAGCTACTTAGTGCAATCACTGATGCACCGAAAGAGTTTGATAAACAAGAAATTATCGACCGTTGTATGATACCTATGATCAACGAAGTGCTACTGTGTTTACAAGAAAACATTGTTGCTTCTCCACAAGAAGCTGATATGGCACTTATTTACGGTATTGGTTTCCCTCCATTTAGAGGCGGCGCGTTCCGTTACTTAGATCAAACTGGACTAGCTGACTTTGTTGCAACAGCTGACAAATACGCTCATCTAGGTGCGATTTACCAAGTATCTGAACAAACTCGCAAATGGGCTGAAGAAGGCCGTATTTTCTATAAGGTGGAAGGATAAGACCATGAATACTCCAGTAATTGTAGATTGTATCCGCACGCCAATGGGCCGTTCAAAAAACGGTGTATTTAAACATAAGCGTGCCGAAGATTTAAGCGCCCACCTAATGAAGGGCTTACTTGATCGCAACCCAGCCGTTGATCCAGCATCGATTGACGATATCTATTGGGGTTGTGTACAACAAACTTTAGAGCAAGGTTTTAACGTTGCTCGTAATGCCGCATTACTTGCCGGCATTCCTCACACAGTGCCAGCGGTAACAGTAAACCGCTTATGTGGATCATCAATGCAAGCATTACACGATGCTGCTCGCGCAATCATGACTGGCGCTGGTGATACCTACATCATTGGTGGTGTTGAGCACATGGGTCATGTGCCAATGACCCACGGTAACGACTTTCACCCAGGCTTAGCAACTTCAATTGCACAAGCATCTGGCTCAATGGGCTTAACCGCAGAGTACCTTGCAACTATTCACGGTATTACCCGTGAGCAGCAAGACCAATTTGCATACCGCTCACATCAACGAGCTCATGCAGCAACGGTTGAAGGACGTTTCCGCCGCGAAATCCTCGCAATGGAAGGTCATGACGCAGATGGTTCACTGATTTTAGTTGAAGATGACGAAGTAATTCGTCCAGAAACAACGGTAGAAGGCTTATCACAGCTTCGCCCAGTATTTAACCCTGCATCAGGCTCAGTCACTGCCGGTACGTCTTCAGCTCTTTCTGACGGCGCATCTGCTATGTTAGTAATGAGCGAAGAAAAAGCCAAAGCTTTAGGCTTACCAATTCGTGCACGTGTTAAAGCCATGGCGGTTGCAGGTTGCGATCCATCAATCATGGGTTACGGCCCAGTACCAGCAAGTAAAAAAGCATTAGCACAAGCCGGTATCACTATTGATGATATCGATGTTGCTGAGCTTAACGAAGCATTCGCAGCACAGTCACTACCAGTATTAAAAGACCTAGGTCTTGCTGATGTAGTTGATGAAAAAGTGAATTTAAACGGCGGTGCTATTGCTCTGGGTCATCCTTTAGGTTGTTCTGGTTCACGTATCAGCACCTCACTTATTCACTTAATGGAAGATAAAAACGCAAAATATGGTTTAGCAACTATGTGCATTGGTTTAGGCCAAGGCATCGCAACTGTATTTGAACGTGTGCAAGATTAATAAAATGTATTAAGTAATACCTTGGTGATAAAAAGCCGCGTTGATTAAATCAACGCGGCTTTTTTATAATTAATTTTTTGCAGCTAAGTTATGTCGCTTTATAAGCACAAGTGAAGTGACTTTATTTATCAGGCTGAGGTCGTTAAACTAGCAGCCTTAAATTAATCGTTAAGCGCTAAATAAACAGTAAAGGTTATGCAATGAGTTTTGAGAATCCCGATCACCAATTAGATGCCATTGGCCTACGCTGTCCGGAGCCTGTAATGATGATCAGAAGCGCGGTACGTAAAATGGAAAATGGCGAAACTTTATTAATTATTGCCGACGATCCATCAACCACCCGTGATATCCCCAGCTTTTGTATGTTTATGGATCATACACTGTTAGAAAAAGAAGTAGATGCCATACCGTATCGATATTTAGTTAAAAAAGGGCTATAAATCAATAATTAACCCTAATTAAAACATTCATTAATCCCAGTAAAAGTTTAATTTCAACTGCCACTGAAACTCTGTTGCATGTTTATAACCAAATCGTATGTCGAAATCTTGATTGATAGGCACTGATAGCTCGATGTTCGTTGCAATACCGCTTAACTGTTGGTGATAAAACTTCTCAATTGATGTTCTTAGTTTTAAATTAGAAGTTACAGTCGTTAAAAATCCTAGCTCTATTGAAGTATCCAGCCATTGTTGGGTGCTTTGTAATTCACCAGCATAACCATTAATCATACCGTACACTAGCGACTGATTAGCATTTAATAACCATGACTTTCCAACTCCTGCCATGGCAAATGTACTTGAGCAACTAAAGCACTGACTGCGATTTCTTTCATAACCTACATTTATCTGCCATGCCCAACCGCCTTCATTTGGCCACTGACTATAGGCTGGGTTAAATGATTCTAGATCTAAAAGATGTAATTTTTCTAGATATAACTGCGAATCAAATAAAGCAACCTCAACATCCAACATCTCTAAATTAGAGTAAGGAACTCTGGCAATATCAGAAGCTAATGAATCAAAATAACTCAATCTGAAACCTAAATTTAGGCTTTGTTCATTTTTATACACAGTCGAAGAAATAGATATATTTGAGGGTTTCTGAGCTGAATGCGGTGCATATTTATCATAATTAATAAAAGAGGTTTCTTTACCTGGAGGTAGGACTAAACGAGCTTTAATAAGAGCTTTTTTTAACTTTTCAATGTGTTCAACATCATATTTTTTTATTTGCTGCAACTGAACAAACTCAAAAAGAGTTTCAATAATTCGTTTTTTAGTTACCACATCTAGATTTGTAAATGTCGGCTCAAAAAGTATATTTTGCGAATGATAAATAGCTAAAGCCAGCTTAGAGTCTTTTACTGAAAGATTGTTTTCATATTGATGAAAAACACTACTTCTTGAAGGAGTAAACTCAATCTGCTTTACTAGCTTTTCGTTATTATATTGAGCACTATTTAAGCGAGAAAAAATAGTCGCAGGAATAACCCAAGGCGAAAGCTCATTCGTTAACTGCTCCCCTATAATTAATTCAACAACCCTTGCGATATGAAATGCACAGTTTTCATCCGCAAAATAGTAAGAATACTTAGCCCCCATAATTTCCCATAAATGATTAGTTAAAAAGAGGACGTCTTCTTGGCTAAAGTTAAGCTTATATTCCCATATATCTCTCAGCTCTATTTCACCATAGTTATGTTGATGACGGTAAAATAGTTGATCAGAAAAACCAGCCTCGTAACCGCCAAATAACCCTTTCGTAATATAGACCAAACCGTTTTCATTATCAGGAACTAGTGCCCCATAATTTAAGCTGTAATCTAGTAACTTATTGTGCTCTGGCGTTGATCTATTTAGCTTTAAAAGCATATGGCCATAAAGCGAAGCCGGATTGCTCATATACCCTGAAGCAAAGACTAAACTTACAGAGTGAATCGGTTGTTTATCTCTCCACTCTATAAGTTCGGTGCATTCAACCTTTGGCTCTGAGAATTCAAGCCCTTGTGATAGTAACCACTGATATCTAGCAGGATACTTGCATTGCATTTGTGCGTCTTTATTAAATGCATCAATCGTTGCTTTTAACTCGGATGAAGGGTTATTTTTGCCATTTTTTGAGATAAAAAATGAATCACTCTCAATATAACTTTGAGGAGATGATGCGTTTTTATAATGCCCTAATTTCAACCAGGTTGGATGCTCGGAAAGTGAGCTAGATGAATAAGATGAAAACGTAGCAAACAGTGCTAGTGCTGGTAAGTATTTGATTGTAGTCATAAGTATGAGTAGGTGCTGACACCTACTCTATTAACAGTTAAATAACTGGGCAAGTAGCTGCAAACTGTGTAGTCACTTTGCTTTCAACAATTGCATATAATGCTTGAGGATTTTGAGCAGGTTTAGTCGCAAAATCGTTACGGATAGCATTTACAATTTGACCATGAGAACTAGCGTCACAACCACGTACATTTAGCATTGCAGTAACATACTCACCTTCACCTTCAGCAATTTCTTGCTCAAGTACAGGGAATGTTTGTTGAATAAATAGAGCTGTTTTTGCACCTGCGCCTTCACAGCTACCAACAGATGATATATTTGAAGATACTGCTGTAGTACCTAAATCCCAAATAATATTTGAAATTGCTGCTGCGGTTCCATTCTCTGGAAATACCATTGCGCCGATACCACAATCCTGCCAAGGGTTAAGACCCTCTTTAGCCTGTAATGGAGCGGCTATAAAAGCCCCCGCTAAAACAACTGCTGTTACTGTAGCTTTTAACATCTGTAATCCTATTTTAATTTTTTTTATTCATATTAACGATCCAAGTATATTATGATTATATTTGGCGCTTTAGAGGTTTTAAATTATTTTTGATATAGTACTCAAAAATAATTGACTTCGATTATTACAAAAAGTCTGTACCAATTTTAACAGGGTGTTATTACTTCTGTAAATATAATCAGACATTATAATGGCAATATTTACCCTGTAGCTCTATTTTTTAGTTATTGTTACTTTTGGCTGATCGTTATTATGATAATCGATGCTAACGATGTAGCTGCCTTTAATTGCAGGAGTGAAGCTAAAATAATTATAAGTAGTGTCACAATCGGCAACAACGCTTTGCCCTAACGTCAGAGATTGACCGGTTGGATCTTGTTCACTGAACCCACAGTTATAACCTGCGCTCCACTCCATATCAGCGATTTTAAACTCATACACTTTACCCGGTGTTGAAAACTTTACTTGTGCTTGATAAAGCGCAGGCGCGACTTGAGTAAATTCATATTGCGTTTCTGCATCCCATAAATTGAAGTCGCCGCGTAGGTACATTGTACGGTCAAGTTCTTGGCCTGGCAGTACATCGCTAAGATCTGGCATTTGTATTTGGCTCGAACAAGCACTCAGTAAAGCAACTAGAGCCACTGTTAATATACGTTTCATAGGTATTCCCTCTAATACTAAAAAGCCAGCATAGCTGCTGGCTTTTTAAGCGAAGCTGAATTTATTTCTGTAATACAGAAATATCAGCAATATCTAAAAATAGACCACTCAGTTGACTTAGTAATGCTAAACGGTTTTGCTTAACGGCTTCATCGTCTGCCATTACCATCACGTTGTCGAAGAAGTTATCAACACTTTCACGAATACCCGCAAGTTGGGCAAGCGCTTCTTGATAGTCGCCAGCCGCGTATAACGGCGCTAATTCAGTGGCAAACTTAGCAACTTGTGCCGCTAATGCCTTTTCGGCATCATCGCTTAATAAGCTCTCATCAACAGTGCCTTGCGTTGTAATGTCATTTTTAGCCAGAATATTACTTACCCGTTTATTAGCTGCTGCAAGCGCTTCTGCGGCGTCTAATGTACGGAAGTGACTTACCGCTTTAACACGACGGTCAAAATCAACAGGCTTAGTTGGGCGACGTACTAGTACAGCTTGAATAACGTCTACTTCAATACCTTCATCTTGATACCATGCACGAAAACGCCCTAGCATAAATTCAAACACATCGGCTGATACATTTAAGTTAGTTAGCTTGTCGCCAAACAGGGTTTGTGATTTTGCGACTAGATCTAAAATATCAAGTGGTAGTTCTTTTTCTACCATGATACGCAGCGCACCAATGGCTGCACGACGAAGCGCAAACGGATCTTTATCACCTTTTGGTGCTTGGCCAATACCAAAAATACCTACCAGTGTATCGAACTTATCGGCAATCGCTACCGCGCAGCTAATTAAGTTTGTAGGTAAATTATCACCGGCAAAACGCGGCATGTATTGCTCGTTTTGGGCAATGGCAACATCTTCAGCTTCACCGTCATGGCGTGCATAGTGCATCCCCATCACACCTTGTACGTCAGTAAACTCCATCACCATTTCGGTCATTAGATCGGTTTTACTTAATAAACCAGCACGCTTAGCAAGTGTTTTATCGGCACCTAATTGCTCAGCAATGTAACCAGCAAGTTCACTAATACGCTCTGACTTATCTTTAAGCGTACCCAATTGCTGTTGGAACAATACGCTATTAAGTGATTCTAAACGGCTTTCAAGAGTTTTCTTTTTATCTGTTTCAAAGAAGAACTGCGCATCAGCTAAACGCGGGCGCACTACTTTCTCGTTACCAGCAATAACTACGCTTGGGTTTTTACTTTCGATGTTTGAAACAAACAAAAACTTATTAAGTAGCTTGCCGTCTTGATCAAGTAATGGGAAGTATTTTTGATCGTCTTTCATAGTGTAGATCAGCGCTTCGGCTGGTACATCTAAAAACGCTTCTTCAAATGTTGCAGTAAGAGTTACTGGCCATTCAACCAATGAAGTTACTTCTTCAAGTAAATCTTCATCCATAGCTACTACTGCATTAACGGCTGTTGCTGCAGCTTCGATTTGGCTACGAATTTGTGCTTTACGCTGCTGGTAATCAGCAACAACATGTGCAGACTTAAGCACCTCAAAAACATCATCAGCGTGTTTGATTGTGATTTTTTCTGGATGATGAAAACGATGGCCTTGCAGTTGGTTACCCACTGCTTTACCAAGGACTTCGCCTTCAATTAGCTGTTCGCCAAACAAAATAGTTGCGGTATGAACAGGACGAATAAATTGTGTTTTATTCGCCCCCCAACGCATTGGTTTAGGAATAGGAAGTTTAGCTAACGCTTTATTTACCGCATCAGCCATCAAGGCTGTGGTTTCTTTGCCTGCTACTTTAGCAATGTGTAACAACCATGCACCTTTATCGGTCTCGAGTGTTTGCGCTTCACTTACTTCAATACCACAACCACGAGCCCAACCCATTGCAGCTTTGGTCGGCTTGCCATCGGCATCAAATGCAGCCTTCGTTGCTGGACCACGTTTTTCTACTTCTTTGTCTTGTTGCTGAGCTTCAAGTGCTGTTACTTGTAAACCTAAGCGACGAGGAGATGCATACCAGCTTACGCCTTGGTGATTAAGCTCTAGACTCTCAAGCTCTGCAGTCAGATTTGCAGCAAATGCTTCGGCAAGTTTACGCAATGATTTTGGTGGCAACTCTTCGGTGCCAATTTCTACTAATAAATTTTGTGCTGACATGCTTACTTATCCTTACACAACGGGAAACCAAGCGCTTCGCGTTTGTCATAATAACTTTGTGCACACGCTTTAGATAATGCACGAACGCGCAAGATATAACGCTGGCGCTCTGTCACCGAAATAGCGTGACGTGCATCCAATAAGTTAAATGCGTGTGATGCTTTCATTACTTGCTCATAAGCAGGTAATGGTAAGCTTGCTTCAATTAGCTTTTGGCTCTCAGCTTCGCATTTATCAAACTGGGCAAATAAATCGTCAACATTTGCATGCTCAAAGTTATAAGTTGATTGCTCAACTTCGTTCTGATGGAATACATCACCGTAAGTAACACGGCCCATTGGGCCATCAGCCCATACTAAATCGTAGATGCTATTTACGCCTTGAATGTACATAGCTAAACGCTCAAGACCATAAGTGATCTCACCAGTAACAGGAGAGCACTCTAAGCCCCCTACTTGTTGGAAGTAGGTAAACTGGGTTACTTCCATACCGTTTAACCAGATCTCCCAACCAAGACCCCATGCGCCTAGCGTAGGTGATTCCCAGTTGTCTTCAACGAAGCGTACTTCGTCAGTAAGGGTATCAATGCCAACAGCCGCTAATGAGCCTAAATATAGCTCTTGGATGTTATCTGGTGATGGTTTTAATACAACTTGGAACTGGTAGTAATGTTGCAGGCGATTTGGATTCTCACCATAACGGCCATCGGTAGGACGACGACATGGTTGCACATACGCGCTCGACATTGGTTCAGGACCAATAGACTTTAAAAATGTTTGCGGATGAAATGTGCCTGCACCAACTTCCATATCAAGTGGCTGAATAATGACACAGCCTTGCTGTGCCCAGTAATCCTGTAAAGCCAGGATCAAACCTTGAAAGGTTTTAACGTCATATTTTTGCATATTTGGCTTTTAGTATCTGCTGTGATGTAGCGTGAAAATTACCTTCAGTATACCTTGTGCGTAGTCATGTTTTAAGCAGTTTGTGCAATTGAGAAAATAAAAAAGGAGCCTAAGGCTCCTTTTTTGTAATTACTATAATTTAATTATACGTCTAAGTTAACTACACGTAGTGCATTCGTTTCTATGAACTCACGACGCGGCTCAACTTGGTCACCCATCAAGGTTGCGAATAATTGGTCTGCACCAACAGCATCTTCAATGGTTACTTGTAACATGCGACGCGCTGAAGGATCCATGGTAGTTTCCCACAGCTGACTTGGATTCATCTCACCTAGTCCTTTATAGCGCTGGATATATAGCCCACGCTTAGATTCTGCGATCAACCATTCCAATGCATCCACAAAGTTATCAACAGCTAGAGTCTTCTCACCACGTTGAATATAAGCACCTTCACTTAAGATATTGGCAATGTTAGTACCAGTTACTGCGATGCGTTTATAATCACGTGAAGAGATAAAGTCATGGCTTAGTACGTGTGCCTTATCAACACCGTGTTGGCGAATATTGATAACTGGGTAATATAAGTTACGTTCAGTATCATGCTCTGTTGCAGCAGCGAAGATAGTTGCATCTTCATCACGTGCGACTAAGTCATCGACTAACGTTTTGGTCCACTCGATTACTTTAGCTTCATCGGCTAAATCAGTTTCGTTTAGCTCTGTTTGATAAATCAAACGTTCCATAACCGTATTCGGGTATTTACGTTTTAAGCGCTCAATAACTTTAACTGTGTTTTGATAATCATGAACGATAGCCTCTAAAGCTTCACCTTCAAGTGCAGATGCATCAGCACCGGTATAAAGTGCGGCACCATTTAATGCTAATGAAGTTAGGTATTCGACAAGTGCTGGATCATCTTTAATATAGCGCTCTTGTTTACCTTTTTTCACTTTATAAAGTGGTGGTTGAGCAATATAGATATAACCACGTTCAACGATTTCTGGCATTTGACGGTAGAAAAAGGTCAATAGTAACGTACGAATGTGCGAACCATCGACGTCAGCATCGGTCATGATAATGATGCGGTGATAGCGTAATTTTTCAGGGTTATACTCATCGCGACCAATACCACAACCAAGGGCTGTAATTAACGTGGCAACTTCTTGTGAAGATAACATCTTATCAAAACGCGCTTTCTCTACGTTTAGTATTTTACCTTTAAGCGGAAGAATCGCTTGATTCTTACGGTTACGACCCTGCTTGGCTGATCCGCCAGCAGAGTCCCCTTCCACTATATATAGTTCAGACAGGGCTGGATCTTTTTCTTGGCAATCCGCTAACTTACCAGGTAAACCTGCTAAGTCCATTGCGCCTTTACGACGAGTCATTTCACGGGCTTTACGCGCCGCTTCACGAGCACGAGAAGCATCAATGATTTTACCAACAACTATTTTTGCATCTACTGGATTTTCTAATAAGAATTCAGTGAATTTCTCAGCCATTGCCTGTTCTACAGCTGATTTAACTTCGCTTGAAACTAGCTTATCTTTGGTTTGTGATGAGAACTTAGGATCAGGAACTTTAACACTAACAACTGCAGTTAAGCCTTCACGGGCATCATCGCCTGTTGCATTACTGGTTGTTTTAGCTTTTTTGTTAAAGCCTTCTTTTTCCATATAGTTGTTAAGTGTACGAGTTAGCGCAGATCTAAAACCGGCTAAGTGAGTACCACCATCACGTTGTGGAATGTTGTTTGTAAAACAGTAAATGTTTTCTTGGTAAGCATCATTCCACTGCATTGATACTTCAACGCTAATACCATCTTCTTCACGTTCATGAGTAAAGTGGAATACACCTTTATGAATAGGTGTCTTGTTACGGTTTAAATACTCAACGAAGGCACGAATACCCCCTTCATATTTAAAGTGGTCTGTTTTATTTTCTTCGCGTTCATCATTTAAAATAATACTCACACCTGAATTCAGGAATGATAACTCGCGTAAGCGCTTAGCTAAAATATCGTAATGGAAATCTAAATTTGTGAAAGTCTCACCACTTGGCCAAAAACGAAGTTCAGTACCTGTGGTTTCTGATTCGCCAATTACAGCTAGTGGCGCATCAGGAACACCCATAGTGTAAAATTGCTCATGTAACTTGCCTTCACGACGAACTGTTAGCTTTAATTTTTCTGAAAGCGCATTTACTACTGAAACACCAACACCGTGTAAGCCGCCTGATACTTTATATGAGTTATCATCAAACTTACCACCAGCATGTAGTACTGTCATAATTACTTCAGCAGCTGACACGCCTTCTTCTTCATGAATTGAAGTTGGAATACCACGGCCGTTATCTCGAACAGAGACTGAACCATCTAAATGAATTGAGACAAAGATGTCATCACAATGACCTGCTAAGGCTTCATCGATAGAGTTATCAACGACTTCAAACACCATGTGGTGTAAGCCTGTGCCATCATCGGTGTCCCCTATATACATTCCAGGACGCTTTCTTACTGCGTCTAATCCTTTTAGTACTTTAATACTCGACGAATCGTAATTCTCAGACATGGTTAATCCCACTTATCTTGTTATTAGGTTGCCATGTTTCACGTGGAACATTTGTAGTTCTCGTTGCATGGGTTCCACCACAGCAGAAATACTTTCAGATTGAATTGTAGAGATAAATATTTGAGAGCTACAGTGCGACAATAACTGTCCTACTTTCTCTTTCGTATCTTCCCCTAACTCTGAAGGTAGATCATCTATTAGCAATATTGATTGCTTTTCTGTCTCTGACTCAATCAAACTATTTTGCGTTACTTTTAACGCATAAAGCAATAGTTTCAATTGACCGCGTGAAAAGGTGTTTTCCACACTATTGCCAGCGACACTAAAACTGAAATCAGCTTTATGCGGCCCTTTATTTGTAAAACCTTGGCGACTATCACGCTCAAAGCTTTGTTCGAGAGCGTCGGCTAGAGATTCATTTTCTTTCCAACCAGCATAAAAACTTATTTCTAAATCGCGTATAAGCGTTAATTCTGCACACATTTTATCAAAAAATTGCTGCTTAAACCTACTTATATACGCAATTCGTAAATTATTTATTTGGTCTGCCAGTCTAACAAATTCTTTATCCCAAAACTTGATTTGATCAAAATAATTCTTAGGCTTACTTTTCAATAATGCATTACGTTGCTTTAATACTTTATTGAAAGATTGCCACAAATAAAAAAAGTCTTGTTCCACGTGGAACAATCCTAAATCTAAAAATTTTCGGCGTTCTTTTGGACCTCCAAAAAACAACGAATAGCTTTCAGGGGTGATCACTTGTACTGGCATTAACTGGGCAAGTTCAGACACTCGACGACTAGACTTACCCTGTATTTTTAATTCGGTCTCACCACTTAAAGTCTTACTAATACCGATTGGAATTGATAAGTTATAAAGTGATTTACGACCATGAATGGTGAATTTTTCTTTATGGTGCGTAATGATACTTTTGTGTTTTGGGGTGCGGAAAGACTTGCCATGAGAAAGGTAATAAATAGCCTCAAGAAGGCTGGTTTTGCCACTGCCATTTTCACCATAAATTATGTTAATACCATTCACTGGCTCTACAGTGAGTGCCTCAATATTCCGAAAATTATTGAGGCTCAAATGACTTAAACTCATAGTGCCTTATAAGCGCATTGGCATAACAACGTACATGGCTTCTTCATCGCCAGCACCTTCTATCAATGCACTACTATTTGAATCAGCAAGCGTAAATAAAACGTCTTCTGTTTTTAATGTATTTAATACATCTAAAACATACGATACGTTAAAGCCAATTTCTAAGTCATCACCTTGATAGCTCACTTCAACCACTTCCTCAGCTTGCTCTTGCTCTGGGTTGTTGGCGGTAATTTTTAATAGTCCGTTCGATAAGTTTAACCGTACACCTCTAAACTTCTCGTTCGATAAAATAGATACCCGTTGAAACGCACTGCGTAACCATTCACGATTTGCGGTAATCACTTTATCACCACCACGTGGCAATACTCGGCGGTAATCAGGAAAACGCCCATCAACTAATTTACTAGTAAAAGTAAACTCTGTATCTAAAATACGAATATGATTTGCACCAAATTGAATTGTCACCAACTCATCATCAGCAACCATTAGCCGCATAATTTCTTGTACGCCTTTACGCGGAATTATTAGCTGACGTTGAGTGTTTAACGATTGCGTTAATTGTTTTTGCGCAATTGCTAAACGGTGACCATCAGTAGCCACTGTTTTTATATCAGTATTATCTACTTCAAACGACATACCATTTAAGTAATAGCGTACGTCTTGATTGGCCATCGAAAAGTGAGTGCTTTCAAGTAACTTTCGCAGTTCTAAGCGCGTTAGTTGAAATTCAACTTCACCGTCCCACTGCTCAAGATTAGGAAAGTCTTCCGCAGCGAGTGTAGTTAATGAAAAGCGACTTTTTCCACTGGTCAGTAATAGTTGGTGATCTTGACTGCTCAACGTTAAATCTGAACCGTCTGGCAGACTTTTACAAATATCGAGTAATTTTTTAGCTGGCAAAGTCAATTTAGTATCAGCGGTATCATCGCCAACAAAAACCTTTGCAACAAGTTCAATTTCAAGGTCTGTGCCTGTCATTGAAAGCTCGCCATTTTCAACCTCTAACAAAACGTTAGATAAAATTGGCAAGGTATGCTTGCGTTCAATTGCGCCGGATACTTGCACCAAAGGTTTTAAAAATTGTTCTCTTGATATAGTTATTTGCATAATAAAGTCAGCCCTAAGATGACAATGTTCTTATTAGGTTTTGGTAATCTTCTTTCACTTCGTGGCTTTCATCACGTAGTGATTTAATCTTTCTGCAAGCATGCAATACTGTAGTGTGGTCGCGGCCACCAAAGGCATCACCAATCTCAGGTAAGCTGTGATTGGTAAGTTCTTTAGACAGTGCCATAGCAACTTGACGAGGTCTTGCGATAGAGCGGCTGCGGCGCTTAGATAGCAGGTCTGAGACACGAATACGATAATATTCAGCAACCGTACGTTGAATATTGTCTATCGTGACCAGTTTGTCCTGCAAAGCGAGCAAGTCACGTAATGCTTCTTTTACAAAGTCGATCGAAATTGGTCGACCAGTAAAGTTTGCATTAGCAATCACACGATTAAGCGCGCCCTCTAACTCACGCACATTTGAACGTAATTTTTTAGCGATAAAAAAGGCCACTTCGTGAGGTAAATTTATTTTACTCTGCTGGGCTTTTTTCATCAAAATAGCCACTCGCGTTTCAAGCTCTGGCGGCTCAATCGCGATGGTTAAACCCCAACCAAAACGTGATTTAAGGCGATCTTCAACCCCTTCAATCTCTTTTGGATAACGATCTGAGGTTAAAATAATTTGTTGGTTACCTTCAAGTAATGCATTGAAAGTATGAAAGAATTCTTCTTGTGAGCGTTCTTTGTTAGCAAAAAACTGAATATCATCGATCATTAAAGCATCAACACTGCGGTAATAACGCTTAAATTCTTCAATAGCATTATTTTGCAGGGCTTTAACCATATCTTGCACAAAGCGTTCTGAGTGCATATAAACAATTTTTGCATCTGGCTTATTTGCCATAATGCCATTGCCAACCGCATGTAATAAATGCGTTTTACCTAAACCCGTTCCACCATATATAAATACCGGGTTAAAGGCAGCACCAGGATTATCCGCAACTTGCGTCGCAGCAGCTTTTGCTAACTGGTTAGATTTACCTTCAACAAAACTATCAAAGGTGTAGTTTTCTTTAATGTTTGATTTGTAACCAGACTTAGGAGCAGGCTCAACCACAGCTTTAGCTGCTTTTGGTTGCTGCTTTGCTGCCGGCTGATTCATCGGGGTCGCAGAGCCAGTTGTTGCAGGCGCAATCACTTGCGCATTGTGGATTGGCTTGCTACCTACATCAAAGCGTAACTCTGGCGCTTCATCCTTACAAATCTCAACAAGTAATTCATTAATTCGGTTTAAGTACTTTTCTCTTACCCAATCAAGCACAAAGCGATTAGGTGCATAAATCGTCAGGGTATCTTCGGTACTTTCTGCTTGTAGTGGTCTTACCCACATACTGAACTGCTGCGAAGGCAGTTCATCTTGCAATACATATAAACAACTTTGCCAAACCGACAGATACACAGTTAAACTCCCAAAGACTTAGTATTTATTCCCGGTCATCTTTAGTGTCCGGAAATCATACATTTATTACTATTATTTAGGCAATTTATTAACCCAAGACCGAGTATTATGAATGCACTTTATCCACAAGTACAAGATTGATTTTTTTGAAAAATATGATCTGGCTAAAAAAAACAAGCAAGACGTTGATTTTTAATAGCAATTATTTTTAACTTCAAAGTATGATCATAGCAAAAAAGGGCTTGGATCGCGATCAAATTATGTGATCTATTTTACTTACCCCAAGCTTTTATGCACTTTTTATACAGAGCCTGTGGAAAACTTCTTTAATATAAGGATCCTAGCAGATCCTGCCAACAGATCTATTATCGCCCCTCTATTATAAATGCGATTATGGTTGACTTTAAGGCACTTCATCGATAATATCTCGCGCTCGCAATGGCACCTGTGCCAGGATCGCGACCTGCATAGGATGTTTTAACCTTTAACCGATCGGATGGAATTGTTATGAAAAGAACTTTTCAACCTAGCGTTTTAAAACGCAAACGTGCACACGGTTTCCGTGCTCGCATGGCAACTGTAAATGGCCGTAAAGTATTAGCTCGTCGCCGCGCTAAAGGCCGCAAAGTTCTTTCTGCTTAATATATAAGTGGAAGACTTTAACTTTGGCAGGGAGTTACGTCTGTTAACTCCCTCGCATTACTCTCGCATCTTTAATGAACCCGCTCGGGCCGCAACTCCTTTCTTTACCTTATTAGCAAAACCCAATGACCAAGCAAAACCTCGCTTAGGACTCACTGTCGCTAAAAAACGGGTTAAAAAAGCTTGCCAACGAAACCGTATTAAACGTCTTGCTCGCGAAAGTTTTCGTTTAAACCAACACACTATTGATAATGTCGATATTGTGCTGATGGTTAAAAGTGGTATTGATGAACAGTCAAATGAAGAGCTAACTAAACAACTCACTAAATTATGGCGCAAGATTAACGAACGCTGTAAACCTGGTGCACCAAAACCACCGCCGTTTAAAAAACGCCCCAACAAATCGGCTAAATCCAATAAACAGAGCCAATAGCAATAGAATTACATGGTTAATTAAGGTATCTTTAGCTCACCTTTTAATCATGCATTTAAAATTCCATTTTGGGCGTTTAAATTCATGGTATCCATTCACTAAATATTACGCAGAGGCTTGAACATCATGAGGTTACTAAAACCACTTGTTGCTTTTCCTAAGCGCTGTTTAGTGTTATTAATTCGTGGTTATCAAAAGTGGATTAGTCCGCTGTTAGGTCCGCATTGTCGCTTTAATCCAACCTGCTCTAGTTATGCTATTCAAGCAATTAATTTGCATGGATCTGTAAAAGGGAGTTGGTTAGCGGTTAAACGCATATTAAAATGTCATCCTTTACATTCAGGTGGGGATGATCCCGTACCTGAAAAATTAACCCATATTAACCACCAACACGAGAAATAAGAGCTGTTATGGAATCGCAACGCACGTTTTTATTCATCGGCCTGATGCTTGTATCGTTTTTATTGTTCCAAGAGTGGAATAAAGACTACAACGCACCAAAAGTCGATCCTAGTGCCAACACACAAACACTACAAACTAATTCCCCTGACTCCGATGATTATGTTCCATCATCAACCGATGGTGAATTACCTACTGCAGCAACAACCGCGAAACGTTCAGTTATTGAAATTACGACTGACGTATTCAAAGTTAAAATTGACACCCGTGGTGGTGATATTGTTGAAGCTGACTTACTGCAATACGAAGAAACAAAAGGCAGCGAAACGCCTTATATGTTACTTGGTGAGTTTGATGGTAAACAATATTTCTCTCAAAGTGGTTTAATAGGCTTAAATGGCCCAGATGCATCTGCAGAAGGTCGCCCGGTTTATCACTCTGAGCAAAAAACATTTGCTTTAACAGGTGACGAACTTCGCGTACCACTTACATTTACTGATAGCAAAGGTGTTAGTTTTACTAAAACGTATGTATTCAAAAAAGGTCAATACGATGTTGCTTTAGAATACTCAGTAAATAACACCACCGCAGAGCCAATTCAAGTACAGCTGTATACGCAAGTAAAACGCACAGTACAAGATAAAGGCAGCTTAGTTGACCAAAACTACTTAGGTGCTGCCTATGGTTCTGCTGAGGAAAAGTACGAGAAATATAGCTTTTCTGATATGGCCGACAAAAACCTTAGCATTAATACGCAAGGTGGTTATATTGCTTTTATTCAGCACTACTTTGTAAGTGCGTGGGTTCCTTCGCAAGAACAGCAAAATACCCTTTACAGCTTAATTGCTAAAGGCAACGCAGCAATTATTGGTGCTAAAGGTGAGCCGATAAATGTACAAGCGAACCAACAAGCAACTCTTGGTGCAACTTACTATATGGGCCCTAAAGAGTCGGATATACTTGAAGCTATTCATCCGAACTTAGATTTAACTGTCGATTACGGTTGGTTATGGTTTATCTCACAGCCGTTATTTATACTATTAAAATGGCTACATAGCATACTAGGTAACTGGGGTGTGGCAATTATCGCCATTACTGTGATTGTTAAATCAGCAATGTACCCACTTACCAAAGCGCAATATACGTCAATGGCGAAGATGCGTGCCCTACAGCCTAAAATGGCTGCATTAAAAGAAAAGTTTGGTGATGACCGTCAAAAATTCGGCCAAGCAACCATGGAAATGTACCGCAAAGAGAAAGTAAACCCTATGGGTGGCTGTTTCCCTATTTTGCTGCAAATGCCAATTTTCTTAGCGCTATTTTATGTATTCTTAGAATCAACAGAACTGCGTCATGCTGAATTTATTTTTTGGTTAACTGACTTATCTGCGAAAGACCCATACTACGTACTACCAATCTTATTTGGTGCCAGTATGTTTATTACTCAGAAGCTACAACCAATGACGGTAACTGATCCGATGCAACAAAAGATGATGACCTTTATGCCGGTTATCTTCTCAGTGTTCTTCCTTTGGTTCCCATCTGGTCTAGTACTTTACTGGTTAGTATCAAACCTTATCTCTATCGCACAGATGCTGATCATCTATCGCGGTATGGAAAAGCAAGGAATAAAAGTCAGGGGCTAATTTGCTCAGTTACTTAAATTAAGGCGACCATTGGTCGCCTTTTTTATTGCCCGCTATTCGCCAGTCATAACTGCATAGGTTACAATACGCCCATACCATTACTCTTTAAGTTGGCAAACTATTAGCATGATCAATCAAGACACAATTGCAGCACAAGCAACCGCACCTGGTCGTGGTGGCGTTGGTATTATTCGCGTTTCTGGCAGTTTAGTAAAAACCGTCGCCGAACAGATTATTGGTCGTTGCCCTAAGGTGCGTTACGCCGATTACGTGCCATTTAACAGTCTTGCTGGCGAGCAACTTGATCAAGGTATTGCTATTTATTTTGCCGGGCCAAACTCTTTCACTGGCGAAGATGTACTTGAACTACAAGGCCATGGAGGTCCTGTAGTACTGGATATGCTACTTAAAGAAATTAGCCAAATTGAAGGTGTGCGATTAGCAAAGCCAGGCGAGTTTTCTGAGCGCGCCTTTATGAACGACAAAATGGACTTAACCCAAGCAGAAGCAATTGCTGACTTAATTAATGCCACTTCAGAACAAGCAGCCAAAAGCGCCTTACAATCACTCCAGGGCGAGTTCTCTAAGCACATTGATACCTTAGTTGAAAAAGTCATTCACTTGCGTATGTACGTTGAAGCGGCCATTGATTTTCCCGATGAGGAAATAGACTTTTTATCTGACGGTAAAGTCTCTGGTGATCTAAATGCCATTATCACTCAGCTAAGCAATGTGACCAATCAAGCAAAACAAGGCAGCATTATGCGTGAAGGTATGCGCGTGGTGATTGCTGGGCGCCCTAACGCAGGCAAATCTAGTTTACTAAATGCACTTGCAGGGCGTGAAGCCGCTATTGTTACTGAAATTGCCGGCACCACCCGTGACGTACTACGAGAACACATTCACATTGATGGCATGCCGCTACATATTATAGATACTGCAGGCCTGCGCGAAAGCCCAGACCGCGTTGAGCAAATAGGCATTGAACGCGCATGGGATGAAATAAAACAAGCCGACCGCGTGTTGTTTATGCTTGATGGCACTGATACCAAAGACACTGACCCACATGCTATTTGGCCAGAGTTTATGGCAAAACTACCTGCCGGTATGGGCGTAACCGTGATCCGAAATAAAGCCGATTTATCGGGTGACGAAGTCGGTATGAGCGAAAACCAGCAATATCCAGTGATCAGCTTAAGTGCTAAAAATGCTGATGGTATAGAGTTAGTTCGTACTCACTTAAAGGCATGTATAGGTTTTCAGGGAGCTACCGAAGGCGGCTTTATGGCCCGTCGTCGTCACTTGGATGCACTCGATAGCGCAGCTCATCATTTACAAACTGGCAAAGACCAATTAGAGATGCATATTGCCGGTGAGATCCTAGCTGAAGAACTACGTTTAACACAAAACTACTTAAACGAGATCACCGGTGAATTTACCTCTGACGATCTACTTGGCAAAATTTTCAGCTCGTTTTGTATCGGTAAATAACAAGGTAAACTAAAGGAAACAAACATCCAACGAAAGTTAAAATATCTAATTTATTCATAAATCTAATAGATTTTTAATCTTTCAATAGTTTCCTTTAGTTACATAATATGGGTCTTGAATGGCCCACCACTATCTTTGTTATGGGCCACTATTGGTCCACCAAAGAGGAAGTTATTATAGATCGTAAACGAAAAGAGGCTATGACCACCCTACCAAGTCTATTTCAATAAGGGATATTAGGTTGGGAAATATGGGAAAGTATAATAAAAACAAATTAATATAGTTTTTTATATTCCCTCTTTCCCGCTTTATTTGAAAAGCCAGTCAAGCTAGAAATCGCCCAAAGGGTTACGAAATAAGGGGTGCCCGGCTTGAAAGGTTCCGATTTATGGCTTTACAGGATTTGAAAGGAGTGGTTTTTATACACGATTAATTGTGTCAATTCTCATTTTTGATCAATTCCTTCCAATTTATGTAGGGCCCTAAACGATCTAGAGTACTTGTATCAAGGAACCTGCCTTTTAATTCTTGCTTACAATCTGAAATGCACTCATTTATGACATCAAAAATATCTTCATTTGTGGGGCTTCTATCAAAGCTAACTTCTGGAACTAATTTGTGTGTTTTAAATACAAATAGTTTTTTCCTTGTTTTTACAATTCTTTTTTTATTGTCTTGCCAATATTGAGCTCTAACTTGATTACCAAGTATATAAATTTCTAAATAACCGATGATTTCATTATATTCCCAAGAACCACCAAAGTTTTCATCTAAGTGACTTTTGAAATTTAAATACCAATTCCTATCACTTTTAGCATAAGCTCTTTTAAATTCACCATCAGGGCCTCCAAACATTACCTTTTCAGAAAACAAATCTTTTTGTTTGTTATATTTCCCCCTTTCAATACGATATACAGGTATCGTAATTATTTCTACTCCCCTCATTATGCAGCTCCTCATTTAGTAAAACCGTTAGTTATAAACCAATTATCTAGCCTATCTATCTGCACGAATTCAGTCGGAACGGGATATGGTGTTACATACATACACCAATAGGTATTTTTACTAACATAGAGCTCTTCAATTACTACATCACTACTATTTGTGACGGCGGGCCATTTTAATAGCTCTCTTAATTTTTCTAGGTTTTTTAATAAAAACTCTCTCCTTTTAGCTATTTTACATAAATGGCTTTTACCTTTAGATTTATCAAACATTTTTTCCTGTAACCGCTTTGAGTCCTTTATACAAAATGATGGTTGAACGTACTTACACTCAATAGTGAGCCAACGATTTTCATTTGGCCAATATGCTAGGACATCATAGTCACCAACGTCGTCAAAATTCTCTGACTTGAAGCGTCTTTTGAAATCGATACCGCGTAAAACATAATTCGAGTATCTACGCACAACTTTTTCAGATGCGTACTCAAGATCTTTTTCAATGCTCTCTTTAATTCTCCTGACAGATCCATTTATCAATTTAGAGCTTTGTTCCGTAGGTAGGTATCCTTCAGCTATAGCTCCAGCCCAAATATTTCGAGCCTGTTCTGCCATACCAGCTCCCCACAACAAATCATTACTCCCTAAGAGTGGAACAATAGGCCTTAATGTATACCTGTAAGCCCTCTTGTTATGCTCCCATACAGGAACATCTGGTTCCTTAGTATTTTTTCCAAACAAAATTAGAGTTTTCTTTGGTTCTAGAGTGAGGAAGTTAATAGCATTATTTATTGCATTTCGATTAGATTCGCCTAAAGCCATTGATATAACATTTACCAACTCTCTTGGCTCGCTTTGATATATAAATGACTCTTTCACGCCTTCTTTATATTGTGTCCACTTTGACATAACCGAGAGCACTTCAATCATCAATGTAAATTTAAAACCTAAATCTGTTTCAAACGCAGAATCCAAACTAGGAACAAACCGTTCAAGCTTTGAGCTTACCTGGTCTTCTTCATTTAAACCTTTTCCAAGTTTGATCTCTGATTCTAGTCGAGTAAACTTTTTTTCTTGGTCTTCGCGTTCTTTTGAATAGAAAACTTCTGGAATAAAGTCGTCATTAATTTCTATTCCAGCTACTTGAATTCCATTATGTAAAATATCACTAGCAGAATATAGAACACTTAACCAATCAACTTTTCCAATCAATTCTTGAAAATTTTGAAGTTTACAATTAATTCCTCCATCCCACTCCATACCAACACAAAACTCTATTAGGTATCTTATATTTTGAGAGTCCTTAGAGTTTTTATCTTTAGTTTCATGAAGCTTTTCTTCTCGATCATATGCAACTTCATGCTTCAAACTCTGTATAATTCGCTGCTGGAACTCCTTAGATTTTACAAATAACTTCTCATGTTGGGTTACACATAGCTCTATCAGCTTAACCCTGTTAAAACTCTGTATTTTCCTATGAATATCAACCCTAAATTTATCTCTTGCATCATTTATTATTTTCTTAGCAGCGCTTAGTTCATAGCGACCTGGTTTCACCCCCAAACTTTTTAAAATAATAGCTAACTCTTTTCTAGCTAATTTATAATCTCGAGGATTTGCAGTCTCATAATCTGAATACTCAGGTAAGGAAATATTTTTTTCAATTGCATTAATCAAAACCCTTGGGGATCTAGAACAACTTTCTTTGATAGCTTTAGCTACATTCTCTGGATAATCTGAGTTAGCTAATGTTCTCAGCATAACAATTAACTCATGAACAGCTTTTGCTTGTGCTGAAGCATCTTTAGCTTCACGAAAGTGAGCAAAAATAGAGCTTAGATTAAAGTTGGTAGTTAATTCTAATACTTCATTATCTTTCTTTGTTAGATGATAATTTGTTAAGAAGTCGCTATTTAATGCATCCGTGATATTTTTATCATCATATTTAGCCGGAGCAGCAATACAATTAATCCTAATAAAGCTTCTGCAAAATATATTTAGGCTCGAAATTAATTCCTCTCTTTGCTTAAGTGCATCAGTAAAAGCTTCTAAAGCAAGGGTAAGAATTTTAGCATCTTCGATCTCTAAATTTTCACTAATGTTCACACTGTAAAAGTGAACTTCACACTCACCAATTACTGTATACCAAGAGATTGTGAAGTCATCTTTGGCTATTATTGAGTAAATCTCATCATAATTACTTTCCAAACACCAAGACTTATATTTTACTGGAAATTGTTTTGGGGCTTTACACCAGTACTCTTTTAGCTTACCAAATCGCCAATCACAACCGTAATGAGGGTCTAACATTATATGAGTCGGTTCATTTGCTCCGTCGACTAAAACAGAATGCGAATCAACATAGGCTGCAAGTTTGTCTACAGGGCCTGATAAACCGAAAGTAAGTTCATCTTGTTGTAGGTAGTTGAAAAAAGAAATAAGTGATTTTGAATCATCTAGTGAAGAAAATATTGTCACAAAGTCATATAGAGAAAGTAGTACCGACCCCTTAATTGGTAAATCTAAAAACTGATTTTGAGTTGTAACCACCGAAGAAACATATAAAAAAGCTAAAGTACCCAGGGCAAGATCACGAACTTTACCTTGACTTAAAAGTATGATCTTATACTCCTTTTTAAGGAGCCCCCATGCCTGATATTCAACTATTTAAATATTTCGAATCAATTGACGACCCTCGCCAGCAGGGTAAAGTTGTCCATAAACTTTTTGATATCATATTCTTAGCTGTCAGCGCTGTCATATCTGGGTGCCAAGGCTGGGAAGATATTGAAGATTTTGGCCATGATAGATTAG
>NZ_JACJEI010000031.1:0-54082 GCF_014163985.1 Pseudoalteromonas sp. SR41-4 | reverse complement strand
GCTATCAGCTATCAGCTATCAGCTATCAGCTATCAGCTATCAGCTATCAGTTATCTTATCTGAACTTGACAAAGAACATAATAAAACCTGCAATCTTGATCAGAATTACAGGCTTATAATTAAACTTCTAGTCAGCTTTAATATATTAGCCTTGTGGGCCAAAGCGTTCTTTTAAGTAGGTATCTAAAAAGTTTAGATACGCGTTGGAGGCACTGATACGATTTTCTTTTTTGCTAAAACCATGACCTTCATCGTCAAATAATACATATTCGACCGGTACGCCATTGGCTTTCACTGCGGCAACTAACTCATCACTTTCTATCTGTAATACGCGCGGATCGTTGGCGCCTTGAATAACCATTAATGGTTTGGTGATATTCTTAGCATGGAATAGCGGTGAGATTGCACGATGACGCTCGCCATCAGTCGCAGGGTCGCCCATTTCATCATACAAGGCTTTTTTAAAGCTTTCCCACCAAGGCGGGATGGAGTTAAGTGTTCTTACCCAGTTGGTGACGCCAAAAATATTAATGCCAACTTTGAACTCTTCTGGCTCAAACGCCAGCGCTGCTGCAGTCATAAAGCCACCGTAACTGCCACCTATAATGCCGATTTTATCCGCATCAACCCAGTCTAAAGTTTGTAAGTGCTTTTTGCCGTAAACGATATCTTGTAAATCATCGGTGCCATGTTTTTTGTCATCCAGATGGAAGAACGTTTTACCATAGCCTGAGCTACCTCGGTTATTTACTGCAAAAATGGCGTAACCATGATTAACTAAATGCTGTTGCATCGCGCTATAACCTGTGCGACTTTGCCCACCTGGCCCACCATGCACCCATATTAATGCCGGCACTTTATTTGTGCTACTAGCTTGCTTTGGTATGTATAAAACACCTGGGATCTCTAAACCGTCAAAACTTTTAAAGCGTACGATAGTACTTTCAACTAAATCATTTTGGTCAATTTCTTTACTTAATGTATTCGTTAATCGCTGTGCTTTATTACTTCCTACTTGCCATACAAATAAGTTACTTGGTGACGTGTCTGAGTTTAGGTAAAACGCCATACTTTTTTCATCTGCAGAGAAGTTAACACCACGCAAGTTACCCGCTGGTAATTGCGGCATCGCAATTTCTTTGCCTGTTTGTGTGTCTATCACTGTTACTTTGGTGCTGGCATCGGCATTGACGCCACTGACTTGATAGCGCCCCGATTTAGAAAAATAAATAAAACTAACATCCCAGTCATCTTTGAGTGCTGGACTATGTTCCCCTGAGGCTAAGTCATAGCGCCAAACTTGTGAAAACTCACCTTTTGCGTCTGTAGAGTAATATAGCGATTTGCTATCGGCTGAGAAGGTTTCAGGGCCATATTGAGCGGGTGTGTCGTGTTTGGAAATTAATTGTGGTTTGAGGGTCTTTTTATAAGTATCAAGAATAAACGTGTCGCTGTCTTTATTAGTGTTACTTTTAGATAGTGCAATATAGCGACCATCAGGGCTGATTGCACCGACATCTAAACCTAGGGTGTTTTGATAAACAGGGGTCATTTTATAGGTTTTACTATCAACGCGATATAAGTCCATAAATTTAGCATCGCGCTGGTTACTGGTAATAAAAAACTGACTGCCGTCTTTAGTAAACCCTGCAAAGCTTGCACGGGTTTCTTCCCCTGGAGTTAAATCTTTTACAGATCCGTCAAGTTCACGCACGTAGACATGAAAACGTTCATTACCCCCTGAATCTTTGGTAAATAGTACCCGTTCATCATTTGGAAAATAACGTACAGGGTAGGTACTATCCTGAAAATTTGTTAAGCGGGTTTTATCCCCTGTTTTTGCATCTACTTCATACAAGCTGTAAATGCCACTTTCATCGGAACTTACCAGTACTTTCTCGCCACTGGGTGAAAAGCTACTGCCCATAATTGAAGTAGTATCAAAAAAGGTTTTTGCGTTATATGTTTTAACTTGCTGAGTTTGTTGTGACTGTGCGGTAGTGGTGGTAGTCGTTGAGGTTGATTGACTACAACCGCTCAAGGCAAGACTAATTGCACAGGCAAGTGCAGCAAATTTTAATTTGTTATTCATCGGACATTCCTTGGTTTATTGTTATCTAATCATATTTTTACCGATTTTAGTGTTGCCCGAACATTATTTAAACGCAAGTTTTTAGCTTATTTTATCTGCAACAAAGTGTTACAAAGCGTGTATCGCTAAAAGTACAGCCCACGTTATAATGCCCACTTATATACGAAGGGATTTTCATTTAAAGGAAAGTGATGATTGAAGTTAGTGGTTTACATAAACAATTTGCACAGAATATTCTCTATAAAGATTACCGCATCAGCTTTACAACACCGAGAGTGTGTATTGAAGCGCCGAACGGGCAAGGTAAAACCACGCTATTGATGATGCTTGCTGGACTTGAAAAACCACAAAGCGGGCAGTTTCTGTTTGCAGGTAAAGTGCTGTCTGAGCCTTATAAACAGGTGGCTATTGCTAGTGATCGCATCGCGCTGCCAGATTTCTTAACTGCGAAACAAATTATTAATTTAACGGTTAGCAGTTTAGGCTGCAATTGGCCAGCTGAGCTCATTAGCGGTTTTAACTTTACCGAATTTTTAAATACTCGTTTTGATGCATTGTCATCCGGTAATCAAAAAAAGTGCCAGTTAATTTTAGCTTTAATGCGCGGTGCGCCGTATTTATTACTCGATGAACCCAGTGCTGCGCTTGATCAAGCCAGCATTAAATATTTACTTGGTTTGCTTGATGATTACTTAGCCGATAAAGCACATGGGCAAATCATTATCACTTGCCATGAGCCGGCGCCGTTTATCGAGCATGGCTTTGAGTGTGTCCCCTTATGAGCAAGCTAGGTATTAAGCTTGAGATTGCACAATATCGCTCATTTATGCAGTATCGTTATCAGGCCTATAAAATTGAGCTGGCACAACTACTACAGCAACTTAAAAACTTCGGCTTATTATTTTTAGTGGTACTTGGCTCAGCCATGCTTGGAATGATTTTGCTGTTATTTTTAGGACTAGGTAAAATTATCGACAGCAGTGCTGCGCCGCAATATGGAGCCCAAATGGCATGGCTGTATCTATTACTGCAAAGTGTGATGCTCAGTGCGATGAAATCAGCGATTAAAAATAGTCAGCAGCGGCTCTTCCAACGCACGATTGTAAGGTCAAACTGGCTTAAGTTTGTGGATATCAAACTCTTATTTTTAAGTAATGGTTGGTTGTTAGCTAGTGCCGTTATTGCACTGGATTTAACTTTATCACAATGGCTAAGAGCACCGCATTTTGTGCTGTTTATGTTACTGCAGTTTGGCCTCGGTGTACTGTGTTTGTACAAGCCAAGAGCATTAATATATGGCTTAGTATTCACTGCCATTTTAGTCTTGCTACCGATTAATATAGCGCCGTTAGCTTATCACTGTGGCTTTATTATATTATTTGCGCTGAGCATGTTGTTGCCAGCATTTTCGCTGAGCGGCCGATTATCAGTCAATTCATTGTTTACTTTTTGGCTAAGCTTTTTTATTCAACATAGCTGGGTATTGATATGGCGAGTGGCTTTATTGCTGTGTGTGTTTATGGCAATCACTACTTTACTGCATGAGCGTGCTGATTTAGCGGCTATATTTAGTGTGATAGCCACCGCTTTTATGGTGTTGTTTACCAGCTCACTGCAATTTGATTGTGGTAAGTTACATGATAAGTATCAGTTGTTTTTTCAAGCAAATTATCAACAACGGGTGTTTTTTATCAGCCAATTTATGCCAAGTTGCTTGTTCTTTTTGATAACACTGAGCAGCTATCTGCTGTTTGTTGAACAAATAGAATGGTTATTACTGAGCCTGAGTGTTGGCTGGTGTATATTACAATTATATATAGCACAAAAAAAACCAGCGCATTTTGCGCTGGTTTGGATGATTACAACAGGCGGGCTGTTGGCTGTGTTAACTTAATATGTTAAGCAGCATTCGCCTTTTTTGCCGTGTTATTACGTGCGGCTTTGCCTGCTAATAAATCTGCAGGGTCAAAGTCGTCAACGTTAATAACATCTAAACGTGCTTTTTCAACGCTTGCCAGCTGATCAGCCTCTGCTTGCGTTAAAATACCCGCTTCAAGTCCCATCTGAGCAACTTTATCAAGCTGGAAGAAAGGCAGTTTAACGCCTTTTTCACGACATACCTTATCAAATAAAGGTTCAACAGCTAGCACGTCTTTAAGCGTTTGCTCTTGACGACCAACTAAGTTAAGTGGTTCATTTGTTAAGTATACGTAGCTTGCTAAACGGTTACGTGTTTCGCTAGGTACTTGTAAAATTTGTGCTAATTTATGCTCAAGTTTATCAGTCGGTTTACGAACTGGACGACCGAACGGGAACAACATCAACTTAAGTGCTGCACGAAGCGGAGCTGATGGCATATTGTTAATTAAATCAGCAAGTGCACGTTGACAGTGGTAAAGGTGATCTTGACAGCTCCATTGTACAAGCGGTAAATCTTCTTTTTTACGGCCTTCATCGTTATAACGTTTCAGCGTTGCAGACACTAAATAAAGGTAACTAAGCAAATCACCTAAACGAGCGGAAATACGCTCTTTACGTTTTAGTGAGCCACCAAATACAGCCATGCTAATGTCAGACATCAATGCAAGTGACGCGCTAAAGCGTGACGCAGTACGGTAAAACTCAGCTGTTTCGTCTTTAAATGGTGTAGTTGCAAAACGGGCTCCGGTAAAGCTCATCCACTTAGTACGTACAAGGTTAGACATAGTAAAGCCGATGTGGCCCATTAACGCTTTATCAAATACCGCTAGCGCTTCTTCACGATCTTCGATTGCGCAGGCACCCAATTCAGTCAGTACAAATGGATGGCAGCGAATGGCACCTTGACCGTAAATAATCATATTACGGGTCAAGATATTTGCACCTTCAACAGTGATGGCAATTGGTGCACCTTGATAGCCACGACCTAAATAGTTATTTGGCCCAAGCATAATACCTTTACCGCCGTGAACATCCATTGCA
Organism: Pseudoalteromonas sp. SR41-4; assembly: GCF_014163985.1. Taxonomy (NCBI): domain Bacteria; kingdom Pseudomonadati; phylum Pseudomonadota; class Gammaproteobacteria; order Alteromonadales; family Pseudoalteromonadaceae; genus Pseudoalteromonas; species Pseudoalteromonas sp. SR41-4. Next base: position 49,029 of record NZ_JACJEI010000031.1, on the reverse strand, counting down.
TGGTTGGTTGAATCACGCATTTGCTCGGTTAAATGGTATTTAATGATTGCCGAAACAACCGATGGCTTTTCGCCTAAATCAACCGCACCAGTTGACATGCTAACAGCCGCATCTGAGCTGTACGCATAACCTGCTAGTTTTGCTAGCGACTCTTCAACACCTTCCATTTGGCCAATAGGTAAACGGAATTGACGACGAATACGGCTGTATGCACCACTTGCAAGTGCAATTGTTTTAATACCACCCGTTGAGTTTGACGGCAATGTAATAGCACGACCAACCGATAAACATTCAACCAGCATGCGCCAGCCTTGGCCGGCCATTTCTGGTCCACCAATAATGTAATCAAGCGGTACGAAAATGTCTTTACCACGAGTAGGACCATTCTGAAATGGTACATTTAGCGGGAAATGACGACGACCAATTTCAACACCTGGCATGTCTGTAGGAATAAGTGCACAAGTAATACCTGGCTCTTTAACATCGCTTAGTAGACCATCTGGGTCTTGTAGTTTAAACGCCAGACCTAATACTGTCGCAACAGGCGCTAGCGTAATATAACGTTTGTTCCATGTTAGGCTAAGACCAATGACTTCTTCGCCTTCCCACATACCTTTACATACCACACCATAATCTGGAATGGCGCTGGCATCAGAGCCTGCTTCTGGTGAAGTTAAGGCAAAGCATGGGATCTCTTGACCACTAGCAAGGCGAGGTAAGTAATGATCTTTTTGTTCTTTAGTACCATAGTGCTGTAACAATTCGCCCGGACCTAATGAATTAGGAACGCCTACAATTGATGAAAGCAGGGTAGATTTACTGGTTAACTTTTGCAGTACACACGATTGTGCAAAGGCAGAAAATTGCAGGCCGCCATATTCTTTTTTAATGATCATGGCAAAGAATTTATTATCTTTTAGGTATTGCCAAACATCTTGTGGTAAATCGGTTAACTCATGAGTTGCTTCCCAGTCGTCCAACATACTACATACCACCTCAACTGGACCATCGATAAAGGCTTGCTCTTCGATTGTCAATTTAGGCATTGGGTATTGGTGTAATTTGTTCCAATCAGGACGGCCGCAAAAAAGATCGGCTTCCCACCATGTTGTACCCGCATCAATGGCTGATTTTTCAGTTTCAGACATAGTTGGAGTAACTTTTTTAAACATGGCAAAAATAGGTTTAATAATATATTGCTGACGAATGCCAGTAACAGACAATGGCACTGCAATGATCAAGAAGATCAACCAGCTAATTGCGCCAAATGCACCTGCAAAGGTACCAATGACAAGTGTTGCGATGGAAACGCCAAGGGCAGTATTCCAGCTCGCTCTGTGGTAACTCGCGATGCTGAGCAGCACGATTAAACCAAGTGTAAATATGAGTGTCATGTATTCAATCCTTAATAGAGGTCAGACCACCTTTAGTTAGAGTAGCGCTAGAGTGAATAATTATCAAGTAGCTTAGTGAAAATATCAGTGACTGTTATTTTGTAATCTGTGCACATCAGCATACGGATAAATGTGTGATTCGTCAGTATGATTTATTTGAGAAAAAATTAAGCTGTTTTCTTGCTTGCCTTGCCCTTGCTTATGTTTAACAATGCCGCTAAGGCCTAAGTTACGGGTTTACGCTTTTTAAAAAGCAGTATTTTAAAAGTATAAAAATTTTTGAAAGGTTAATTTATTTTATGTGTGAGTTGCTTGGCATGTCGGCGAATGTGCCTACAGATATTTGTTTTAGTTTTTCAGGGCTGTTAGAGCGCGGTGGTAACACAGGTCCGCATAAAGATGGCTGGGGCATTACTTTTTATGAAGGGAAGGGGTGTCGTACTTTTAAAGATCCTGAGCCTAGCTGTCAGTCTGAAATTGCCAAGTTAGTAAAGGCCTATCCCATTAAAAGTGTCTCGGTGATTAGCCATATTCGCCAAGGTAATCGTGGCCGTGTCTGTCTTGAAAATACGCATCCTTTTACCCGTGAGTTGTGGGGCAGGGAGCTGACCTACGCGCATAATGGTCAGCTTTCGAATTATCATGATTTAAAACCTGAATATTATCGGCCAGTGGGTAATACCGACAGTGAACTGGCGTTTTGTTGGTTACTCGATCAAATTCGTGAAAAATACCCTAAACGTCCAGCTAATATGGCGTCAGTGTTTCGTTATGCGGCAAAGCTTGCACACACTTTACGTGAAAAAGGTGTGTTTAATATGTTGCTGACTGATGGTGTGTATGTGTTAGCGTATTGTACTAATAATTTGCATTGGATCACCCGCCGTGCGCCGTTCGGTAAGGCTACGTTAATTGATGCAGATATGGTGGTAGATTTTCAACAAGAAACTACGCCAAATGATGTCGTAACGGTGATCGCTACTCGGCCACTGACCAACGATGAGCGTTGGCAAAAAATGGAACCAGGTGAATTTGCGTTGTTTAAAATGGGTGAGTTAATTTAGCCGTCAGTTTTAACGTTTGAACTTAATTAATGTGGTTATAAGCTGAAAAGCCCAAGTTATGATCGTCACACTTGAGCCTTTCGTCTTGCATCTTGAAAGCAATTTATTCTGGTGTTATTTCGTTTTTAACTTCTTCAGGTAATGCAACTGGGCTGGTTACCGTGAACGAGTTAAGTTGCACTTCAAATTGTTCTACGCCTTTTTCGCCTTTCCACATCCTGACTAGCATGTAATCCATTTCAGGGGCGAACCATGCAAGCGCTTGGCGTTTATCATTATCATATAAGCGTTTTACTTTGATCGCTTCGATATTACCGATTGGTAGGGAAATAGTCTCTTTACCAACGACCTCAAAGTTATACTCACGGCAGTTGCCTTTTTTATCAACTAACGGATACGAAAAGCTGGTTTTACCCATTTTTAATTCTTCGCGCACTTGTACTTGGTATGAAATTGAGTCTTGAAATTGCTCAGACCACTCACACTCAATAGGGTATTTACTTTCACTGCTGTTTACGAGTTTTTTAGTGTGGTCAAATTGCAGTGTATATTCTTTATCCGGGCCTGTGCCTGTGCGGATCATGCTATAACTTTCAGGCGTGATTTTTTTGTCGCTGAAAGTAAAATTTGATGTTTCTTTGCGTGAATCTGAGAATATCATCCACTCGATGTCACTGTGGTAGCTAACTTGGTAACTGTTATCTGCTAGTTTTTTTAATGTGCGGACGCCTTGACCATGGTTTTCGCCTTTGCGCAAAATATCATAGTTAGCTTCAAATTGAGTAAGTTCACCAGCAATTAAACTAGTAGGAAGTAATAAAGTGCCCGCACACAATAGCAAGGCACTTAGTTTTTTATTCTGGGTAGTGCGCGCCGTGTGCAGGAAGTTGTTTTTTGTCAAGAACTGCATAATCTGCTTCCATAGTAAGTCGTTGTTCACTGAACCACTTGACCACCAAAGGGTAAATTATATGCTCTTGTGCATGCACGCGTTTTGCTAATGTGTCAGCAGTATCATCTGCCAGCACGGGTACTTTGGCTTGAAGAATGACAGGACCACCGTCTAACTCTTCAGTAACAAAGTGCACACTTACGCCATGAATGTCATCTTTTGCATCAATTGCTCTTTGGTGGGTATTCAGCCCCTGGTACTTAGGCAACAAAGAAGGATGAATGTTCAACATTTTTCCTTTAAATTTTTGCACTAAGTTAGGAGTAAGAATACGCATAAACCCAGCTAATACAACTAGATTTGGTGCAAAAGAATCAATAACGTTCATTAATTGCGCATCGTAGGCTTCGCGCGAGTCAAAATCTTTATGGCTGAGCACTGCTGTTGCAATGCCCGCTTGCTTTGCTCGCTCAAGGCCATAAGCGTCTGCTTTATTACTAATAACAGCCGCTATGTTTGCATTTATCTCGCCGTTATTACAGGCGTCAATGATGGCTTGTAAATTAGAGCCACTACCTGAAATTAAGACTACTAGACGAGCAGGGGCCATTAATCACGGCCGCCTAGGATTTCTACTTGCTCTTCGCCAGCTTTAGCATCATGGATCTCACCAAGGTGCCAAGCATTTTCGCCAAGCTCTTTTAAGATGCTTAAGCTTTGCTCAAGTTTGTCAGCAGGCACAACCAATACCATACCTACACCACAGTTAAATGTGCGGTACATTTCGTGGGTGGTGATGTTACCGTTTTCTTGTAACCAATTGAAAATACCAGGCCACTGCCAGCTATCACCTTTAACAACTGCTTTTGCAGACTCTGGTAATACGCGTGGGATATTTTCCCAAAAGCCGCCGCCAGTAATATGCGAAAGAGCATGAACATCTACCTGCTTGAACAGCTCAAGTAATGGTTTAACGTAAATACGTGTTGGTTCAAGCAGAGTTTCGCCTAATGTTTTACCTTCAAATTCAGCACTTGTATCAGCATTTGATACTTCAAGTACTTTACGAATTAATGAGAAGCCATTTGAATGCGGGCCGCTTGATGCAAGCGCGATCAGTTGATCACCAGCAGCTACTTTTGTGCCATCGATGATATTTGCTTTTTCAACTACGCCAGTACAAAAACCAGCCATGTCGTAATCTTCGCCTTCGTACATACCTGGCATTTCAGCAGTTTCGCCACCAATTAATGCACAGCCAGAGATCTCACAGCCTTTACCAATGCCTGTTACTACGTCTGCGGCAGTATCAACATCAAGTTTGCCTGTTGCATAATAATCTAGGAAAAATAATGGCTCAGCACCTTGAACGATAAGGTCATTTACACACATAGCAACTAAATCGATACCTACAGTATCGTGTTTTTTAAGGTCGATAGCTAAGCGTAACTTAGTACCAACACCATCAGTGCCTGCAACAAGTACTGGTTGCTTATAACCAGCTGGGATTTCGCAAAGTGCGCCAAAGCCACCAATTCCGCCCATAACTTCAGGACGACGGGTTTTTTTAACTACGCCTTTAATACGCTCAACAAGTGCGTTACCGGCATCGATATCTACGCCCGCGTCTTTATAACTTAGAGACTGTTTTTGTTCGCTCACAGGATTTCCTCAAAAAAGTTGCATGGTTTTGCATGTGTATGCTTAGAAACGCGCGTATTTTACAACAATTGCAAGGGCGCGGCTAGTTCAAATATGAGTTTACTATTATTGACAAGGACACTTGTCCGTATAATGACACAATAGATTTAGGTAGCAGGTGCTAGGTAGTTCCTAGCACCTAAAACCGAGTTCCTTTAGTATTAAGCCTTTGCAGTCAAAATTGCACGCAACGGCGCTGGGTAACCTTCAATGGTTTTACTAGTATCGTTTGGATCTAAAAAGTCGATCAGGGACTCGTTTTCCATCCAATCTGATTTACGTTGTTCTTCAAGCGTTGTAATAGCGCAGTCTTTCACTTGCACATCTTTAAAACCAACACGTTCCATCCAGAGTTTTAGCGCTGCCGTGCTCGGAATAAACCACACGTTACGCATCTTCGCATAGCGGTCAGTGGGCACGAGTACTGTGTTTTCATCGCCTTCAATGACTAAGGTTTCAAGCACTAATTCACCACCTGGGCGAAGCTGCGCTTTTAATTGTGCTAAAAAGTCGATAGGGGAACGACGATGATAAAGCACACCCATCGAAAACACCGTATCAAAGGCTTTTAACTCAGGCAGGGCTTCAACACCTAGCGGTAATAAATGCACGTTTTCATCTGGGTTAAAGTGTTTGATGGCTTGAAACTGACATAAAAATAAATCAGACGGATCAATGCCAACCACAAACTCAGCGCCTTCACCGCGCATCCGCCATAAGTGATAGCCAGAGCCACAGCCGATGTCTAAAACCGTGCGGCCTTTTAGCGGCTCAATGTGCGGTAATAAACGGTCCCACTTCCAATCGCTGCGCCATTCAGTATCAATTTCAATACCGTGTAGGCTGAAAGGGCCTTTACGCCATGGCATCATTCGTTTTAATAAGTGTGTAACTTGTTTTTGTTCGCCGTCGGTCATTTCGCCTGGGGCACCAATTTCAACTTTGTCGATAATATTGACGTGTTTGGTCGCCACTTCAGGCAAGTTTTTTAACACTTTCTGCCATTTTGGTAAATCACCGTGACTTGCCTCTAATTGCCAGTGTTTTAATTGGCTAGGTAGCGTTTCCAGCCAGTGACTTAGCGGGCTTTGTGCGATTGCGGCGTAAAATTGGTTAAACCATTGAGACATTGAATTACTCTTTATATTTGTTACTTGATTGCTACCAGTGAGCAAAAATTAAAACATTGATACCACACTTGGGTTTGGCTAAAGCCAATATCGGTAAGTCGAGAAAGGTGAGCATTTAAAGTATCTGGGCGCATTACATTCTCAATGGCGGTACGTTTTTGGCTAATTTCTAATTCAGAATAACCATTGTGGCGTTTAAAATCGTGGTGCAAGTCAATCAGCAAGTTATCGCATTGCTCGTTCTCGCCTTTGATTTTTTCGCTTAACAGCAATACACCACCGGGTTTTAAATTCGCGTATATTTTTTCAAGCACGGCTTGGCGCTGTGCGGGTGGAATAAACTGTAAAGTAAAGTTCATGGCGACCACTGACGCGTTTTCAATATTTAGCTCATTAATATCACCAAGCGTCACTGTAACAGGCACTTCTGAGCGAAAGCCGTGCAAATGTAATTTACAGCGCTCAACCATGGCTTGTGAATTATCAACGGCAATAATATGGCAATTATCAGTGCGGATATTACGGCGCATGCTTAATGTTACTGCCCCAAGGGAACAGCCCAAATCATAAAGGTTTGAATTGCTTTGCGCATATTCACCGGCCAATTTACCCATCGTACTAACAATGGTTGCATAACCCGGAACTGAGCGCTGGATCATATCTGGGAAAACTTCTACTACATGTTGGTCAAAGCTAAAGTCTTTAACCGCTTGCTCAGTGGCATAAATGCTGTCTTTTATGTTCACACAAACAGTCTCTTGAAAAATAATAGGGCTATTTTAGCATTTTATGCTGGATAGTCAGTGATAATTTCAGTAGCTTGGCTAGAATAATGAATAACAAGTAGAAAAAGAGAAGTTTATGAGCAAAAGTAAAGTGATCAGCACAGATGATATATTGGCAACCCTTTGCCATTCTGTAACGAGTGTATTGTCGTCGGCAAGTGGTAATAGCATTAGCTACTCAGCAATGGTACAAAAAATAACCCGCACCTGTATGCGTCCTGATATCGGTTGTTTTGTATTATTTGATGGCGGATTTACAGGACTGGTAATTACTAATTTCACCTCGCAAGCGGCGATGGAGATTTATCATGATTACATGCGTAATATGGGGATGCCTGAAGAAGAACTAGCTCATAGCCACTTATCGGACGACGTATCAAATGTACTCGGTGAATTGATGAACCAAATCGTTGGTGATTTTACTTCAAAGGTACGCGAGCAGTTACATACTTCAATTACCCAAAATCAACCGAAGATGATGGCCATCAATAAGCAAGTACAGATTTCGGTCGATACTACGATGGATAGACCGCAAGCACGGCGCGTGACATTTACCACCAGTAAACAAAATATCTTTTATTTAGAATTAGCAATGGATAAAACTGAGTTTATCAAATTACACGATTTTGATATTGCTGAAGCTATTGACCCAGATGACATCATTGAAAACGAAGCAAAGCATAAAGCAGAAAAACAAAAAGCTGCTGATGATGCTGCTAAAGCAAGTGATTTAGATGACGACTTTATGGCAGAACTTGGACTTTAAATAACACCTTGCAAGGACATTAAATCGCAGGTCAAAGCATTTAGTTATTAATACAGTGCATAATATTGGGTTTCGTAATGAAACCCAATATTATTGTGCTCAATTGAATGATAAAAAACGCTATGCTATAAATCTAGCGGATAATCATTTGCTCACGTTCAGGGCCCACAGACACCATACTTACAGGTACTCCCATCAGTACTTCGATGCGTTCTACGTAATGCTGCGCTGCAGCAGGCAGACTGTCGAAGGTACGACAATCGGTAATATCTTCATCCCACGCTGGCATGCTTTCATAGATTGGCGTTAAAGCCGCTGTTTGTGGCCAAATAGGGTTTTCGCTGTGATCGCCTGCATAACCAACGCAGATTTTTAAATCTTTCATGCCAGATAGGCAATCAATTTTGGTTAAAGCGATTTCAGTAGCTGCTTGTAATTCAACACCGTTACGGGTGGCAACTGCATCAAAATAACCCATATCACGTGGGCGGCCAGTCACTGCGCCATATTCGTTCGCGCTTTCACGAAAATTGTCTTGCTCTGCCATGGCGGTAACGAGTGTACCTGTACCAACAGATGAGCTAAATGATTTAGCCACAGCGATAACACGCTCAGGGCGCAAAGCTGGCAGTCCGCTGCCAATTCCTGCATAGGCAGCAGTAACGTTTGATGATGTAGTATACGGGTATTCGCCGTAAACTAAATCGCGGCCTGCGCCTAGCTGCGCTTCAAACAACAAGTTAGCATCTTGCTTTTGCAGTGCTTTTAAAGGCTCTGTTACATTACAAATAAATTCGCGCCAAGGAGCGCTGACAGCTAATAACCACTCAGTCATTTGTTCAGCTGTTTGTGAAAAATCACAGCTTGGGTAAAGGGCTTTTAGCTGTGGCATTTTCCAATCCAGCATAAATTGAATACGCTCTAATAAAACGTCTGGCTGATTTAACCAGCCAACTAAAATGCCTTTTTTCATTACTCGGTCGCCGTATGCAGGTGCAATTCCTTGACGAGTAGAGCCGTAAGCGGCATCGCCTAAGCGCACTTCTTCGAGGGTATCTTCAAGGGCGTGTAATGGTAAGCATAACGTTGCACGATCAGAAATACATAATTTTACATCAACACCGGCGGCGTTAACTTCGGCTATTTCTTCGCTTAATGCCGCAGGGCTTATCACCATGCCTGGGCCTAGTACTGCAATACAATCAGGATTAAAAATACCGCTTGGTAATTGGTGTAGTTTAAACGTACCAAAGTCATTCACAACGGTATGTCCGGCGTTGTTACCACCTTGAAAGCGAATGCTCGCAGATGCGTTCTCAGCTAGAAAATCGACGATACGGCCTTTGCCTTCATCACCCCAGTTTGCACCTACAACAACAATTGACGGCATAATTTAATCTCCAAATTGATTGAACGAATATGGTATGCGCTCTATTAAAATAAGAGAAATTAATTATAATTATTATCTTGATAAGAATTTCATATCGATTTCACACCATTAAGGTCATAAAGATGCTAGATATTCACTGGTTAAAAACTTTTGTCACATTGGCTGAGTTAAAGCACTTTGGTAAAACAGCCAATGCGCTGCATATGACACAGCCAAATGTTAGCTTGCATATTAAGCAGTTAGAAAAAACGACACGGGTTAAACTGATAGAACGTAATCCCTTTAGTTTGACCCAAGCAGGTTTACGGCTATTAGAGTCTGGACAAAAAACCTTATGGGAATTACAGGTTTGCCAATCTGACTTAAATGCGATTAATGATCTCAGCCAAGGCACACTGACAATTGCCGCCAGTGATATAATTTCTCGTTTATTGTTGATTGAGCCTTTTCAGCTTTTTAAGCGCCAGTTTCCTGGCATTGACTTTACTTTGCTCAATACAACGTCTTCTCAAGCGTCAGCATTGGTTAAAAGTGCTGAAGCTGATTTAGGGTTTGTGATTGCCCAAAAAGAAAGTGAGCCGCTGCATTTTACGCAATTACAGCAGATAAAATGGTGCGCATTAGGTAATCATTTAAAGTTATGGCAGCAAGCCAAAAACGATAACAATGTTACACTGACTGAGCCGCCAACATTAATCTTACTCGGCCATGATACGCGAACCCGAGACTTGCTCGATAGTGCCTTGCCATCTTTAAACTTACCAAATTACCGGGTGATGGAAGTGGGCAGTGTCGATGCGCAAATTGATTGGGCTGAAGCGGGGTTCGGCGTTGCCATCGTGCCAGAGTTTTCCCTGCGCAGTAAAGCAAATCTAACCACCACAGTGACCGCATTACCGCAATTTCCAACTACCAGTTTAGGTTATATAGTGAGGCAAAATCAGGTACTTTCAAAAGCGATAAAGCAATTACTACATTGGGTCAATGAAGAAATCTCCCGTACTCATCTTGCATAGTATTTATATGTTAACTGTACGGCTATGTACTTTGTGATTCAGTTATTTTTATGTGTATGGGTTTTTACCTTCAGCTACTAGCACACAAAAAACCCGTAAATCTAATTCGAGTTGATGGTAGTTTGGCTCCATGTGGCAGCACAGGGCGTAAAAGCTTTTGTTGTGGTCTTTTTCCTTAAAGTGGGCGAGCTCGTGTACTACTAAAGCTTTGAGTAATTCCTCTGGTGCACGCAGTAAATCACTGTTGATGGCTAAATCGTGCTTGCGGGTTTTACCTTGCATACGATACGTATGAGTACCTAGCGCATTAGTGACCATATCGCCTTGTTTTTTAAACGCGGCGCGGCCAAACGGTGGCGCATTTTTTAAATAGCGCTTTTTAAGCTCAGTGGCGTATGCGTATAACGACTTGTCACTGGTAATATTATGGGAGCTGGGGTATTTTTTAGTTAAATACGCGCCGTGTTTATCATTTTCAATAAGCTGCATTACTTGCGTTACAATTTGCTCTGGATAGCCGCTAAAATAGCGTTTAAAATCACTCATTCAATACTTCTTTGTAGTTAATTAATTTTCAAAGCGAGTCAAAAAAGGCTGGCTTGACTGGCTTCTTTTTCACCAGTGAAAGGGTTTAGCACGGGGTGCTGGTAACCTAAATCTTGGCAAAACTCGCGTGCTAATAATGGTGCTTGGCGGTTATCTGCAGTATGAAAAAATACATACGGGTGCTTACCCTCATCAAGCCATTGTTTTACTTTTTTAAGCCACGGTTGGTAATAGCTTTTATAGTCATGATCTAAATCGGCAATCACAAAGCGGGCCATAGGTTGATTGCCTGTTGCAATGGCATGCACGGGTAAATGGGGCTTTTTTTGTTGGGCATCGATGAGTGCTTCAGTGTTCGGCTTAACTGCAAATAATGCACGGGTGTCCATTGAGATACGGTTGACATTGTTTGCTATTAATAGCTGATTAAAGGCAATTTCGGCTGCGCCTTTCTTAAAAAATTCGGGGTGGCGAACTTCAACGCCGTAGTTTAAACCTGTCGGGAGCTTGGCAATAAACTGTGCTAATAACGGCAGTTGTTTGGGGCTAAAACTACTTGGTAGCTGCAACATGATCTGCCCAACATGAGACAATATTGGCTCGAATAAATTAAACCATGCAGTGAGTTCGTCATCGATATGAGTAAGCTGTAATTCATGACTAAAGCGTCGATGGAATTTAAAAGTAAATTTAAAGTCATTGCCGACAGCATCACGCCAGCGATTTAATGATTCAACACTAGGATCGGCATAAAAGCTGGTATTGCCTTCGACTGAATTAAACACCTGTGCGTATTCGTGCAACATATCGGCATTTTTGCAGTGACTTGATAATAAATTGCCTTTCCATGCGGTACTTGACCACTGCGGACACCCTAAATACAACATAAAACGGTTAACTGATTGTGTGTTTTGGTTAGTATATCAAATCTATAAATTGAAAGCATAGTAGCTGCTGCCGAGCTCGCATTTTCAAGTAACTTGGGTATAATGCTCCCCCTAAAATGATTTATAAATAGTGGCTATTCTCCCTCAAAAACAGCAATTCTTAGGGGAAGCGGCTATTCGTCTTTACACTGACAGGAAAACTATGCGCTCTATATACTGCGGACAGCTAAATAAAACTCACGTAGATCAAGAAGTTGAACTATGTGGTTGGATCAACAAACGACGTGACCTTGGTGGACTTATCTTTGTCGATTTACGCGATAGAGAAGGTTTAGTACAAGTTGTATTCGATCCTGAAGTTGAAGGCTTAATGGATACCGCGAATACATTACGTCAAGAATTTTGCGTACAATTAAAAGGTGTAGTTCGCGCACGTCCTGACAGCCAAATCAACAAAGATATGGCAACTGGTGAAGTTGAAATTTTAGGCACAGGCCTTACTATCATCAACCGTTCAGAGCCATTACCACTTGATTTTAATCAGGTAAACTCTGAAGAGCGTCGCTTAAAATACCGTTACTTAGACCTTCGTCGTTTAGAAATGAGTGACCGTATTAAACTACGCGCTAAAGCTAGCAGCTTTGTGCGTCGTTTCTTAGATGAAAATAATTTCTTAGATATCGAAACGCCAGTACTTACAAAAGCTACCCCAGAAGGAGCGCGCGATTATTTAGTACCGAGCCGTGTTCACAAAGGCAGTTTTTACGCATTACCGCAGTCTCCGCAGTTGTTCAAGCAATTGTTGATGATGTCGGGTTTTGACCGTTACTACCAAATTGTTAAATGTTTCCGTGATGAAGATTTACGTGCTGACCGTCAGCCTGAGTTTACTCAAATCGATATAGAGACCTCGTTCATGAGCTCTGCTCAGGTACGTGGTATCACAGAAAAAATGATCCGCGAAATGTGGCAGCAATTGCTAGACGTGGATTTAGGCGAGTTCCCAATCATGCCTTACGCTGAGGCAATGAGCTTGTATGGTTCTGATAAGCCTGATTTACGTAACCCAATGACATTAATTGACGTTGCCGATTTAGTAAAAGACGTCGAGTTTAAAGTTTTTTCTGGTCCTGCCAATGATGAAAAAGGCCGTGTTGCGGTATTAACAGTACCAGGCGGTGCATCACTTTCGCGTAAGCAACTAGATGACTACACTAAATTCATCGGCATTTACGGCGCGAAAGGGCTTGCGTGGATGAAAGTAAACGACCGCGGTGCAGGCGCTGAAGGCGTGCAATCGCCAATCGCTAAGTTCTTAAATGAAGAGGTGATCAACGAACTTCTTGCACGCACTAACGCACAAACTGGCGACATCATTTTATTCGGTGCTGATAAACGCAACACAGTAAACGAAGCTATGGGCGCGCTACGTATTAAGATTGGCCTTGATTTAGAGATCACTAATCTAAATAGCTGGGCTCCGCTTTGGGTTGTTGACTTCCCAATGTTTGAAGAAGACGACGAAGGTACATTGCATGCTGTTCATCACCCATTTACAGCACCAAAAGATGTAAATGCAAGCGAACTTGAAGCAAACCCAGCAGCGGCTATTTCAGATGCATACGATATGGTACTAAATGGCTACGAAGTAGGTGGTGGTTCGGTACGTATTCATAATACAGATATGCAAGAAGCAGCGTTTAGAATCCTAGGTATTGATGCACAAGAGCAGCAAGACAAGTTTGGTTTCTTACTTGAAGCGTTAAAATACGGTACGCCACCACATGCTGGTTTAGCGTTCGGTTTAGACCGTTTAGCAATGCTACTGTGTGGTACTGATAACATTCGTGACGTGATTGCTTTCCCTAAAACAACCCAAGCGTCGTGTTTGTTAACTAACGCACCAAGTAAAGCAAATGCAGATTCGCTTACAGAGCTTGCTATTAGTGTTGTTGAAAAAGCTGAAAAATCAGCAGAATAAGCAATCCGATAAGTGATTTGTTGAAAACCCTTAGGCTCATACCTAGGGGTTTTTTCATTTAGATGTGTAGATAATTTTATTAGAGGATTTTATGGCTGTGAGTTATCAATTTTCACAAACAGACTACTACGACCAGCATTTTTCAAACTGCATGGCTAATACGCAGCGCTTTAGTGACATTGAGTTTGAACAGTGCCAGTTTATTGAATGTGATTTTAGTCATAGTCAATTTAGTAATTGTCGTTTTATTGAGTGCGAATTTATTAACTGTAATTTAAGCGATTTAAATTGGGGCTATAGTTCGTTAGAAGAAGTCTGCTTTGTTGATTGTAAGCTCAACAGTATTCAATGGGCGCAGGTAAATTGGCCACAATTGGCACTTACGTCATCGGTGAGTTTTAAAAATTGCCAACTTAGTCATAGCTCGTTTTATGAGTTACAGTTAAAAGGCTTGATCATGATTGACTGTTTTGCCAAAGATGTTGATTTTAGACAGGCTAATTTAGCTACCAGTGATTTTAGTAACACTGACTTTAGAGATAGTCTATTTCTGCAAACAAACTTGAGTAAAGTAAACTTTGTCGGGGCGATGCATTTTAATATTGATATTAAAAATAATAATGTTAGCCGGGCTAAGTTTGAGCGCTTTGCAGCGTTAAACTTACTCAGCGGACTAGATATCGAGCTGGTGGATTAGCCGTTATGACACGGCTAATCTAATGCTTAATTAGCAGGCAGGACCATTTTTATTTCGTGCGCTGGCAAGTGCGCGGGCAATTTCAAGTAATGCAGGGGAAATATCACTGGCGCCATCTTTGATGAGTTTTGATACATCACCTGATGAATACAAACTATCGCGTGGTGATTTAATGCCTAATTCACGCACAAAATCTTTAGTCTTGCCAGTGCTGCCTGTTTCGATGAATTTAAAAATAATACGCTCGTTATTATTTTTTGGCTCTGTTTCTAGCGTTTCGATTTCATCTTGATACGCTTCAATTCTGCTTTGTAAAATATCGATACGTTCTTCGATGCTGTTGTATGATTTCATGGATAGGTTCTTTTCTAAATAGACGTTAGGACAATACGACTATTATCGCATAAATTTATAATAATTATTTTTTTCTTTAAAACTCTTCTGCTGTTTTAGGTACCTCGTTTTATTGCAATTAATATTCAAAAGCTTAAAGTACTTTATAATTTAAATAAAATAAGTCGAGCAAATTAATGCCACTACCTTTTAAGTACCTTGTGAGCTTCTTTTTTCTCATAGTCAGTGCCGTCTCCAGTTCCGCAACAAACAGCGAAATGATTGTTGATAAAGCGCGTGACCGCGCGATCCCGATCAGTATTTCATTACCAGCATATAACGAGCATTGTAGCCAACAAACAAAATGCCCTGTGGTATTTATTAATGCCGGATATGGTATTGCGCATACTGACTATCAGTTTGCGGCTGATATATTTACAGCTAAGGGCTATTTAACCATTGCTGTAGCCCATGAATTAGACAGCGATCCTGCGCTCAACCGCACGCCACCTTATATGGCCACTCGTATGGAAAACTGGCATCGTGGTGTGGTCACTCTAAAATTTTTAGTGACCGAGTTGAGCTCTCGCTACCCAGAGTATGATTTTACGCGGTTAACGTTATTTGGTCATTCTAATGGCGGTGACATAGCTGCGCTTTACGCGGCGATTTATCCCAAGCAAGTGAGTCAAATTATTACGCTTGATCATCGGCGTATGTTGTTACCTCGCAATAAAAACATTCGAGTTTTAACGCTTCGTGGCAGTGATTACCCTGCGGATAATCAGGTATTACTCAATGAAGATGAATTAGCACAGTATCCGGTTACGCAGATTTCGATAGAGAACTCACGCCATAATGATATGTATGACGGCGGGCCTAATTGGTTAGTAAAGTGGATGAGAAAAGAAATTGAATTATTCTTAGATTAGATAAAGTAACACCTGTTTTACAAATAAAAGTACCAATTTACATGAGGTTAAGGTACATTGAAAATATAGTCCGAGCATTATAAACCTAATGAAATAGTAAGACAGATATGATTCGTCAAATAACAATAACTAATTTTAGATCAGTAAATAAACAAAGTTTTTATGCAGAAGAAATTACTACCTTTGTTGGTAAAAATGATGCAGGAAAATCAAATATATTAAGAGCATTGAATCTTTTTTTTAACAACCACACTGATTCACAAGAACCTTTTTCATTCAGCTCTGATTTTAATATTAACGCTAGAGTATATAAGCAAAGGGCAAAGGAAATAATGGTCGAGTTAGTTTTGAAGTTACCTCAAAGCTACAGAAAGGAAGGTTATCCAGATACTGTATATTGGAAGAAAGTTTGGAGAGAGAATGGCCTTCATCGACTTTCAGAAGTTCAGCAGTATTGTGTATTAAATAAAGGCAGAGTCACAAAAAAGCAAGAGTTCCCTCCTAGAAGTAAAATTCCAAATCTTCTCAGTAATATAAACTTTATGTATGTTCCAGCAATTAAAGATAAAGATTTTTTTAAAGAACTTCAAGGGCAGTTATATGATGTAATTGCGGCTACTACGGAACAAGGGTTGAGAGGTTCAGCCACAAGCTTTGAAGCCGAGATAAAAAGCCATGTTACAGAGCTTTTAACTGAGATTGATAAAACGTTTAGTGGTGATAATGAAATCCGAATGCCTCAAAACTTGAGAAATATCTTTGAAGCACTAGAGTTTAACTCTAATAATATTCCTTTGGGCCGAAGAGGTGATGGAATAAAAATAAGACATATTCCTATGATGTTATCTTTTATTGGCGCGAAACATCAAAATAGTGGAAAAAGACTAGCAATAAAACCATTAATCTGGGGTTTTGAAGAGCCGGAAAATAATGTCGAGTTTGCAACATGTTTCGAATTAAATAAACAGTTTATCGATGCTGTTAGAAAGCATACTCAAGTATTTATAACTACCCACTCACCTGCTATTTACTCACTAAATAACTCAGATACGTTACCAGAAAATATTAAAACGAGAACTTATTATGTTAGTAAGATAATAAATGAAAATAACACATCGGAGACCAAAATAGATGCTACTGATGAAGAAGAGCTGCACGGCAATATAGGCTTTCTTCAACTTTTGAGTCCTATAATTGAGAAGAAAAGGGATGAATGGTTGAAGAGAAATGAAGAGTACGAGTCTGTAGCTAATGAATTGCTTAAGCAGTTAGAAAATGATATTAAGCCAAGACTTTTTTTGGAAGGTCAAAGTGACAAAGTAGTAATTAATAGATTATTAGAATTTTTCAATTTATCAGAAAACGTTTTTATCGATGTCCCTAGTGAAGGTAATAATTGTGCAAACGCGGCTGTTGATAGAGGTGTTGCTTTTAACCTCATTCAAAAGCATAAAAATGAGAAAGTTAAAGGCTTAGTTTTATTAGATGCTGACTGCGCCGGTAGTAAAGCAAGGAAAATATTCAATGAAAGGGTTTCAGGCTCAAAGGCTGTTTATTGTGAATTAATAAAGCCTACAAAAGTAATAATTTACTTAAAGAGTAAAGGTTACAATGTCAGTGCTGATTTAGAAACATTATTTCCATCTGAGATATGGGAGCTTGCACTTAAAGAAGGTTGGTTAGAGAAAATAGAAAATGAATCAGAGAAATTAACCGATTATAAATTAAAAGATTTAATTAATAATAACCAGCTAGCGAATGAATACAAAAGTGGTTTGACAGATACAGAATGTATGTATGTTGATTATAAGTTTGATCACAAAGGTAAACAAAAAGTCAGTAACTATATAATGCGTATGCAAGACCAAGAAATTATAGACAGTGGACTCGATAGAACATTTTCAGCAGTTATTAAAACTATCGAAAAGATAATATAGCGATACGAATGACGCTATATTATTTCGCCTAGTTACTCCATTAACTCACTTACAATCAGTGGGTTGTTATGCAGGGTTTTATGCACAGGGCATTTGTCGGCAATTTCTAATAGGCGCTGGCGCTGAGCGTCACTCAAATCGCCTAATAAGGTGATTTTACGGGTGATGGCTTCGAGTTTGTCGGTTTGCTCGCAGTTATCACAATCGGCGTGATAATCACGGCTGTGGTCCAGTTCTACCTTTATGTGTTCAAGCGGTAAATTCTTACGACTAGCGTACATGCGCAGCGTCATCGCGGTGCATGCACCAAGTCCTGCCAGTAAATGGTGATAAGGGTCTGGGCCTAGATTATTACCGCCAATACTTAGTGGTTCATCGGCAAGCCAAGTATGATCTTTGGTACTTACATGCTGAGTAAAGACATGATCTTTTTCTTCAACTAATACATTGCCGCTGCTAAGTTTGGCACTGTACTGGTTTTTATCAAAATCCACATAACGTTTTGCCCATGATGCTATAACGTCTGCTGCGTAGTCTGCATCGTCTTTGTTAGTGAGTAAGTGGTCGGCGTTATCCAGGCTAATAAAGCTTTTTGGATGTTTAGCAGCGGCGTAAATTTTTTCAGCTTCGTTAATGCTTACCGTGGCATCAATAGGGGAGTGCATTACTAACAATGCTCGCTTTAATTTACTGATATGGCTGCGGTCGTAATTGGCAATGTCGTCCACAAACTGTTTTTTAATGGTAAATTCTCGCCCTGCTAAATTTACCTTGGCTTCGCCCTTGCTATTAATTTCATCAAGATGAGCGGCAAAGTTATGCGCTACATGTTGCGCATCTGATGGTGCGCCTATGGTGGTAATGGCTTGTACTTCAGCAATGTGTTCAGCAGCTGCAAGTACCGCTGCGCCCCCTAAACTATGACCAATTAATAATTGTGGCGCTTTAAAGTGTTCACGTAAGTGATCTGCCGCGGCAATTAAATCTTGGATATTTGATGAGAAATTACTGTTGGCAAAATCACCGTCGCTATTACCAAGGCCAGTAAAATCAAAGCGTAATACCGCAATGCCTTGTTGAGTGAGTGTTCGGCTAATTCGACTTGCTGCGGCTATATCTTTACCACAGGTAAAACAATGGGCAAACAAGGCATAAAATTTAATATCACTGGCGGGTGTTTCAAGCTGACCGGCGAGTGTTAAATCACCACTTTTGAACGAAATTTTTTGGCGCATAGGTTACCTTTGCTTAATGAAAGAGGTTAGTGAAGAATAGACCATTAAAGTGCGTTTATAATTACAGTTGTTTTGGCGTTTTATCCACAATAGCAACATTTTGATTTGCATCAAGTAATAAACGCTTACCCAGCTAAAGAGGACATAAGTCCTTATGTTTTTTTGCCCGTTTTATTATGCTCGCGAAGCGCTACAATGGAGCAACTGCTATGATTAGCAAAGGCTTTTAACAACTTAATTCATTGGATACGAACATGCAATTACCTACCGTTGATTATAAAGCGAGCGATGCGGCCGCTCAATTTGTTGAGTCTCTTAGAAATACGGGCTTTGGTGTATTAAAAAACCACCCAATTCCACAGTCTCTTGTTGAATCAATTTATAAAAATTGGCAGGATTTTTTTAATTCTGAACAAAAACATGAATTCTTATTCTCTAAAGACACTCAAGATGGCTACTTTCCGCCTTCGGTATCAGAAGTTGCAAAAGGCTTTACAGTTAAAGACATTAAAGAATACTTTCATGTTTATCCAAAAGGCCGTGTACCAGCGCAGTTAGAAGCAGATATTCGCGAATATTATCGTTTAGCCAATGAGTTTGCTGCGACATTGTTAAGCTGGGTGCAAGCTGAAGCACCAGCGGATGTGCGTGCTAAGTTTTCAATCGATTTAAAAGATATGATTGCTGATTCAGAGCAAACATTATTACGTATATTACATTACCCGCCGATGACAGGTGATGAAGAACCTGGCGCTATTCGTGCTGCTGCACATGGTGATATTAATTTATTAACGGTATTACCTGCTTCAAATGAGCCAGGCTTGCAAGTACAAAAAACAGATGGTGGTTGGTTAGATGTTCCATGCGATTTTGGCAGTTTAATTATTAACATTGGCGACATGTTGCAAGAAGCGTCAGGTGGTTATTTTCCGTCGACTATTCACCGTGTTATTAACCCTACTGGCAAAGCGTCATCTAAGTCACGTATTTCGTTGCCGTTATTTTTGCACCCGCGTCCAGATGTGGTGTTATCAGCGCGTTATACTGCTGACAGTTACTTACAAGAGCGTCTGCGTGAGTTAGGTGTTAAATAGCATCACTCAAGTGATGATAGCTTTTCAACAGCGGCCACAGTGCCGCTTTTTTGTTTTTTAAGGTTGTGTTTTTTTAGTGAGTTATAGTGTGATGTGGCTAGTTAAATTTGGCTGACGCTATTTCAAACGTGAATATACCATGCATTATTGCGTACGATCGGTATAATGCGCCATTGGCCGATTGGGCCTTAAAATTATTGAGAGAAAATATGAGTTTTGATGGGTTAGGTTTATCACAGTCTTTAGTTAATGCGGTTTTAGAAAAGGGCTATGAAACGCCAACACCAATTCAGGCTCAAGCCATTCCAGCGATCATTGAAGGTCGTGATGTTATGGCTGCAGCGCAAACTGGTACAGGTAAAACAGCGGGTTTCACTTTACCGTTAATTGAGCGCTTATCAACAGGCCAAAAAGCCAAGGTTAACCAAGTTCGTGCTTTAATTTTAACCCCAACCCGTGAGCTGGCATTACAAGTAAGCGAGAACGTTGAAGAGTATGCTAAGCATTCTAATATCAGTTCTTTTGTTGTGTACGGTGGTGTTAAAATTAATCCGCAAATGATGCGTTTACGCAAAGGCGTAGATATTTTAGTTGCCACTCCGGGTCGTTTAATGGATTTGCATAACCAAAATGCCTTGAAGTTCGATAACCTCGAAGTGTTGGTGCTTGATGAAGCTGACCGTATGCTTGATATGGGCTTTATTCATGACATTAAACGTATCATCAGCAAGTTACCGGCTAAACGTCAAAACTTGATGTTCTCAGCGACGTTCTCAGACGATATTAGAGCGCTTGCGAAAGGGCTTATTAATGATCCGGTCGAAATTTCAGTCGCTGCAAAAAATACCACGGCAAAAAGTGTTACCCAATGCGTTTATGCGGTAGATAAAGCACGTAAAACCGCCTTGTTAAGTCATTTAATTCGTACTAATGATTGGCAACAAGTGTTGGTATTTAGCCGCACTAAACATGGTGCAAACCGTTTAGTAAAGCAGTTAGAGCGCGATGATATTGTTGGCGCTGCAATTCATGGTAATAAATCTCAAGGCGCGCGTGTTAAAGCACTTGAAGGCTTTAAAAGTGGCGAAGTACGCGTACTTGTGGCAACGGATATTGTTGCCCGTGGTTTAGACATTGTTGAACTGCCACATGTAGTTAACTATGATTTGCCTAATGTGTATGAAGATTATGTGCATCGTATTGGTCGTACCGGCCGTGCGGGTGCATCTGGCGACGCAATTTCATTTGTAACACCGGAAGATGCTGATGACTTATACGGTATTGAACGTTTTATCGGTGAATTGATCCCACGTGCAAAAGAAGCTGGTTTTGAGCCAACAAAAGGAGTGCCTGAAAGAGAGCTTGATGCACGACCTATCAAACCTAAAAAGCCTAAAAAAGCGGGTCAGCCTTTTTCTAAACCTAAGTCTGATAGCAAAAAGCCAAATAATAACGGCGGTAATGGCACCGGCCCACGCCGTGGTGGCTCAGGTAAAAAACCTGCTGCTAAAGCCGCTGGTGAGCAAACACAAAACCCATGGGCTAAGCGTCAATCTGTTGGTGGCAGTGGTCAACGTCGTCGCTCTGGTAATGATGGCGTGAGTAACACGTAATAATATTTTGATAAAAAACGCGCCTAAGCTGGCGCGTTTTTTTATGCTTTTTATTTCTATAATGCTTTAAGATAATTAACTGCTAAGCCAATAAATAAGGTGACGGTGACACTTAAAAGTGTACCGAGCATAACATATTCGGTGAGTTTTTTATCTTTACTGGCACGTAAGTCGCCAAAGCGAAATACCGATTTTGCTGCTAATAAAAAGCCAACGCCAGCCAACTGATCTAGCAAAATAAATGTAAGCATTAATACTCGCTCAAGCATGCCAATACTTTGCCCCGCTGCTGGTAAACTTCCTGTGGAGCTAAACCCGGTAGTGAGACGCTCTAACATCATACGAATGAACACAGCACTGGGACTCAATACCAGTAAATAGCCACATAGCACCCATAATGTAGTGGGGGTTATCAGCCATTGCCAAATGCTGGTAATAAATTCACTGTTGTCGCTCAACCACACAGTCAGTAGTAGTATCACGACAAGATGAGCAAGTTGATCAATGATAAATGGCACAACTCCTTTGTTTGAATATGATTTTGCTAAATCAATTAAGTAGTGGGTCACGATAACAATAGCTGTGGCAATACCGATACGCGAGAGCTCTTGCCAGCCAAAACTAAACTCCCACCAGCTGACAATTGCTGCCGTAGTTAGACCGTGCACTAGCACATGCAAGTACAGTTTTTTAGCACGAAAGTGACGTGTATTACGGTTATTAACCCAACTCATTGGCTGCCAATAAAAATCAGCTAAAATATGACCGATAAATAATGCAACTAATAACAACATAAAACTCATTTTTTTACTCCTATCACGGCATTAGCAATGGCCTGCTCTGCATAGTCTAAAAAACGCTCGATCAACTGATAATGTGCAAGATTAAGTAACTTGGTCACATTCTCACGACTGGTTTTTAATTGTTTAGCAAGTTCACTATGTTGATTGTTTTCTGCGGTTAAATAGACATATAAGGCATTCGCTTGTTTGTGTGTCATTTTGCTCAGGAGCACGTCAATAAAAGCTAGATTAAGGGTTAAGCCATCATTTTTGAGTTCATCAATACTGCTAAGAGTAAAGCGTTGGTTATGGATTTCGTCAAGACCGCGCCCCGATAATGTAAATGCAGAGCCTGTTGCTGTTTTAATATCGGCTCTAGCATTATCTATTTCACCAATGGCAAGGCTTTGGCGAATTTCATAGCCGGTGGCTTTAAGATGTAAGTAAAGCAGCACTGCGACACGGCATACTTGGGGTGGTTGATTTATTTGCACCTGAAAAGCATCGCCTCGATAAATAATACTTTGTCCTAGATGGCGTTGAGTAATTGCTCGCAAACTTTGGTCGAGCTGGTAGAGCATCGCATCGTAGTCGTGCTTTGGAATATGTTGTGATTTGATCACATCACCGCTGATCACCGCAATCATAAATGTCCTTGATTTAAGTTACATAAAGAAAAGTAACCAATTTTGGTTACATGCTTCAATGTAACTAATTTAGGTTACTTGAAAGCTAAATGCAAGGGCTTGAAATTAATCAGGGTATGCTACAGTAGCGTGATTAATTTAAAAGGGATAACGCATGAGTCAAGAAATACATAGTACAACGGCGAAAAAGCCGAGAGTGGGGATTTTTGTCGATGTCCAAAATATTTATTACACCTGTCGAGAGAGCTACCGAAAAAACTTTGATTACAATGCCTTTTGGGCAAAAATCAGTGATGACTATGATATAGACTGCGCGATTGCATATGCAATTTATCGCGGGGACGAAAAGCAATCTCAATTTCAAAATATTCTTCGTGCGATTGGTTTTGAGGTAAAGCTAAAACCATTTATTCAGCGTAAAGATGGCAGCGCAAAAGGCGATTGGGACGTCGGCATCACCATCGACATGCTAGAACAAGGTAAAAACCTCGACAAAGTTATTTTACTCTCCGGCGACGGGGATTTTGCCTTATTACTGGGTCATTTACAGCATCATTATAATGTACCGTGTGACGTCTATGGCGCTGATAGACTGACGGCTGATGCATTAAAACAAAGTGCGGCACAGTTTTTTTGCATTGATGATTCCCTGTTACTTTGAAACTAATGTATTAAAAACATAACATCATGTTAAAAATATTTGACATGATGTGAGCCCACTCTTATAGTCATTAATGTTAAGTATACTTAACATCAAATTTATTATTATAAGGGGGTGATATGAGTTATACACAAAAATCGCGGTTACTTGAGATGTGCATAACGATGGTTGTGTTGTTTAATTACTTGCAGTCAGTATTATCAATGACGCCAGAAGCTCAGATGGATCCGTTATTAGCAAGTGGCTTGTTGATATCACTTACGATACAAACCGTTGTAATGCTTATTGTGATGCACATTATCTTAGCGATATTTAATACTAAATATGCGAATCAAGCGAAAGATGAACGCGAACAGGCTATTGCCTTAAAAGCAAAAAGTGTTGCACTACTTATTTTACAATTAGGCGTTGTGAACGCGGTGTTTGCAATGCTGATTGACCCACATTTTGGGTTTGCAATTAGTCCGGTTCACCAGTTAGTAATCGCAGCGTTGGTGAGCGAGATAATCGGCGCTGGGGCCGAAGCTTGGCTATTATATAGAGGTTAGAATGGCAAAGTTAGCGATTACTAACACGATCCGTGCATTACGGTTTCAGCATAATGAAATGACGCAGCAGCAATTAGCTGAAGTCGTTGGGGTGACGCGTCAAACAATTGCCGCAATTGAAGCGGCAAGGTATTCACCGTCGCTGGAGGTCGCTTTTAAGATCGCGATTGTTTTTAATCTACCACTAGAAAAAATATTCCAATATCGACAGTGAATCTTTACTAAATTATTATTTTTGGTAAACTGGATGCATATTCTGCATTTTTATTTATGTTTTTTGGCCATTTAAGTTATGAAAATAGTGTTATAAATCACCATTTTTGTTGTTTTTTTAGGTAATAATGTCATTTTTAAACCTTATTATTACGTTAAAAGATAGTCGACACTAATTTAATTGATATTAATTATTTATTTAATTCAGTTAATTAGAGATAAATGTGGGATATGTGAGATTTTTTATAAAAAACTTAATGACAACGCTGTCATTTGTTGTGTAACATTAATTCAACATGGGTTGAGGGTGAATCGCATTAAGATAATAAAAAAACATGCGATTAATACAAATATAAAACGAAGGTTAGAGGTCGTTAAATGATGGCTAAGAGTGCGAATGAGGACCAATTGTATATTGGTATCGACGGTGGCGGAACTAAGTGCCGTGCAACTATATACTCTGTGCAAAACGGGGTATTAGGAACAGGTTTAGGTGGCCCTGCGAATCCATTACATGGGTTGGAGCGCACATTAGAGTCAATAATGGTATCTACACAATTGGCGATGCGCGATGCAGGTTTGCCATTAGAGTCTATTCATCAAGTGTATGCCGGTTTAGGATTGGCGGGTGTTAATTTACCGAACTTATATGAAAAAATAACAGAGTGGGAGCACCCATTTAAACAAATGTTTTTAACTACTGACTTACATACGGCGTGTATCGGGGCTCATGAAGGCGGTGATGGTGCTGTGATAATCACGGGTACTGGTTCATGTGGTTTTTCATATGTAAAAGGGCAGTCGGTGAATTACGGCGGTCATGGTTTTGCACTTGGCGATAAAGGCAGTGGCGCATGGATGGGCTTAGAGGCAATTAAAGCGGTGTTAATGGAGCTAGATGGTTTAGGTCCTCACACGATAATGACGCCAGTGGTTAAAGAGCATTTTAATGTCACCACAGCAATGGGCATTGCAGAGCAAATGGCCGGACAACCGTCAAGTAGCTATGCAAAACTTGCTCGCTATGTATTTGATGCAGCACACCAAGGCGATCAAATCGCTTTAGCCATTGTAAAAGACGGAGCGCAATACGTGAGTCAGTTAGCGCATCGTTTATTAGAGAACAATCCTCCGCGTTTATCTATGATCGGTGGTCTTGCAGAGCCTTTAAATCAATGGCTTGACCCAGCAATTGCAAAACTCGTTGAAGTACCAAAGCAACCGCCTGAAATGGGCGCAATTTATTTTGCACAGCAATCAGTATTAGAGCAAGACCAAAAGGTAGCACTGTAATGAAAACCTTCTATCGCGCGACACGTTTATTCACGGCTGAAAAATTTCTAGATAATGCATTATTCAGCGTTGAAAATGGCGTTTTTCATCTTGAAACTTCCACCACAGGCAGTGTTATTGAGCTAGATGGTTTAGTTGCGCCAGGCTTTATCGATGTACAAGTTAATGGCGGTGGCGGGGCATTTTTTAATGCTGAGCAAAGCACACAATGCTTAGATCGTATCGCAAAAGCGCATGGTCAATTTGGTACAACGGCACTGATGCCAACACTTATCACCGATAAAGTTGAAACCATGCAAGCAGCTGCTGATGCAACAGCAAAAGCAATATGCGAAGGGGTCGCGGGTGTATTAGGTATTCACTTTGAAGGTCCGCATTTGTCTTTTCCAAAAAAAGGCACACACAGTGAGCAGTTTATTCGCCCAATTAGCGAACAAGAATTTGCCATTTATGCGCGTCAAGATTTAGGTATCAAAATGGTTACCTTAGCGCCAGAAAATGTCAGCATTGCTGATATTGAGCGCTTAGTGGCGTGTGGTGTAAAAGTATCACTAGGTCACACTAATGCTGACTATACAACGACAATGGCGGCACTCAATGCTGGCGCCGATGGGTTTACACATTTATATAACGCGATGTCGCCGTTTACATCGCGTGAACCAGGCGTGGTTGGCGCTGCGCTTTGGCATGATAACAGCTGGTGTGGCTTAATTGTTGATGGGCATCATGTACATCCATTGTCTGCACAATTAGCTATTCGCACCAAACAGCGCGGCAAAATTATGTTAGTCACTGACGCAATGCCACCAGTGGGTACCGATGATATGGAATTTGATTTTTTTGACGGGCGCAAAGTAATTCGTACTGGGGATAGATTAAACTCAAGTACGGGCGAATTAGCAGGCAGTGTATTAGACATGGCCAGTGCAGTGCGTAATACCATTAATACATTGGATGTAAGCCTCAGTGAAAGTTTACGCATGGCTGCACTGTATCCAGCAGAATATTTAAACCTCAAGAAAAAGGGACGTTTACTTGATGGCTTTGATGCAGACTTTGTGGTGCTCGATGAACATCAGTTTGTAAAAGCCACTTATATTGCAGGTAATGCAGTGTAACGTTTCCCTGTAAAAACCCCGCAGTTGTATCGCGGGGCTTTTTATTTAAGAGTAAAAATAATGACAACAGCACATACAGACACAAAGCCGAGTAAAAAGCGCTTAGCATCTCTTGATGCTTTACGTGGCATGGATATGTTTTGGATTTTAGGTGGGCAATCTATTTTTGCCGCTTTATTTGTTTTAACCGGTTGGACTGGTTGGCAGGTATTTGAAGCGCATACGCTACACAGTGCATGGCATGGATTTACATTTTACGATTTGATTTTTCCGTTATTTATCTTTTTATCAGGTGTGGCGATGGGCTTAGCACCAAAACGCATCGATCACCTGCCATGGCAAGAGCGAAAAGTTTTTTATGCTAAAGCATTAAAGCGGTTATTGCTATTGTGCGGGTTAGGGGTGATGTATAACCATGGTTGGGGCACAGGTATTCCGCTTGCCTTCGATGAAATACGCTATGCGAGTGTACTTGGTCGAATAGCGATTGCATGGTTTTTCTGTGCAATGCTAGTGTGGCATACCAGTATTCGCACACAGCTCTTTACAGCAATCGCTCTGCTGCTAGGGTATTGGATCTTGATGTGTTTTATTCCTGTACCAGGTGGTAACGCTGGTGATTTAAGTGCACAGGGGAGTTGGAATGCATGGTTTGATTCGCATTTTTTACCCGGTATTAGTTATCAAAATAGAGCCGTCGACCCCGAGGGCGTGTTATCGAGTCTACCAGCTATTGTGAATGCCATGTTTGGGGTATTTGCAGGACAACTAATCGCCAGAGCAAGTAAGGTTGGCGAGTGGCAAACAGCAGGCATATTATTTGTTGCAGGTGTTGTGAGTGTTTGCTTAGGTTGGCTTTGGGATTTACAGTTTCCAGTTAATAAAGAATTATGGACCAGTTCATTTGTTTTAGTCACAGTCGGGTGGAGCGCAATATTACTGGCTGTGTTTTATGCAGTGGTTGATATTCTCAATGGCCAAAAATTAGCTTATCCGTTTGTGATTATTGGTGCTAACTCAATCATTATTTATTTGGCATCAAGCTTAGTGAATTGGGAGTTTATAAGCCATAGCGTGTTTGGTGGCTTTATTGCAGCAGCAGCTACCGATTGGCAGCCACTGATTGGCGTGGTTGCGCTTTTGCTGGTGCAAATGCTTTTATTACATTGGATGTATAAGCGCAAAATATTTGTCAGTGTTTAGCTGGCTAATGTACAGCACAGTAAAAAAGGTAAATTTTTATTCACTTTTACTTTACAAACTAAAATTGAATGGTAATAATGACAGCGTTGTCATAATGGTATTGACCAAATAGTGTATCCCTGTTTGGTTTGATCTAAGGCCCAATCCGATTGCACATGGGGTTGGGACTTAGATCCCATTTTTTCATCAACTAATTTAATAACTGAGCAAATTAATATGCAAATAGTAATTTTAAATGATGCAGCAGCCGTAGCAGCATATGGCGCAAATATTTTCGCAACACAATTACAAAAAAAACCAACGTCAGTGCTCGGTTTAGCAACGGGCTCTACGCCAGTTGCGTTATATCAAGAATTAATCGCTAAAAATAAAGCGGGTGAGATTTCATTTTCACAAGCAACAACGTTTAATTTAGATGAATACTTAGGTTTAACGGGCGATCATCCACAAAGTTACCGCCACTTTATGAATGAGCAATTGTTTAGCCATATTGATATAAACAAAGATAATACCTTTGTACCGCCAGGGGATGCCCTAAATCCAATTACAGCATGCAAAGAATACGAAGACAAAATAGTTGCAGCAGGCGGTGTTGATGTACAGTTATTAGGCATCGGACGTAATGGTCACATCGGCTTTAATGAGCCTTCATCAGGTCTGCGTTCACGTACTCGCGTAAAAACACTCACAAAAGCAACGGTAGATGATAATGCCCGTTTTTTTGCTGCTGATGAATATCAGCCACAGTTATCAATTACGATGGGAATTGGTACGATTTTAGAGGCGAAAAAAGTCGTATTACTTGCAACGGGTGAAAATAAAGCGGATGCGGTACGCGCTATGATTGAAGGGCCACTGATGGCTGCATGTCCAGCGTCGGCACTACAGCTTCATCAAGATGCAGTGATTGTAATTGATAAAGCGGCGGCAAGTAAATTAGCCGATTTAGAATTTTATCAGCATATTGAAGCTGAAAATCAAAAATTACAGGCTCATTTAGCTACATTGTAATTACGACAGAATTTATTGTGTGTTTAAAAAAGTCCGTAAGGGCTTTTTTTTTGCCTATTTGTCAGTGAGTAATAATTGGGTTTAAGTAAGTGTTATGGTAGTTTTAGCCATCTAAATAGTAAAAAGGATAAGCATGCTTAATTACAGCCAGATGCCTTTAAACCGTGCATCAAACCTACGTAAAGAGCAACAATGGGTGGCAGCACAAATAAATGAGCAAAGCCGTTGGTTATTGGTGAATAACAATCACACTTTATTTGATATAAATAATATTGCTGTGACTTTTTTAAGCTTTAGTGATGTGAGTCACTTAGCATTAAACGAAGCGATTTTTTTAGGTTTAGATGAGCAGCAAACCAGTCATTTCGCACTTGATGTAAGCAAGCTAGACGAAGCCGTCTTAAGTCAGCTGATAGGTGACGCTGAGTTTGTTGATATTCGCCGCTTTGGGGTGCAAGTGGAAATCGCGCAAGGCTCAATGGCTGCACTGGCACGAGGTTTGTGTTACTGGCATGCAACTCATCGTTTTTGTGGACGTTGTGGCAGCGAAAACGAGCTTGTTGAAGCTGGTCATTCACGTTTATGTAGTAATGATGGGTGTAAACACCAAACGTTTCCGCGAACTGATCCGGCCGTGATCATGGTGGTTACTCGTACATTTGCTGATGGTGTTGAACGCTGTTTGCTTGGTCGCCAAGCAATATGGGCACCAGGTATGTATTCGTCTTTAGCTGGTTTTGTTGATCCGGGCGAAAGCTTAGAGCAAGCGGTGGCGCGTGAAGTGATGGAAGAAGCGGGCATTGTGGTTGAAAATGTTAAGTATATTGCCTCGCAGCCGTGGCCATTTCCATCATCGATTATGCTGGGCTTTACCGCTGAAGCTGTTACAGAAAATATCCAGGTTGATAAGGACGAACTAGACGATGCGCAGTGGTTTAGCCGTGAAGAGCTCGCTCAATTTGGCAATTGGCACGAAAAGGGGGAGCATTTAAAGCTACCAAGAGCTGATTCTATTTCGCGCTATTTAATCGACTATTGGTGTAATTTGCAAGATTAAGCATAGTGCAGAGTATGTTCTAACGAAATATTTTAAGGATTAATGATGACGACAAAAAGCAATAAAAATACGCTGTTAGTAAGTACCGGACGTAAAAAAGCATATACTCATGGGGTGGTTAACCCCGTAGTGCAACGTGCATCGACAGTTGTTTTTGATTCAGTGGCAGAGCTTAAAGAAGCGGCAAAAAAACGTGGCGATAAAACACTTTTTTATGGTCGTCGTGGTACTACTACACATTTTGCATTACAAGAAGCGATCACTGAGCTTGAAGGTGGTGAGGGATGTGCGCTTTATCCATGTGGTGCAGCGGCCATTAGCAGCACACTATTGGCTTTTTTGAAAGCGGGCGATCATATCTTAATGGTAGATAATGCCTATGAACCAACGCGTGATTTTTGCGATAAAATTTTAGCTGGCTTTGGCGTTGAGACGACTTATTATCCACCAACAATTGGGGCAGATATTAAAGCGCTGATCAAAGACAACACCAAAGTGCTGTTTTTAGAGTCGCCAGGTTCTATCACCATGGAAATTCAAGATGTACCAGCCATGGTTGCAGTTGCCAATGAGCATGGGGTAATGACCATGCTTGATAACACCTATGGTAATGGCTTGCATTATCGCCCACTTGAACACGGGGTGGATATTAGTATTCAAGCGGCAACTAAATACATTGTGGGTCATTCGGACGTGATGATGGGGGTGGCAGTGGCCAATAAAAAATACTGGCCGACACTTCGAGAAAATTCATATTTACTTGGTCAATGTACGTCGGCTGATGACGCTTATTTAGCGTTAAGAGGCCTGCGCACTATGGCGGTACGTTTAAATCAGCATGAAAAAGCCGCGATCGAAGTCGCTACTTGGTTAGAGCAACATCCGTTAGTTGACCATATTCGTCACCCGGCATTTGCAACGTGTCCGGGTCATGAGTTTTTTAAGCGTGATTTTGATGGTAGTAATGGCTTGTTTTCTTTTGTTATGAAACAAGGTAACCAAAGCGCGATTGATGCTTTTTTAGATAGTTTAGAGCATTTTAAAATGGGCTTCTCGTGGGGCGGCTTCGAGAGTTTAGTGACTGCCAACTTAACTATGAAAGGTTTACGCTCAGCAACTGGTTGGACGCAAGGACCAGTGATCCGCTTACATATAGGCCTTGAAGATGTGGACGATTTGATTGCTGATTTAAGCCAAGCACTCGACATATACCAACAGAATTTGTAGCCTGCGGATCAATAAGACTACATTATTTGTTACAAAGCTCGTATTAATACGGGTTTTTTTTTGCTAGTAATTCAACACGTTTGCCCTTAGTGTAAGCTGTATATAGATTAATAAGGAATATCTGTGACGCAACTCCACCCTCAGCGATTATTAAAGATTGCCCAGTTTGAACTAGTGAGATTATTTTTGACCAAGCGCGGCTTACTTGCTGTTGCCGCATTTTCGATTTGTTGGTTATTGATTTTACGTTATCCGATAGGTCAAGCTGTCAGCTTAATTAGTTCGCCCCAAATAGCCGATTTAGCACAACAAGTGTTTGGCGCTATTGGGCTGAGTAAATTACTCGATTGGCCTGAAGCTGAATTAGCTATGTATTGGTTAATTGCATTGTATAGCTTTCCCAGCTTTTGCTTGTTTTTATGTAGCGACCAACTTGTTGGTGATAAACAACGAGGAACACTACGCTTTTTATCTCTTAGAGCTACCCGTAATGAAATGTTATTTGGCCGCTTTTTAGGACAGGTATTTATTTTAGCAGCATTACTACTTGTTACCTTGGTAGCTTCAGTTGCGGTTATGGTATTTAGAGATCCAGCATTATTAGTCAGTGGCATAAGTCGCAGCTTTATTTTGTTCTGTTATTTATTAATTGCTGTTTTGCCCTTTATAGCACTAATGACGTTGTTAAATACTTTTGCACGCTCAGCGCGTTTAACTGTAGTGCTTGCCGTATTATTTTTTGCTGGCGGAAATATTGTGGTCAGTATTTTAAGCTGGCAAATACCCGTTTTGGCAATGCTTGATTATGTTTTCCCTGGCGTACAACTTGATCAAATGGCAGGACAAAACGCAGGAATATTTAATAGCATTGGCATTCCGTTAATACAAACTACCGTGATGCTAGCGATTGCTCAGCGTATTTTTGCAAGGAGTTCTCTATGAGCACACTAATACACGCAACAGGTTTAACTAAGCAGTATGGTAATAAATTGGCCCTTGATCAGGTAAGTTTTGAGATACAGCAAGGCGCGCCAGTAGCACTGGTTGGGCCAAATGGTGCAGGCAAAACCACCTTGTTTAGTTTGTTATGCGGTTATATTTTACCAACAAAAGGCACGCTCAATATTATTGGACATAATCCAGGCAGTAGTGAATTGTTTGGCAAGCTCAGTGCGTTACCGCAAGATGCTCAACTTGATCCGCGCTTTAGTATCGCTCACCAACTGGCGTTTTATGGCCAGCTACAAGGGCTGTCAAATAAGCAAAGCCAAGCAGAAGCGATCCGCGTACTTGAGTTAGTCGGACTGGCTGACGTTGCTAAACAGCGTTCTGATGATTTATCACATGGAATGCGTAAACGTGTCACCATAGGTCAAGCGCTGATCGGGAAACCACAAATAGTCATGCTGGATGAAGCAACCGCTGGGCTTGATCCTATTCATGCTCGCGAAGTACGCGAAGTGGTTGCGAATCTTAGCAGTGAGGCTACCTTTATTTTAAGTTCGCATGATTTAACTGAACTAGAACGCTTATGTTCACATGTACTGCACCTTGATAAAGGTAAGCTCACAGAGCATCCAACGCACAGTGATAATAGCGAACTAGAGTCTGGATTTATTACATTGTTATTGAGCGAGCATTACCCGGATGTTGAAGAGAAAATACAAGCTTTAGCAGAAGTGTCTAAAGTGTATATGAGCCAAGCTAAAGAATATGTTATCGAGTACCAAAAAACGGCGACACCATTTGATATCACCATACTGCAACATTGTTATCAGCAAGGTTGGCGGTATCGCCAATTGGTAAACGGCCATACATTAGAAAATCAAATATTTAAACAGGAGCAAATATAATGGGTTTATTAAGTGGTTTAATGGGTAATGCCAGTGAAATTGATGACAATGATTTAGAAAAAGTATTGGCAAATACACTGATTGAAGGTGAACAAGTTGAAAAGGCCTATAAAGTGGTACGTGACATGTTTATTTTTACTAACAAACGTTTAATTTTGTTGGATAAGCAGGGGGTCACTGGCTCAAAAATAGAGATGATCAGTATTGCTTATTCAAAAATTACTAAGTTTAGTAAAGAAAGTGCAGGTCATTTTGATTTAGATGCTGAATTAAAAATTTGGGTTGGCTCTGATCCAACACCGATCAGCAAAGATTTTAAATCGGGTGATAATATCAATGATGTGTACCGGATAATCAGCCAGTACGCGCTTTGATCATAATTGAGCTTTTAAAACGGTAGCGATTAACATTCCTATTCGCTACCTTTTTTTTACACTTCCTTACATCCACTTACATTTTTATAATAAAATACAAGCACTTAGTTAAGTTTCAATTCAGTTTACTCGCGTTAGGATGTGCCCCGTCTTAACCAACCGGTTAAACGTTAAACCTTGTAGCAATAAAACAATGTAAAATAGGGAAATCTTTTTATGAAAAAATTAGCAGTTATTATTTCGAGTATTCTTCTTTCTAGTGCCGCGACTGCTGCGGATAACTATCAGTCAATCAGCCATTTAGGATATATGGATACCGATGGCAACGACACAGTTAGTGTTGATTCAAAATATTACTTCTCACCAAAAGCAACATTAGGTCCTTACGATCAATTTGAGTATATTAACAAGCAAACCAACGTATATGGTTCATACATTGATAATGACTTTAGCGATGTAACAACTATCGGTGGTGAGTACTTTGTTGAAAATTTTGTGGTAGGTGCTCAATATAGCAACCTTGATGTTGATTCTGTTTCAAGCAAAGACGTATTTAATGTATCAGCAGGTTACTTTTTTAATCCAAATTTATTATTAAAAGCGACATTCATTGACGTTGAAGATGGCGAAAATTCAGTAATATTTGATCTTGCTTATGATCATAAACTTAATAGCACAGATTACATCGGTTTCACTGTAACATCTGATGACGAGTTTGATTACCGCGCTGTGAACGCTAAATACTTCATGGATCTTAAGCAAGGTAACTACCTAACAGTTGAAGGTACTATTTCAGATACTGACGACAGTGGTAGTTCATGGGAATTAGGTTCTAATTACTACTTCACTAAAGCGACATCAGCGTTTGTTACATTTAATAAAAACGATGATTACACTTTTGGTGCTCAACATTTCTTCAACAAAAATGTTGGTTTAAAAGCGGGTTACGGTAATAACTGGGATGATTCTGGTTATGACGCTTACTTTGCAAATGTAAGCTTACAGTTCTAATCAAACTGTAAATTTAGTACTGCAATACTAAAAAAGCCCGCTCAATTGAGCGGGCTTTTGCATTTTTGCTATTTAACTAAGTTAACTTACCAACCACATTGACGGCCTTTATTTTGCTCATCAAGATATTTTTGCAGTGGCGCAAAGTAATCAAGTAGGGCTGTTGCATCCATTTCAGGTTTACCTGTTACGGTGGCTAATGCTTCTTGCCAAGGGCGGCTTGAACCCATTTCTAGCATAGCATTGAGTTTTTCACCTGCTTCTTTAGAGTTGTATACTGAGCAGCGATGAATGGCTTCTTTGTTACCTGCTATTTCACATAAACTACGGTGGAAATCAAACTGTAAAATATGCGCTAAGAAGTAACGTGTATACGGTGTATTACCTGGCACATGATATTTTGCACCTGGATCAAAGTCAGCCTCGCTTCGTGCGATAGGTGCTTTTACACCTTGGTATTTTTCACGTAATTCCCACCATGCCTTATTGTAGTTTTCAGGGGTTACTGCACCTGAAAATACTTGCCAACGCCATTGGTCCACAAGTAAACCAAATGGAATAAAGGCAACTTTATCCAGCGCCATCTTCATTAATAAGCCAATGTCTTTCGATTCATCAGGCACTTGCTCTAATAAACCAATTTCTTTTAAGTAACCGGGTGTTACCGAAAGCGCAATGGTATCGCCAATGGCTTCGTGGAAACCGTCGTTAGCACTTTCTTGATAATAAAGCGGTTGGGTATTGTAAGCGCGTTGATAGAAGTTGTGACCTAACTCATGGTGAATAACTGAGAATTCTTCACCAGTACGTTGAATACACATTTTAATGCGTAAGTCGTCTTTACTATCTATATTCCACGCTGAAGCATGGCACTGTACATCACGATCGGCAGGTTTAGTGAATAACGAACGTTGGTAAAAGGTGTCAGGTAAAGGTGCAAATCCCATTGAGGTGAAAAATTTTTCAGCGCCGCGTACCATTTTAAGTTCATCGTAGTTATGCTCGGCTAATAATGCGGTTACATCATAACCAGGATCGGCATTTTCAGGTGCGACTACATCGTAAATGTTGCCCCACGATTGCGCCCACATATTACCTAATAAATGCGCTGGGATAGGTTGGTCTTGAGGTACTTTGTCTTCACCGTATTTTTCACCTAACTTGGCACGAACATGACAATGCAGCGAATCATATAATGGTTTTACTTGCCCCCAAATACGATCAAGTTCTTTGGCAAAATCATCTGCTGGCATATCATACTTACTACGCCACATTGCACCAGTGTCTGCATAACCAAGCTCTTTAGCGCCTTCATTGGTTAATACAACTTGTTGTTTATACAGTGGACGCATTGGTTTTGATACCTGGCGCCAACCTTGCCATAAATCAAGCAGTTCGTTGTAATCACGGCTGGTGGCCATTGTTGCAGTCATATCACCTAGGCTTAAACAGCTGCCATCGTCTTTACAATATTTACCTTTACCATATATACCGCCAAGTTCAGCCACAAGCTGTGATAGTTTTGCTGTTTTTTTTGCATCTTGTGGGGCAGGTAAAGTCAGTGCCAATTTTAATTTGTCGAGTTTACGACGTGCGTCATAATCAAGTTCGAGAGAGTCAAACTGTGCAGCTTCGTTAGCAAGGCGAACCACCGCTTCGGTCATTTTACGATTTACTTCAGCTGATAGGGCTGATGTATCATGCGTTATAAAGTTAGCGTATATCCATTCCGCGCGACTTGATTCTAGATATAAAGCACTGAGCTCTTGCTCTGTCGTATCTAAAAAGGCTTGCGCGTCTTTTGCAGTTACCGGCGCAGGGCTTGCAGCTTGAGTTACTGTGTTAGTGGCTTCTTGGTTACAGCCGCTTAATGCTAATGTGCTGGCAACCATTATTGCGCTCAAACTGAGCTTAAAATGTGGAGTAGTCATGTTAACCCTTATATTTGTTATTTATCGGGTAGGATGATAGCAGCGTCTATGTGTTAGGCAAAGTTTATCAATAACCGACTCTTTAGCTCAGGCAATGCGAGTTTACAGTGGCATTGTATTTATTAAAGGATCGGTCATAATTAAGTCAATCTGTTTTATTAATTAATAAGGATAGTTTCCATGTCAGTGTTTATTTTGTTACTGGTGTTGGTGATAGTTATTTTTGCGGTTAAAGATATCCGCTTAAATCTCGTCAGTCGCCCGACATTTAAAATGTTTAAAAAGGTATTACCGCCGCTTTCGCAAACTGAGCGTGAAGCGATGGAAGCGGGCGACGTGTGGTGGGATGGAGAACTATTTAGTGGCAATCCTGATTGGCAACTACTTCACAGCTACCCAAAGCCAGAGTTGAGCGAAAAAGAGCGAATATTTTTAGACAATGAAGTGGACACACTGTTGGCAATGCTTGATGACTATCACATTGTGCAAAAAGATAAAGACTTGCCAAAAGAAGTATGGGATTACCTAAAGACCCAAGGTTTCTTTGCGCTGATCATTCCCGAGAAATTTGGCGGACGCCAGTTTTCAGCAATTGCAAACTCAACCATCGTAGCTAAAATCGCCACTAAAAGTTTAACAGCTGCAGTCACCGTGATGGTGCCCAACAGTTTAGGCCCTGGTGAATTACTATTACATTATGGTACAAAAGAGCAGCAAGAGCGCTGGTTACCTTCACTTGCGAAAGGGGATGATGTGCCGTGTTTTGCTCTAACAGGCCCTGAAGCCGGCTCTGATGCTGGCAGTATTCCTGACTCTGGCGTAGTGTGTAAGGGTGAGTTTGAAGGCCAAGAAGTTGTAGGCTTACGATTAAATTGGTCAAAACGCTATATTACGCTTGCACCCGTAGCAACGGTTCTTGGACTTGCTTTTAAAATGTATGATCCAGATGGATTACTTGGTAAACATAAAGAGCTAGGTATAACCTGTGCGCTGATCCCAACAGATCACCCTGGTGTGGAAACGGGTGAGCGCCATTATCCATTGAATATGGCGTTTATGAATGGCACAACCTACGGTAAAGATGTATTTATTCCTCTTGATTGGATCATTGGCGGTCATAAAGGGGCAGGACGAGGTTGGCGGATGTTGGTTGAGTGCTTAAGTGCCGGGCGCGGTATTTCATTACCAGCATTGAGTAGTGCAACAGGGCATTTATGTGCCCGTATGACATCGGCCTATGCAATGGTACGTCAACAATTTGGTGTTTCTATCGGGCAGTTTGAAGGCGTGCAAGAGGCGCTGGCTCGCATTGGTGGACTAACCTATAGTCTTGAATCATGCCGCTTAATGACTGCCGGAGCCATTGATTTAAAATTAAGCCCATCAGTGGTGACTGCGATTGCCAAATATCATATGACAGAGATGGGCCGTACGGTAATGAATGATGCTATGGACATTCATTCAGGTAAGGGGATCCAAGTGGGGCCAAATAACTATTTAGCGCACGGTTATATGGGCATTCCAGTATCAATTACCGTTGAAGGGGCGAATATATTAACCCGTAATCTGATGATCTTCGGTCAAGGTGCAACTCGTTGCCACCCATTTGTACTCAAAGAAATGGAAGCCGCAGCAATGGAAGATGACGATCTCGCGTTAAAAGAATTTGATTCATTATTACTGCAGCATATTTTATTTGCCGCTACTAATGCGAGTATGGCTTTTATACATGGATTAACGCGAAGCTATTTTGCAAAATCGCCCGTTTGTGGTGAGACTGCTTCATATTATAAGCAATTAGGGCGTATGAGCCGAGGACTTGCCTTTAGCACTGATGTGGCAATGTTAGTACTTGGTGGTGAGCTTAAACGTAAAGAGATGATTTCAGCGCGTTTAGGGGATGTCTTAAGCCACTTATACTTAGCATCTTGTGTATTAAAACGTTTTGAAGACGAGGGGCGTCAACAAGCTGATCTTCCGTTCGTAAAATATGCGGTTGAATTGTCACTGTTTGAAATTGGCCAAGCATTTGACGGTTTTTTCAAAAACTTTTCAAACCCGGTTATTAACTTCATCCTAAAACGTATTGTATTTCCGCTTGGTAATCATTACCAGCGCCCAAGTGATGAACTTGCACAAACAATTTGTGAGCATATGACGCAACCAGGGGTATTTAGAAACCGCTTAACTCATTTATGTTATGTGGATGATAAAGCGGGTACTGGTGTGATGGAGAATGCATTTATAGCGATGCATGATACCAGCGCCGCCTTCAAACGATTGAAGAAATGGCAACGTGACGGAACACTTAACCGTAATGCTGATATAGCAACTGCAATCGACAGTGCGCTTGAAAAACAGTTAATAACTGATGAGCAAGGCGAAAAGCTACATGCTGCAAATAACCTACGCAAACAGGCTATTGCGGTAGATAATTATCAGCCAGGTGAACTGTAATAGCGAAAACTAACAAGCCTTGCTGCGAGCAAGGCTTGTTAAGTGGTCTAAATATTTAATATAAAGCGTTAGCGTGCAAATGGATCGGCATTGATTTTATCAACGTACCAATTGCCTTTTTTACGCACCATTTTTACGCTGCGCATATCATCAACTTTATTCCCATTGAAGTGGCCTGTGAAAATAAGGTTGATATTGGCTGTATCGCCATATTGTTCTCTTAAACTCATATTAGTCATATCAACTTCAATTACTACATCATCGTATTGCATGTTGACTAAATTGCGGGCAAATTGTTTTGAGGTGCCGTAAGAGTTCATGATCCGCGCCATTTTAGGTGTGGCCATAGTACTGGCTTTGCTTAGGTCGTTTTCGTTATAAAGCGTATCAAAAAATAGTGCAGCGCTATTTCCTGGAGTATTTTTTTCACCTTTTGGTGAATCTTCATTTCCACAGCCGCTCATTAGCAGTAAAAATGTAGCAGTGCAAAGAGTTATAAATGATTTCATTAGATAAATAGATTTATTAGTGATGATTTAGTGTGTGACGAAATGCGACAGATGTAAAGTTTACGGTAAGAATTAGTGATGTGAATGCAATAAATAATAAAAAAGGATGCAGTTTGCATCCTTTTTCAAAAGCTATTTAAACTTATTGAACCAGCTCTTGCTCTGAAAACTCTTCAGCAAAAAGTGGGCTTGATAAATAACGCTCAGTTGCACTAGGTAAAATTACTACGACATTTTTACCTGCATTTTCAGGTAACTCCGCAATGCGCTTTGCTGCAACAACCGCAGCGCCAGATGAAATACCAACTAATATACCTTCTTTTTTCATCAGCTCATGAGCCATTGCTATACATTCTTCATTAGACACTTGCTCTACACCATCGATCATTGATAGGTCTAAATTACCAGGAATAAAGCCTGCGCCAATACCTTGAATTTTATGTGGCCCAGGTTTAATTTCTTCACCCGCGAGTGTTTGGCTGATCACTGGCGAATTAGTTGGTTCAACAGCGATTGACTTTACATTAAGGCCTTTTTCAAGTTTCAAATAACGGCTGACACCAGTAATTGTACCTCCAGTACCCACACCAGCCACAAAGAAATCAACTTTTCCATCTAATGCATTAAAGATTTCTGGGCCTGTTGTTTCAAAGTGAATTTTAGGGTTTGCAGGGTTTTCGAATTGTTGTAATAAAATAAACTTTTCAGGGGCTGATGCTTGAATTTCCTTTGCCTTAGCGATCGCACCGTTCATACCTTTAGCACCATCTGTTAAGACTAAATTAGCACCTAATGCTTTTAGTAACTTACGACGTTCAAGACTCATGGTGTTTGGCATTGTAAGCGTAAGTTTGTATCCACGCGAGGCCGCAACAAACGCCAAAGCGATACCTGTGTTACCTGAAGTTGGTTCAATCAGCTCTTTATCTTTAGTCAGCTCACCTGATTTTTCAGCTTCCCAGATCATTGATGCACCAATACGGCATTTAATGCTAAAGCTAGGATTACGAGATTCTATTTTAGCAAAAACATTACCTGTCGTTACACGGTTTAGTTTTACTAACGGTGTGTTACCAATACTGAGTGAGTTATCTTCAAAAATAGTAGACATAATGTTCCCTTAGGTGCAATTTATTCAATCGTGATCGATTTTTATTGTAAATCGATCTGTAATAGTGACACTTTACTGCTGAATTAAAAAAACTAAAGTAAAGTTTGGCTATAAGATATATCTATTCGGCTTATAACTGGATGAAATAAAAACAGCGACAGCTTGTATGTATAGTTATTAAAACAAAAATACTATCAGGTATGCTGACATAGGATTATTAGGGATACAAATACTGACCAAAATTTATATGCGCTAGATCATAATGAATTGCCTAGTAGATATTATAATGAACAAATTAGACGGGCGTTTAACGCTAAAAGTGATTGTATTTTGTGCAAACAGGCTGTTGTTGAGCGGTTTTATGATACATATAATTAAAAACATGCTAAAACCTCACCCATCAAAATTTATGAAGTGATGACAATGACGTTAATCTTAAAATTAATCGCCGGTATATTGGCCGGTATTTTAGTGGGTTTATATGTTCCACTAACGGGAGTTGAACTCCTTTACACGGTAAAAGAAATAATTGGCCAACTGATCACTTTTACTATTCCACTAATTATTTTATTTTTTATAGCATCAGGTATTGCTGGTTTACCAAAAGGCTCAGGCCATCTGTTAGGTAAAACCGTTGGTTTCGCCTACGGTTCGACCATTATTGCAGGCACATTAGCAGTGATGGTTGTTAGTGCAATTATTCCGTTATTTGATGGCGGTTTAACCTTCGAAGCTGAAATAGCCACCGAAGTGGCAAGTTTTATTGATTTAGAGATCCCACCATTGATGGGTGTTATGACTGCGCTTGCGACAGCGTTTGTGTTTGGTATCGGTATGAGCCAATTAGAGCTAGAGACCTTGAAAAAAGTATCGGATCAGGGCCGCGATGTGATTGATGGTTTGCTAGCAAAAGTTATTATCCCAGCATTACCGTTTTATATTGCAGGTGTGTTTGCTGAGATGACAGTTGCAGGCACTGTTGTTGATACCTTACAAACGTTTGGTGTGGTGTTGATTGCTGCATTAATCATGCATTGGGTATGGTTGACTATTCTTTATATCGGTACGGGTATCTTATTAAAACGCAACCCAGTTGAATTAATTAAAAATATGCTCCCAGCTTACTTTACAGCCTTAGGCACTATGTCTAGTGCTGCGACTATTCCAGTGTCTTTACGCTCAAGCAAAGCAAATAATGTAAAAGAAGATGTTGCTAACTTTACTGTACCTTTGTGTGCGACTATTCATCTATCTGGCTCAACGATCACTATCGTAACTTGCGCGATGGCGGTGATGTTTTTATCACCAAACATGGATGTACCATCATTATTTGGGATGTTGCCGTTTATTATGATGCTAGGTTTGGTAATGATTGCCGCACCGGGTGCTCCGGGCGGAGCTGTCATGTCTGCGCTGGGGTTGTTAACCAGTATGCTCGGTTTCAATGAAGGTGCTGTGGCGTTAATGATAGCGCTTTATTTGGCTCAGGATAGTTTTGGTACAGCCTGTAATGTTACCGGTGATGGTGTAATTGCTTTGTGGGTTGACCGCTTCAGTGAAAAAACGCCATCTTAAATTAGTTATCTGAAACGATAATTGAGTTATCGTTTCAGATTTTCTGTGTTAGTGTGACCAATTAAATTGTCATATTGACGTGCTGTTAGGTTATATGAGGGTGTCCCATTGATTAATGTACTTTTAGTTGATGACCATGAGCTCGTACGAACGGGTATCAAACGTATTTTAGATGATGTTCGTGGGTTTAAAGTAATTGGTGAAGCTAAAACAGGTGAAGAAGCGGTACAATTTTGCCGTCAGCATTCTCCTGATATTGTGCTAATGGACATGAATATGCCAGGTATTGGCGGATTAGAAGCGACCAAGAAAATTTGTCGCTATTGCCCTGATGTGAAAATTATTGTACTAACAGTACATTGTGAAGACCCATTCCCAAGTAAAGTGATGCAAATTGGCGCTCATGGTTACTTAACCAAAGGGGCGGGCTCTGATGAAATGGTTAATGCAATTCGCGCAGTAAATGCAGGGCAACGCTATATTGCACCAGAAATAGCTCAACAAATTGCCCTTGCGCAAGTGACGGGTCGTACTGATGAAAGTCCATTTCAGAGTTTATCTGAACGTGAATTACAGATCATGTTAATGATCACTAAAGGTGAAAAAGTACAAGACATTGCCGAACGCCTTAATTTAAGTTCTAAAACAGTGAACAGCTATCGATATAGAATGTTTGAAAAGCTGAATGTGGGTGGTGATGTTGAATTAACTCATTTGGCTATTCGTCATAAGATGATCGACATCGACAGCGCCCACTAGTGTTGCCCCATGGCAGAATTTGATCACGCCCATTTCTTAAAAACACTATCAAGCGAACCCGGCGTTTATCGGATGCTTGATAGTGATGATAAAGTTATTTATGTTGGTAAAGCTAAAAACCTTAAAAAACGTGTTAGTAGCTATTTTCGTAGCAATGTCACGGATGGCAAGACTCGCGCTTTAGTCAGTAACATTAGTGATATTGACATCACTTTAACCAATACTGAAACCGAAGCTTTACTGCTTGAAAATAACTTAATAAAAAAATATCAGCCACGTTACAATATTTTACTGCGTGATGATAAATCCTATCCGTATATTTTATTAACTGCTCACAAACATCCAAGACTTGCATTTCATCGCGGTAGCCGCAAAGTAAAAGGCGAGTATTTTGGGCCATTTCCAAGCGCTGGGGCTGTCTCTGAAAGTTTGCGGTTAATGCAGAAAATATTTCCTGTTCGTCAATGTGAAGATGCGTATTATCGCGTTCGCAGCCGACCTTGTTTGCAATTTCAGCTAAAACGTTGTTCTGCACCCTGCGTGAATGAAGTGAGTGACGATGAATACAATCAGCAAGTTGATTTTGTACGTAAATTTTTGACTGGCAAATCTCATGAAGTCATCGCAGCGTTGATCTCTAAAATGGAAGCTGCGAGCCACGCTTTACAATTTGAACTAGCGGCTAAAGTACGCGATCAAATAATGCTACTGCGTAAAATGCAAGAGCAACAATCGATATCAGGTAATTATGCCGAAATGGATGTTGTGGGTTTTGCTCATTTAAATGGCCTCAATGGCATTCATTTGTTGATGATCCGCGATCATAAAGTACTCGGTAGCAAAACGTACTTTCCAAAAGTACCGAAAGATTCACAGCCACAAGAAATACTGGCTTCATTTCTTGGGCAATATTATTTAGCGCCAGGTGCAACAGGGCGAATTGCTAAAGAAGTTATTTTGCCATTTGCACTTGATGAAATTGATGTACTCAGTGAAGCATTAAGCCAAGTGAGTGAACGCAAAGTAACTTTAAAAACAGTTACACGCGGTGAGCGTGCGCAATACTTACAGCTCGCTAATAAGAATGCGCTTAATAGTATTACCGTGAAGCAAAGCACTCAGGATTCGATTAATAAGCGTTACGCACAACTTAAAGCGACGTTAGGGCTTGATGATATTAATCGTATGGAATGTTTTGATATCAGCCATACAATGGGAGAAAACACAGTTGCCAGTTGTGTGGTGTTTGATTCGCAAGGACCGAATAATAAAGAATATCGACGCTTTAATGTCACAGGGATCACTGGAGGTGATGATTATGCTGCAATGGAGTTTGCGTTAAACAAGCGTTACAACAAGTTGGTTGACGAAGATAAAATTCCTGATGTGATTTTTATCGACGGTGGTAAAGGACAACTTTCTCGTGCCGAGCAGTACTTTGCTAATTGGCCACATGCAAAAATGCCGCTGTTAGTCGGTGTGGCAAAAGGCACCAGTCGTAGGCCAGGCCTTGAAACACTATTAATTGATGGTGGCCGGAAAACAATCCCAATGGATTCAGACGCACCAGCGCTACATTTGATCCAACATATTCGCGATGAATCACATCGCTTTGCTATTGCAGGGCACCGTAACAAGCGGCAAAAACAACGCACTCAATCACTATTAGAAGAGATAGGTGGTATCGGCTCGGTACGACGCCAAACATTATTAAAATTTTTAGGGGGCATGCAGGGAGTAAAAGCTGCTAATATAGATCAATTAAAGCAAGTACCCGGGATCAGCTCTGACATGGCTGAGAAGATATTTAACCATTTGCATGACAAGGGCTAGCCCTTCGTGCGAATATAGAAAAAAAGACATCCCCAAGTAGTTATGTGGAATATTCCAAACACACTCACAACATTTAGACTTTTTCTTATCCCCATTTTTTTG
This sequence comes from Pseudoalteromonas sp. SR41-4, assembly GCF_014163985.1. Taxonomy (NCBI): domain Bacteria; kingdom Pseudomonadati; phylum Pseudomonadota; class Gammaproteobacteria; order Alteromonadales; family Pseudoalteromonadaceae; genus Pseudoalteromonas; species Pseudoalteromonas sp. SR41-4. The sequence continues at coordinate 4,361 of NZ_JACJEI010000031.1, read as the reverse complement.
GTGGTATTTTATCTGCCTTATTCATGGGCTTTCTTTGCTGCAGCTTTTATTTTCTGGCTTGCATCGATCACTGATATTCTTGATGGCTATCTAGCGCGCAAGCTTGAGCAGTCTACGCCATTTGGTGCATTCTTAGATCCTGTTGCTGATAAAGTGATGGTGTGTACAGCATTGGTTGCTTTAGCTAGTTATTATCAATCAATGTATATGACTATTCCTGCTTTAATCATAATAAGCAGAGAAATTGTTATCTCAGCACTTCGAGAATGGATGGCAGAGCAAGGCAAGCGTGGTAATGTAGCTGTATCAAATATGGGTAAGTTTAAAACTGCTGCGCAAATGTTAGCTATTATTGGACTCATTTGGCAATACGATAGTTGGATGATGTACTTAAGTTATGGCTTACTTTACATTGCGACCTTCTTAACGGTTACTTCTATGCTGCAATATTTGATAGCAGCGTGGTCTGAATTGACTAAAAATTGACTCTAAACGTATAATAACGCACCGTTTTAGATAAAAAATAATCAAACAGTTCAAAACTAGCATTTTTTGTATTGACGCGTTTAATAATCTCTGTAGAATGCGTCCGTGTTGAGAGGGCATAGCCCCCTAGATAAACAAAGTGACACTGATTAAGTTGCTAGAATGTTTTACCGCGACAAGGTTGCGATGAAACATATTAATACTTACATGCGTTATGCGGCACTAGCTCAGTTGGTAGAGCGCGACCTTGCCAAGGTCGAGGTCACGAGTTCGAGCCTCGTGTGCCGCTCCAGTTTATCAAAGGTTACCCAGTATTGAGGCGGAATGGCAGAGTGGCCATGCACCGGATTGCAAATCCGTTTACCCCGGTTCGACTCCGGGTTCCGCCTCCAATCAACACTCCACACGCTTTAATTAGCAAACTCGATGCCCGAGTGGTGGAATTGGTAGACACAAGGGATTTAAAATCCCTCGACTAACAAGTCGTGCCGGTTCAAGTCCGGCCTCGGGCACCACTTTGTGGTTTAGTTGCATATACCAAATGTAACTTTTAAAAATTTAGTAATTAGAATTAATATGATGCGGCACTAGCTCAGTTGGTAGAGCGCGACCTTGCCAAGGTCGAGGTCACGAGTTCGAGCCTCGTGTGCCGCTCCATATTAGTTTTATCCACTTGCTTTAAATAGCAAACTCGATGCCCGAGTGGTGGAATTGGTAGACACAAGGGATTTAAAATCCCTCGACTAACAAGTCGTGCCGGTTCAAGTCCGGCCTCGGGCACCACTTTAAATTACTCAACCAAGGTAATTTAAGGGCGATAAAAAATATTTCTTACAAAGAATTATATCTAATTATGCGGCACTAGCTCAGTTGCCAGAACGTTTACCGCGACATAGTCGCGCACCAACGTACAAATTACTGACAAAGTTTTATGCGGCACTAGCTCAGTTGGTAGAGCGCGACCTTGCCAAGGTCGAGGTCACGAGTTCGAGCCTCGTGTGCCGCTCCAAATTATTTGTTACATTTAGGCGGAATGGCAGAGTGGCCATGCACCGGATTGCAAATCCGTTTACCCCGGTTCGACTCCGGGTTCCGCCTCCAAATAATTACTCCACACGCTTTAATTAGCAAACTCGATGCCCGAGTGGTGGAATTGGTAGACACAAGGGATTTAAAATCCCTCGACTAACAAGTCGTGCCGGTTCAAGTCCGGCCTCGGGCACCACTTTATATTCACTATTACTTCATTTATACCTACAGCGTAAAAAAACACACCCAAAATTGCTTATCTATCTATCTATTAAATTAAACTTTCACCTTATAGCTTTTGTATGCGTTTAACTTTTATCCATAGCGCGTACGGACAATCTTAATACCAAAATATACGCAAATCACTTTGTTGATTGATGCCAGAGAAATTAGCTTAACTAACACTAATACCAATCTGCATAAAGATTAAGTAAATTTGATCCAATCTCTAGAGCATATAATTTTAACCGTATCAGGGACGGAGATGAATTTATTCCACGCTTGCGAAACCTGTTCGACTATTTCTTCATAACCACTAAATACACGATTAGATAGACAGTGTTGTCGTATCCAACTCAATTGTTAAGGTAGTTTGAAATCCATTTTTGACACTGCCGCGTGCTGTATTTGGCCGCTTAGCAATATTCGTTCTGTTTCCACCCTCAAAGAATAATGAAACAGCAAGCAGGCGTATGCGTTTTCTTGCATTAGGCTCTTTACGTGATAAAACTAAAAGTTGTTTGGATTCTTTTAAGTTCAATTCAGTAAAAGTAGATAAGTATCTGTGCGCTAATTAGATCACATAATTTGGCAGATTGGTATAAAAAGCAGCAGGCTTTACTTTTGTGGTGACGCTTGATAAATGGCCAATGCTGAGAACAGTAAAGCGTCACTATGCCAATTGCAGCCGCATGCATACCCAATAGATTCAGAGCCCCCCCTGTGTGGCACTTCGCTGAAGCATGGTTGAAGCTGTAGCCAGATTTATAAAGCACTCAATAAGGGCCGCGCTTTAGTGATGAATATATTAGACGCTTGTGATAGCAAATCTGAATAACTATTAAGGCATTATTATTTTGATCAAAAAAGGGAGCACATAGGCTCCCTCTTTGATTGTAAATAAGCTTATTTACTTTTTATGCCAAATCCCTTTCGGGATGGTGTGATCAAGCTGAGTATTTTTGGTTGGATCAAATGTTGGTAATTTGCCAGCTTTGCGCTGTGTGGTGTAGTCGTTCGCAAGCCAGATCACCACGCCTGATAACATAAACAGTGCAATAACATTCACGATTGCCATGAGGCCCATCGAAATATCAGCTAAGGTCCAGATCAACCCCAGTTCACTCACAGAGCCAAACATCACCATACCTAATACTACAAGCCTAAAGATCAACATACCATGCTCATGATTATGCTCTAAGAATAATAGATTAGTTTCTGCGTATGAATAGTTAGCAACAATTGAGGTAAAAGCAAAGAATAATATAGCAATCGCAACAAAAATTGTACCCCAGCTTCCAACATGTTCTTCAAGAGCAGCCTGAGTTAATGCAATACCAGTTACACCTGAGTCAGCTACTAATTGATCAGAGAGCAAAATCAGCGCGGCAGTTGCACTACATATAACAACCGTATCAATAAATACACCAAGCATTTGCACATAACCTTGTGAGGCAGGGTGGGGCGGATTTGGCGTCGCAGTCGCTGCCGCATTTGCTGCGCTACCCATACCTGCTTCATTTGAGAATAAGCCGCGCTTTATTCCTTGGATCATTGCTTGCATAACGCCATAACCAATCGCACCGGCACCCGCTTGCTCAATTCCAAAGGCACTATTAATAATACGCATAAATACAGTCGGTAATTGCTCTGCATTAATAGCGCACACATATAAAGCTACAAGTAAGTAAGCTAATGCCATAAATGGTACAACCAACTCTGCAAAGCGAGAAATAGTTTTCAGGCCACCAAATATAATAATGCCAGAGCCAACGACTAGTACTAAACCAACAACATAGTTTGGAATGTCAAAAGCGACTTTAAATGCAGCGGCTATAGAGTTAGATTGCACTGCATTGAATACTAGGCCAAATGCCAATATCAAACAGAGTGAGAAAACCACCCCCATCCAACGTTTACCCAAACCATATTCCATATAATAAGCAGGGCCTCCTCTGAAGTTACCATGTTCATCACGAATCTTATAAGCTTGAGCCAAAGTACTTTCTGCAAAACTCGTTGCCATACCTATTAAGGCAATTAGCCACATCCAGAAAATAGCCCCAGCACCACCTAAATACAGTGCAACAGCAACACCAGCCATATTTCCGGTACCAACACGTGCGGCTAAGGAAGTACAAAAAGCTTGAAAAGATGAAATACCGTTTTTATCACACTGACGAGAATTGAACATGACTTTAATCATGTGGGGGAATTGAACAAATTGAATGAACTTGAGTTTAATAGTAAAAAAGAGTCCTGCCGCTATTAATAGGTAGACGAGAATATGACCCCAAAGCAGCCCACTAATACTATTTATTATATCTATCATGTTATATGCCTAATGAACGAGTTTAAAAAACAGCGGGCAACTTACCATAAGCAAAGCAGATAGTTTAGTGAAACGATGAAAAAAACGAGGTTATCCACAGGTTTCTGTGGGTAAGGTGTCAGTTTCTTTTGGGTATCTTGAGGGTGTAAAATAAATGCGAATTTAATGATAAAAACGCTTGCGTAAAATTCGCCGCGCCCTATAATGCGACCCCACTGAGACGGCAGACAGCAACGCTTAGCGAGGCAAGAGTTAATCAGTTAGTCGAGTAAAACTTGAGTTTAGATTTTTAATA
>NZ_JACJEI010000030.1:0-56035 GCF_014163985.1 Pseudoalteromonas sp. SR41-4 | reverse complement strand
GTCGAAAAATCTAATGCTCTGGCTGAATCGGCATAAAAGGTAGCCAGTTTAGCAACTGGCTGATATGCTATTTACGACAAAGTCGCTCGGTAATTAGACCGACATAATCCCTTGGTAATCACACTAATTCACTCAGACTAATTCACTCAGACTCACCTTTTTTAACAGGTTTAATGGTTCTTCATTGAATTGACAATAAAAAAGCCGGCAACAGGGGCCAGCTTTCTCTATTTCAAACATAATCATGTATCTATCACCAACTTACTTTATTAACTATAAGCGATTAAACAGTTGTTTTTAATGCTGTAGCAATGAGTATGATTTAACTGCCTGTGCTTTAAGAATCTTTTAGCAATATAGCCTCTGCCATCTCAACAATTTCAGCTCGTGAATGTAAACTTGGTTTTATTCCTGCACTTTGAAGCGCTAGGTTATCATCACTTAGTTCTTTCGTTCGTAGCGTTTGCCTAGTGCTTGCAATATCTCCCCATCTGACACAGTTAAGCCTCCTAAGCACATATCTTTATCTACAATCAAATTCCCTAAGCTATGAACTAACTCACCAACGGCACATGATAGTTTTTGTTGATCTGTAAACATTTCAAACTCCTTTTTATCTTAATTTGTCACAGGCATTTAAGCTGCGCTCTTTCTTGCGGGCTGCTTGCTGAGCAATAACCCCCAGTTTGACGATATTAATTCTTTTATATGTGGGTTCAAATTTTCATCATACTTTGTAAACGCTAGTGTTCTCTCCTCTTCTTCTACTACTTTTTCAACATACTTTCTGCGTTTAATTCTAATTGATGCTGTGCATAGGTTGCTTGCGAAGTTCTTATTGTATCGTCGCGTTAACTCATCAGCAGTGCAATTTGTATTTGCCATAAAAAAGGCCTTAAGCACATCTTCACTTATACCCTTTGCTTTTGGTCGCTTTATATTGTTGCGATACAGCGTGTTTTTTATAGCTGTATCTGATTTGAAAGTTTTAAATGTTGAATTGTAAAGCTTAGTAAGCTCTGCCAAAGAATATTGATTCACATTCAAACTTAAAAACTCAACCTGAACATCAGAATATTTCGTATTGTTAGAATTTTTCATAATAATTACCTTTAAGAAAAGAACAGAGCACTAATTTATACAATATGAAAAATCAGGCCACTAAACTAGAATGGTCAAATTAGGCGTGGCCTCATGCTTCGCCTAATGTGTTATTAAACATTTAATGTTTTGGTGAAGTGTTAATATCTTTTATGCATACAAGCTCTTTAATCATTTTACGAGCACTCTGCAAATCAGTCATGTAAGAGTGTATTGCACCAAGCAAATGCTCTGTAGTGACGCCTTCTAAAATCAAAGGGAAACAAAAGCAAAGCTGATTTTCATTGTTAATAAATACTTTTAAAAGCTTGTACCGTAGATTGAACTCAGAAAGTAACTGATAATCAAAGAATGAAAAATTCTTTACTCTGCTTTCAAAATAAAGGCTACTAACGGTTTCTTCACCACTCCAACTGGTAACCGCTTCAAGAGGTCTGACGATTAAATCGAAATAGTCTAATTTATACAAAATTCTGTTTTTTTCATAAATTGCATCCTCAAGAACAACCTCTTCGATTAATTGTGTAACATCAAACATCGTAACGTTCTCAATTATTTCGCCGGGCTGGTAGTGCCCAGAAGACATTATTTGGCACAGGTCTTCATTCAGATCTGAACCAAATGGATTACTATCTTTATCAAAAGATTTTTTATTCATAAAAACACCCATAGAAAACATGCAACTAAAAAAACAGTGACTAATATTGGCTCACCAATAGTGTTGGTTTTAGTTACTAATAAAAATTTAAACCGCTTATTCGTTATCGGGTAGTACAGAGGAATCCCGCTATCAGTAAGATAATCACCAACCAAATGCATTGCATAGCCGAAGCAAAGCCATAGCAGCCAGTACGGAGCAGATTGCCCATATAAAAGCAGAATAACGACCAAGGGGATTATGCTGTGTGTCAGTCCTCGATGGCCGAAAATAAAGCTTATTGGAATAGAGATAAATTTAAGCCGCTTACCGATGAACGAACCTGGATGATCAAGATCGTTCAACGAAGCGCCAATTAAAGTTAATGCTCCACCAAGTATTAATTGTGAGTTGATTTGTTCGAATTTATCACTCAAAAAGTCTAAAGCTACGAGATAGCCACCAGCCGCTATTGCAAGGTGGCTTTTAAACATCATTGCCTTTAACCTTTAGTAGAATTGTTTTTAGTTTCAGTGCTTGGATTTAAAGCTTTTGTACGAGCTTCAATTAATTCTAATTCACGGTTGTGCTCAGCTTGAGTGGCTTTTTCCTTCTCAGCACGACGCTTACCTAAGCGTCTTTCCAAGTCATCAAATTGCTTTAGAACAGCGTTATTATTACTCTTCGCTTTCAATTGCTGTAATGCTTTATTAAATTCTTCATACGGCAACTTCAGTAACGTATACGCGTGGAATTGACCGTTAATAGTCGTGAGCTTTTGATCTACTATTTGGTAACCCACTACCGGTATCGAATCTACTATTTGGTCGATTAAAAATGTAGTTTGCGTATTAACTTCACCGCTTGCACCACCTTGCTCAAACGAACGTTCTGAACCAGAGAACTCTTGGCCTGTTTGCTTAGCCAATTCAAATTCAGCCTGTAATCGTGCGGCACGACGAGAATGATTAAGTTGTTTTGATTGTGCAATACCAACACCATAAAACCCGGTTGAATCGGACGCTGGTGGTGAGAGTACCCACTCAGGTAAAGCTTCAAGTTCTTTTTCTTGCTGTACAGTTGATTTTTCTAGTTGCGCAGCTTCGTTTGCAGCTCGTTGATTTTCAAGTGCTTCAAGTCTATCTGCCATATCATCATTTGATGAACAACCAGATAAAATAGCTAGACCTATCGCTAGCGAAGTTATTTTCAATTTCATGGATGTATACCTTGTTTTAAAGTTGAATATTAACATCGAGCAACAACAATTTATAAAATTACAGCTACCCAAAAACTACATTGTAAATTTTTTAATCTAATTCTATAACTGAGCCACTGTAGCGGCTTAACCATTTCCCCGTGCGTTTACATTCTACGAATTCATCTTTGGCTTGATGCATTTCTTCAAACGCTTTAGCAAGGCGAGTATCTTTAATTTTGAATAGTTGGCAATAATCTGCTGACGCATATTCGACAGTAACAAACAAAAAGCGACGAATATGAATACCCACCAAACTTGCTACATAAGTATAAAAAGCTTGCTGTAGGTCGTATTTCAACGAGCGCATTTGTCTTGAAAAATCATCTGGATTAGCAGAGCGAGTAGTTTTTACATCAGCGGCTTCATCATCAAACCTAAGCCAATCGAATTTTACCTTCAAAAGTAAACCTGAACGTGGGCAGCGTGAAATAATGGCAACTTCTGGTAAGCCATAATTAATGTATGCATCAGCTTGTGGTTCATTTTTTAAAGATTTAACAATTCGTATAGCGCTATCCCACACTTGGCCATCAACACCAAGCTTACCGCCATACAATGTTTTTTCTTCGCCTTCTATTACTGCGGTGCTTTGTGCGCCCTCTTTTTCGCGATTAAGTCGTAGTAAATGTTCAAAAACTCTAGCATTTGGATCGTGTTGAACCAATCGCTCAGCTTTAACAGCCTTACTTCCTGTTGTTTTTAGGTTAAGCCTTTCCAGCTCAGCTTTGATTTGCGCCTCAGTATGCAATGCATCGGGCTCATCGATTGGTAATAATTCTCTGAAGTATTTATTATAAAAGTCTTCTGGTTCAAGAATTAGTTCATGCCCAAGTGTACCTGCATCTAATGTGCGTTTAGTTTGAAGAGTGCGCTTAACCTCAATACCTGAGAGATATCTACGGTAATAATGAGGCGGTGATTCATTAAATTCTTTAAGTTGAGATGAGCTTAAAGCAGGGAGGCTATGATACAAATCGTTAGGCATATCAATGTAAATGCCTTCGATTAACTCACCTTGAGAATCAATATAGTTAGGCTCTCCATTAGCACCGAAAGTCTGTATGGCTTTTTCAACCCAATTACTAAAATTAGGCTCAAGGTCAATTTCGTTATTTGTAACAGATACTTGAGTCTCATCAAGATCATAATTAAAGCATTTTGCAGGTGACATTTATTTAGCCCTTTAACTATTTATGTCAACCATAATGCCAAAATCTAAAAATCTGGCTACCGAACAGGAAGTTTTATAATTTCAACAACTTAAATATTCTGAGACTTGCTTGTAATCATTTTGTGGTGCTTGTTCAGCTCTAAAATTTCAAAACAGAATTTATCTGTTGGGTATAGGGTATATATATAATCAACTATTGAATTAGACTCATCTTTTACACTTTCAATGTCATAAGATCTTATTATGTTGGCAGCTATTAAATCCTTCATTGTAGTAGTCATATCCCTGCGTAGGCTTATTAGCTTTTTAGTTGCTTCATCCTCATTATCTATAGAGCCATATTTAACCATCGTTTTAACTAATTTGAAATGATGCGTATGTGATGGGCTTGCGTATCTAAACATCCTATATAATCGAAAAGAAAGCCAAATAGACAAAGAACGTTTAAATGATTGGGTACGATTGAAGTAGTAGCTTTTATACTCAACTGATTCTATTTGTGTAGACATTAGCTCATTCAATACTGCAACACAGCGCATGTTTGACCGTCCTTTCACAGTCGAGAAATGAATTGAACTAAGGTAATTCATTGTTGTCTCATTTCTTTGCGTAATGCCACCATCAGTTGAAGTGTCGTATTGCAATGACATTTCTGCACCTTTCAATATGTGCAATGACTCTTTTAATTCCTGTAGATTTAAAGATTGGTTTACTGATTTTAGTTCATTATTTAACTCAGCCAGCGTAAAATAAATGCCATATCGCTCACCCATTCGTCCTGATATTCTAGCTATTTTTCCTTGACTTGCTAAGCGAATTAACGAACGTTCAACTTTTTCTTCTCTATCAGAAGGCCACGCAAAATAATCATCATCTTTACCCTTCAATATAGCAGGTGAAATACGCAAAATACCTTCATATGTAACACCGTCAAGACGCTCAGATATTCTTCGTTCATGAATGATTTTTTTTGGACTATCACTTACTTTTACTTTTTGTTTGCGGTTTCTAAGAAATCGTGAGCTTAAATCATATGCATTAAAGCTGTTGGAGATTGTGTTTCCAACCTTGCTTTCAACACTTCTATTATCTCCAAATAAATTTAACTGCTCTATTTCATGAGCATCTGTAATGCCAGAAACATCCTTTTTTAATGTATCAGGGAGATTTGTTAAAAGTAATTTAGAAACCACGATGCTAGTACCTATTTAAGTTATCATTAGCTTTAACAAACTATAACTTAAACGAATATCAATGCCTATATAAAACCTATTGTTTGCACCCCATGAGTGATAAAAGGACTAGCTCACACGAAAAGCGCTTTCCCCTTCAAAGCATATTCATGTAATTTAAATAGGGGAAAATTGATCTGGGAATTTAATACTATAAATAACATAAACTTATATTTTGTTTGTTCGTAAACTGAAGCTTTTTAAATAGGGAAATATTGTTCTGAATGGCTTCATAGTAACCGTCTCATCTGGTTCACCACTATTTTTAAGTGCAACTGTAAGAACTAAATTTAAATAGGGGAAAATTGATCTGGCATAATAAATTGATAATAAACAATAGCTTATAGATATTGTTAAACGAATTAATTTATATTAAATCATTACTTTTAATGTTGGAAATATGATCTGAAGATATGTTTACTAAGTCAGGTTTTAGAAGTTAAATGTTGGAAATTTGATCTCAAAATGAAAACACTATTAAATCAGGCGCTTATAATTACACCTTGTTATTTTTGCACTACACTCAATGAATTTAACTAGGGGAATATTGTTCTGAATCTTAATTAATAGCTTTATATTAACCAAAATTTAGCTGATTTTTATATGCAAACATAAAAGGAGCAGGATTTATGGCAGCCACAAATACGCTTGTGGATAAAAACCTCTAAATCGTTGGAAATTCGATCTGATAGTGTTGGAAACATGATCTAGCTGAATAAAAAAGCAGATTTTTGACGTGTTTTATCTCTCTAAGCGGAGAAATTTGTCTATTTAAATATGGGAGATCAGATCTCCCATATTTAAAATGCCGTAGAAATGTGTACAAGCTGTGCGTAAAACTAAAGTATTTAGATTTAAATATTGGAAACTCGATCTACTTAAAGGGGAACTCTGATCTTAACCTATTGGAAAGTGGATCTGATATTTTATAAAATAGTATTAAGTTTCATAACCTTAAGTGTAAATATTATAGCCTTATCCTTATACCTTATATATTAACCATCTTAACCTTTATTGTTAACCTTATTAAAATAGGAATGCTTAAATCCATTTAGTGGCCAGAATTATTAAATATGTTTAACTACTGAAAAAACTGGAGGCTACTATGTCACATAACAATTACATCGATTTATTTTTAGATAAAGAGTTTAGAACAAAACTTATAGCTACGTATCAAACAAACAAAATTGGGCGTTCATTTGATGTGAATGAAATTAATAGCCAATTACGGGAACTATTTGCTTGGATAACATCTCAAGTTAATAAAGAAAAATTGTATAGCAACCGCAAACCTAGCTTTGACAGCATTAAAACAAAGGAGTTAGCACGGTGTATTATTGAAATAGCCAACATGGGCCTATCGATAAACCCATACGACAAAGAGGCTTATCTGTTTATACATTGGGAATCTCACTGTGAACAAGTATTTCCCACAGTCCAAATTGGAATCCAGGGCATGAATCAATTCTATGGTGCATGTTCAAAAATCAAATCAACGAATTTCAGTGTCGTGCACGATGGTGATCAGTTTGAGTGGTATGGTGAGAACACTCCACCTCGTTTTATCCACTCATATACAACCGATGGAAACGCAATAGTTGCCGCCTTCTCAGTGATAACGTTTACGGATGGTACGTTCTATTGCTCCTATATTGGCACAAATGAAATTCAGTCTATTATTTCAGATAAAACTCAAATGATGGATGAAGCCGGTATAAGTGCTTGGGTTAACTTTACCAGTCGTTGTGTACGAAACGTCATTTTACGCAGAACGTTTAATAGCCTCGCAAACTTATTAGGTTTACTGCCGAACAACAGAAGCATTAATGATTCGGGTGTTGTCGTTAAGGTTGAACAACAAACACCTAAAGTTAATCAAACTGCGCATTTTACTGAAGAATCAGTGAGCGATGAAGATTTTGCTGCACTGTTGGCCAACCAATTAGATCAGTAGCCAGATTGTTGAGATGGCCTATAGTGGCCATCTCAACATGATTAATTAAAGGATATCTATCGTGCGTAGAATTATTATAGCTATCGCTGAGCACTACAAAAGCAATAAAACAGCAAAAATCACCCATTTTGTTCAAGGTCAATATAACCGTGTAATTATTCATGAAAACACACCTATTTCTTTGCACGAGGTCAATGAGTCGGACATTTTACTTGCCCTTAACGAAACATTGTTAAAGTTAGAATTGGATTTAAGCGAATTACTTGATTTTGTGAGTGTAGTGCCTGCAATTGATCGCAATACCAAACAACTCACTGCTGTTGTTGAGCTGAAATCAGCTTATTTTCGTCACCTAATTAACTCTAGTACGAAGACAAAGGTTCATGAGGACTTTATTTTATACACGACTGATATGTACCAGCTTTGTGGCAACGATAACCATATTAATTATCGTGAGTTACCTAAAAAGCCAAACAGTGAAGTTATCGCTGCATGTATCAATTTCAATATAGATAAAAGTAAAGGTTCGTGTGGACTCTCTCTTAAAGAGCTGGAAGCAATTAAAAGACTCTACATAGATATTAAGTACGGCGGCTTCAATGTATTTAATGATGATGAATGGCTTGATATATACAAAGCATCAACATACAGACGCGCACTAGAAGATGACGCATTACAATGCCCTGAAAAAATTCTTGGTAAATCTGTGACTGCTAAGTACAAAGTAGCGGTAGAAATGCATAACGTATTTTTCCGCAAACAAGAAAGAGCTGATTCTTTAATTAAGAATGACTTTGGTCGAGTTATTGGTAGAAAAACTAACCTTTTCTCCCCTGCTGAATTAATTCAACAGAAAAACTTACCGCGTTATGGTGCATTTAAAATTGCTGCATCACGTGGTCAAAGTGCTACTAGCTCTCTCGATAATAATGAGGTTACTTTAGATCCATTTGATTTCGGAAATTTCAATCATGAAATATTGGTTAATAACAAACGCAGTGAGATTGAGCCAGTACAAACTATATCACCGGCAGAGCATGAACATATGGAATCGTCTGAAGAACTTATTGTTAGCGACTTTCTTTGTTAAATAATTAAAAGTGAAATAAATGAATATTAAAACTCGTGTCATATTAAAATGTAATGAAAATGAGCGCAAATCAGTACGCATAATGGTGTATGAGAACGACTCTGAGTTTTTCATACGTTTGGATCTGTGTGGTAAGGGTTTGAACTTTGAGTATGAAGAATTTACCGCAGGTGGCTTTAAACGTGAACATTTGGCTTATGAACGCCTTGAAGAAGAAATTACATGTTTAGAGCAAATTGATTTTGAAGTTGCCAAACGTAATGACAATTCAGTCCAAACATTTGAGCTAGAGCAGCTAAAATCGAAGCCTATCATGCCTCTGTCCTACTCAAAGTTAGATGACAAGCAAATCAATGGCCTAGCTAATCATCCATGCTTAGAAGTCTATTCAGGCATTCAGTCAGTCGTTGTATTTGATGAATTTTACAATGTTAGATTCTATCCAGCTAACAAAATTGGTATTGAAGGGGCTGCACTCCCTTTACCAACGACATATACGAACATGATCAAGGCTGGTTTTAAGCGACTTGGCTTGGGTTACACTATTGTGGAAGGCTTCTATTCAGCAAGATTTGGTTTTACAGCCGTTGATGCTGCGATAGTGAATGGTAAAAAGCTAATAGATGTTCCTTATAGCGAACGTTTTAAACTAATGAATAGCTTTGTAAGTAGGGTTAATTCCAGTTTATTTAAAACTGGTGACTTAAAAATCTCAAGTCGTACTAATTTAGGATGCAGCGCATACTCAGTTGTGCACAGTTCAGTTTTATTCCTTAAAAAAGAAAATTCAGTTCCATTGTCATTGATGAATGACGTTGAAAGTCAAATTGATACTCTTATTATTGATGATTTAATGCCTGAGCGTGCCTCTTTGCACTTAGATGGGGAGTTTATCGAATGTTTGAATGTAACTACTGGTGCTATATGTAAAAGACCTAGTGTGTTTTACAGTAGGTCTAATTACAATTTTTTTGAATATGCTAGTGTTGCGTGTGTTCGGACTGAAAATGATGAAAGGGAGCCTCTGATCTTTTTCTAACCAAGCCCATATCACGTTGCACTATTTGTGATAAAAGTTGCGCAGAAACAGTAAAATCCTCAATGGTTTTACAAAGATTATCACACCGAACCCCGCCATATAAATCAAAATACCGACGCGCCTCTAAATAGTTCTTATCTCCATCATGAACGATTAAAAGTTTTATATCGTGGTTGCGTTCGTTTTGTTCGTTTACCCATTGGTATGGAAGTGATGACAACTCACAGAGTCTTATACGCATAAGAAATTGTTCTATGTAATTATCATGATGCCATTGCCCCGAAACAGAGTTTAAAACTATATAACCCGCCTTTGGTCTGTCTATAGTAAAGTGATACCCACTGGCCTTAGAGTAATTAGCACATATTTTAACTTTGCGCCCTTTAAATGCATTTTCTAAGAAAACCATCATTTCCAAGCTTGAAACTGCATCAATTATACTGTCCTGGTTTTCAAAGTATGAAACCCCAGCTTTTATAGCTTCAACATGTTCAAATATATCTACACTCATATAACTCCCTATGGACTAAATTCAAGGTTACAGACTTCTTTAGGGTTTGCTACCCCAGATACCTTTGCCCATGCTGCAGCAGCAATGTATGAACTCTTTGAAATGTCTTCTTCAGAAAAACAGAGTATTTCAACACGAACCCCCACCGACGTTTGAATTAATTCAGCCATCACAGGCTCTGGTGTTAGTACAAATTGAAGTAACTCTTTGGTCATCTGAATGTCGATGTTAGAACATGCAATAGCCTTGGCGTAACAAGATAAACTAAGCAGTAAGGTTTTATTTGTTATTTCAAACAAGTTACTACTTTCGTTTGCCTTATTTAAATTCATTGCTTCTAAAAGTGCTTTTCTTGTATTGGACTCAATTTTTATGAAAACTTTCTTCCAAAAATCATTTAGCTTGACGCTAAGCGATTCAATTTCCAAATGGAGTGCGATACCTTGCATACATTTTTGACCAATACGAGCTACGCACTGGGCTGGGTCAGTTATAGGCGTTTTTCTTTTGTATCTTACCGACTTATTAGCTATTTCAATTATCTTTGATAGCACTGCGCCATCCGTATGAGCCAATTGTACTATCTTTGCAGTATTGTAATCCTGGTTAAAGCATGCATTCTTTAACTCAGTTATCACCTTGTTATTAGCTTTAACCAAGCTGCGTCCAGCGCCAAAAAGACGCCGGACCTCCAAAACAACAAGGGATTCATTACTCAAATTTAACATTCAATTTTCACTATTTACTGACGGTTGTCTTCTAATACCATTTGGTCAATTGCATCCATGAAAGAGTAACCGTTATCAATTAACTCTTGCCTGCGCTGCTTTTCGTCGGCATTAGTGGTTAAGGTAAGCTGTATACGTCTATCAGTATATAATCGACAGACTTGTGATTGTCCTTCATACTTTATAAAAATCTCAGAATAAGCAACATCTGTCCTAGACGGATCAGGTTGTACCGTATGTGTTGATTTTATCAGTTTAAAATCTAATTCACTACCAGAGTATGCTTTCTCATTCTGTAGTTTTTCAACGGCCTCTTCTCTTTGTTTAAGTAAAAGTAGCCAATTTGAGTTATCAAGTATCGCTCGACCTACATCTGAGCTATAACCATCCATGACAGATTGAGTGATAAGCCCACCAGCAGCATTATATTTTCTGAAGCGTCGCCAAGCTGTTTCTAAGAATTGACTAAAAAAACCAAGCCTTGCTTTTGTTGCTTCATCGCCCTTCAAATATTCCCACGCCTCGTCAAGCAGGAACATCCGACGACGTGCTTGCCCACCAAGGTACATTGTTTGCTGTATTGACATAATTACAGACATTAACGCAATTGTTTGTAAGTGAGGGTCGCCTTTTAGCTCTTCGAGCTCAACTACCACTAAGCGAGAAGAGAAATCGACTGGCGGCTTTTCGGGATCAAAATATGCGCCATAGTAATACCCTTTACAAAATGGTTTAAGCTGGTGGCCAATTTCTCTCACTGCTTCATGTTCACTTTTTACACACAGTTCATAGTAATCATCAATACAGGCCTTATTTCCTTTGTCATTCCATAGCGCAGTTAACAGGGTCAGCATCTGCGAGCTTTGAAAGTCTGATATTTTACCTGAAGGTGCTGCCATTGTTTTTAGTTGTGCTAGACATTGTATACCTTGACCTTCTTCACCATCAAACTCATGAATATATGAGAACGGATTTAGTGTATAGGCTAAGTCTTTATTGAACACTAAGAATTGTGCTTCATGCAGCTGCTTTGCTAGGCCTTCATAAGAACGCCCCACGTCAATTACGAATACTTGAGTTCCATCATCGAAATCTTTGTTTTGTGCAGGGTTATCGGGATCATCTTGTAACTTAACGCCAGATGAAAGCATATTTGCAATGAGGTATCCCGTAAAGAAAGACTTACCTGCTCCAGAAGTAGCTGCAATATAAAAGTTATAGTTAGTCTGTGATTTAAAAAAGTCGATATTTACCAGCTGACCTAACCGTGATGTTAATAATAGTCTAGGTTCCGAGGTGTTTCCCGCCCAGCTCCCCATATGAGGGGTTAAAAAAGGAAGTGCTTTTGAAGTACACACATTATAACGGCCTGAGAGATTAACAACTTCTTCGCTAAGCCCCAATGGTAGTGAGCTTATGAACATCGGTACTGTGAAAAAATTATTATCAACCAGCGTACAACCTTTACGCTCGTAAAATGCAATAAGTTCTTCTGCAAATACGTCAGCTCGCTCTTCATTTTTAGCAAACACATTTACTTGCAGTGCATACTTAACAATAGTTGATTTTTCTTGCTCTATTTCACGATTTATATCGTTAAAGTCTTTATTTTGGAAGCGTAATCGGTCAACCCATTGCACTAACTTGCCTTTTGCCTGTGAGTTTATAAAACTACGTTTAGATTTAATATCTTTAATAGCTTTTACTGCGTCTTCATAATACATATTAAGTGTGATCATGAAGTGCTCTGTCAAAGGTGCTCCCTTACCTTCTAGCCAATCACCAAGCAAGTCCATCATTTGACCATAAACCATATTTTCTGGCATTTCAGTTACAGACAACGATTTAATGTATTCACATTCTTTATCTTTTTCATCTAGTATTTTTATGCCACTACCTTCTATCTCAACTCGCTTGCCAGGATCTAAAATCTGATCACGCATTAAGCCCGAAGATTGTGACTTTTCTTTAAAGTGCGGGCGTGTACGCCACTTGTCTTTATTGAACATGTTGAACATAACGCGTAAGCGGCGACGAAAACCTACATCATCAAGCTCTACTGCGCCTAATATTGACAGTGAGCGTAAAGCGCGCTTTTTAACATCTTTGGCTAGCGTCAGTTCATTACTAGTTGGTACAAGCTGTTTAATTGGAATTTTTATAGTAAAAATGAACTCAAAAGTTCTAAAAATAAAATCAGATTCATTTATTCCTTCGTTTGTACCCTTGCGGTAGAAATCATGAACAGCTTTTGCTATGGATGAAACTTGCTCTTGGTCTTTACCTAAGTAGCGTCCAGTTCGTGCAGCACGAAAACCATATAGCTGATTTTCAATATCAGGGCTTGAAATTAAAGATGCCTGTATAAGTGTTCCTTTGGGGAATTTTGTTTTGTAAATACCGGTTAAGCTATTTAAAATTTCACGATTGCCGCCGTTTGTGGGCATTGATCTAAATGCAAAGCCAAGATAAGGCCCCTCTAGTAAAAATAATTTTTCATCCTCCCAGTATTCTAAGTACGGGAATAAATCAGCAAAAGCTTCGTGCTTTAATAATTTTTCGTTACGGCGGCGAAATGCAGACATTTTTTAAATACCCCTTTATTTACTTTTTACGATTGATTGGGTTTACAACTTCCATAGCATCGACCCCGTTTGAACGATTACGAGCACGGTTGAATTGTTCTTCACTGCGGCGTTTTACTTCTAACGGTACTACGCGAGATGGTCTGTCGTTCGCTGCCTCACCATAACTCCATCGTCTTGGTGTAACTTCAACAAATGTATATCCTGGCATATGTAATAAGCCATCCGAATCAGTATATGAGGCAATTAATACACGCATAACTTGAGCGGGCTCAAGCGTCGCTAATGGTTCAGGTGCGAGTGGTTCATTATTGCTTGGCCACTGTTCATATTGATTTTGTTGGTATGAAAATCGGGTTTGCGGTAAGACTTCCGGTGTTTGGTAATTATCGGGGGTTTGTTGGCCATCTCCACGCGCTGCATAGGTAACACTATTGTCTGTACCACGCTTACTTGATTTATTTTCTAGTTTTGTTGTTTTGTTTTGATTGGTAATAACTTGCTTTGTTTCACCATCACTCTCGTACAATGAAACTTGATTTGTATTTTGGCCATTGCGGTATGCGTTAAGCTCTTCTTGGGTTAGGTTCTCAAGACTAACGCGGTTGTTCGTTAATTTATAAACATCACGAGGGCCTCCACATACTCCGCCTTTTTTTAAATTTGGACAGGTAAATTCTTCTTTACCTAGTGAGTTCACACACCCCTGAAGGCTTAAAGCACTAATGACCAACGTTAAAGTAGTTAAAAGCTTAAATTTCATTGTAAATCCCTAAATCTGAATGATTACACATGTTGTCTGTTTGAGTCAGGTAGCGTGGGCAATGGCGCGGATCAGGTTCACTGCCAATTGGTGACATACAGCCACCTAATGCACTTACCAAAATTATTATTGTTAATGTTTTAATCATAATGATCCCAACCATTTATCTAATTCAACAGGTGCGCCTTTCGACACAAGGCCATCTTCTCGTACAACATGCGGTAAATTGGTGATTTTAAAAATTTCCTGCATATAAACAGTAAACATTAAATTCTGGTCAGGGCAGCCTTCATTTGTGTCCAAGAATGATTTGCTTGTGTTGTTAGCTAAATCTTCTATTGCAAGCTCTCTATCTGGTGCACACAGAATGCTCATGCTGCGCTTTACTGCATCCTCTCCACCAATCAGCGGCATCATGACAAATACGAAATGGTATTTTTCTTTGTTAGCGTTAATCTTTGCTACAAATTCTTGGGTATGTTTAGCTGTTGGATCACCGAAAATAACCCCTTGGCGCGGTATATCAGGATTGCCAAGAACAAGTGAAGCTAGGTCTTTTTGAAAGTCGAATTTCATTTCAGATAAAGGCATGCGCAATGTATCGCGCACATCGTCCACAGTTTTGAGTGTTTTTCTATGCCATACGTCTTTTATCGCTCCCTCAATAGCAAAACGACCGTCAGAACTTATTATATAACTTCCACTTTCAGCTTCGACAAAATACAAGCGTGAGACCGGCAGCTCTTGAATAGCGTTTACAGCACCGTACTTTCCAAGGTCACGTTTTGTTTGTTCTGCAAATTCAGTGCGTGACGGTAAAGGTAATTTAACTTCATCCTTATTTACTTTTTCTTCTGCAAAAACAGAACTGCTTAGAAGTGCCGCAATAATGGGGAGGGTTAGTAATTTCATTTAGTTAACGCCTTTCAGATTTTTAATTAGAACATCAACTGGCGCATATCCTCGTTGCACTAGCTGCCCATCAATTGAGAAAATGGCAGGCGTTCCACTTACACCTAAACTTAATCCCAGTGCAAATTGCTCAGGGATTGTATTTTCGCACGTACTTCTTGGCACGTTCGCTCTATGTGCTGCGGCATCTAAGGCCGCTTTAGGGTTTTCGGCACACCACACATTCTCTAATTTGTAATAAGCACCAGTGTACTGCGTTTTATTTTGTTGGTTGTATACGCCTTGTCTTGGCCATGCTGCATAGTGGACAGTTACACCCGCTTGGTTGAAGTCTTCTACTTCATTATGAAATTTTGTGCAGTACGCGCATGAGGTATCGTAGAAAACGACTATTTCACTAGTTTCGTTTTCAGCCTTGTATGTAATAAAGCTATCTTTTAATTCAGCAATTTTCTTTCCATTTTCTTTTGCTAAACGCGCTTTAGTTAAATTAGGAAGGCCTTCTTTAGCTTCATGAACATTGCCAGCAACAATATATTTTCCATCTTTGGTGGCATAAAACACGCCTTTTTCGGTAACAACTTGCACCATATTTGGAAGTGGTGATTCTTCAATTGCGACAATTGGAATTGGTACAAGCTTTGTAAAGTTGTCTATCGCGGCTTGCAGTACGATTTCTGCTTGGCTTTTTTCAACTTTTACGCCTTCAGCATTCGCTGCTAACGAAAATGTAACGCTTAATGCAAGCGTTACCATATTCTTCATATTTAACTTCATAATTAAGGCCTATCTAATTTGATTAGGTCTATTTTTACACCCTATAAGTTGCTTGGCTAAAATTACAGAGGGTATAAAGTGCCTCTCTAATTATTTAAATATTCATTTTTAAAATTAATCTGTGAATTTAAAAAACCGATCACCCAATTACACCCTGTAACCCCATGTCTTTTCGGTTGTTAAACCTTTTAAAATTAATCTGTGAATTTAAAAACCCGATCATCTAATACGCTTGGACTTATTGACTCTTTCACGCTATTACTTTTATCCACACTAGCTAACCCCTTTATTTACGTGGGCTTCAACCTAATTCCCGTTCAGTAGTCAGGATTTCAAATAAACGTATTATTTATTTAACTTTTACGGAGAGTAGCCCTTATGTCTTTTATTAAATTACCCTGTGCAGACTTTATATCAATCTTAAACCCTATCGCTCGCCTTGCTTGCTCTAACAAAAAGAGTAACGGTGTACTTGAGTTCGCTCGCATTCTTATTACGAACAAAGGTGGCAAGCTTGCCGCTTACGCGAGTGCTTCAAATGGTGGGCAGTCTATGGCGCGTAGAATAGAAAATTTTGAAAGCGATATAGATATGTTGGGTGAAGATAAAGAGGTTTTACTTTCAGGTGAAAAGCTTTTATCTATTGTTAGTGCTTATACGTCTTTTGATGCAAACGAGCCTGTAAAAATCTCATGGGATGATTTTAGCGAAAATGGAGGGTTAATTACTGCTAAACGTTCAAAAATGAAAATTGATACCGCAGACCCTAGCGCGTACCCAGCACCACCAAAGTTATACGCTGAACATTCAGTATTGACTATCCCCCTAAAGCGACTTCAAGACGTACTTGTGCAAGCGCGTGGCTCAGTGGCGGTCAACAACAGCACAAGACCTGCCCTAAATGGTGTAAATATAAAGCTAGACTGTTCAGCAAAAGCGATTTCTTTAACAGCTACCGATGGATACCGTGTTTACGATAATAAGCTTGATGTTACAAATTCTAAGAATGATTTCAATATCGTTATCCCCACTAAGTTAATTGATATGATTCAAGGGCTAAAAGTAAGTGATGCAAGTGAGTTAGTACGCCTACGTTGCGATACCAATTCATGTGAAATCACCTTCAAAAGTACACTTATTCGCTCTCAGTTACTTGATAATAAATTCCCTGACTTATCCGAATTATTTTTAAATGAACCAGATTGGTTGATGGATTTAGAACAAAAAGATATGGCTGATGCATTGGGGCGTTTATCTGCGGCCATTGATAAGCGTCTACCCGCTATAGAGTTATTGATTGACGATGAAACACAAGAAACACATTTACGCACAGTGCAAGGCGGGAAAACGCTTGGTGAGGACTACCTTAAATCAAAGGTGACTTTTAAACCTGAAAATGCGCTATCTGTAAATTTAAACTTCTTAATGCAAGCCGTGGCTAACGTAACAAGCAAAGTTGCGCGAATTGGACAACACCCGAAAGATAAATATCTTGTTATCCAAGGTGAAGATGAAACCAGCCGCATGATAGTGCTACCACTGCGAACCTGATCAATAGCCAGAAAATCGAAATTGGTTAGCATACTTATAACTTATTAAGTCTTGGGAAGATTATTAATGAATACTGTAACTGATAAAAATGAAACCGAAGCTACTACGCCAAATGCGTCTATTGCTTCACGTAGCATCACTGTTAACCCTGCTGAACTAAAAGAGTTTAAAGGGGGTAACACACGAAGAAAAAACGATAAACAGGCCTTTAACGAGCTGTGTGAGTCAATTCGTAATATTGGCATCATTCAAAAACCTGTAGTACGCACAAACAGTGAAGGTGAGCTTGAAATCGTTGTTGGCCACAGACGCGTTTCAGCGGCTATCAGTAACGGCTTAGAATCAATTGATGTTGAGCATAAAGAGCTTACAGACCGTGAAGCTATGGAGCAGCACCTTTGCGAAAATACAGTTCGTCAGGACTTAGACTTTGTTAGCCAAATTCAAGCGTCAAAACGCTGGTTAAGCTTTTTTAATGGCGATAGAGAAAGTGCAGCCAAGCGCCTTATGTGGAGTGTTAAAAAGCTAAACGAACGACTTGAGCTTGTTCATTGTTGTGATCAAGTATTGGACGCGCTAGACCAAGGCAAGATTAAAGCAGGTCATGCTTTGATTTTATCTATCCTGCCAGAGAAAATTCAAATCGGCACATTAAAACGTGTTATTGATGAGAAATTGACTGTCGCTGAGTTAAAGCAACGAGCAACTAAAGTTCAGTTGCCATTAGGTACGGCCAAGTTTGATAAAACAGATTGTAACTCATGTAAGCATAACAGCGAGCGCCAAGTGGGTTTGTTCGATTTAGGTGATGAACAAAGCTCTACCTGTTCGTTTGGCACATGCTACCGAAACAAGACACAGGCATATTTAAGTGACCAAAAAAATAAATTAGAAGAAAAATACGGTAAAGTTTTATTTTTTAGTGAGTCTAATCCAGCCGATAGACGAAAAGTTGATACAACTACCGTGGGTGAAGAACAATTCACTAGCGGTTGCGCCCTTTGCTCTAAGCGCATCAGTATACTTGATGACCGCCCAGCACATGAAGGCACTGTTATTGAAAGTCAGTGTATTGATGTTGACTGCAATGATAAGTGTGTTGCGGCACTCGCTAAAGCTAAAAAAGCAAAAACGAAAAAAATTCAAAAAAGTATTCCGAAATCCGAGAGCGACAATAAAGGTATTATTAATGAAGCGGATGCAGAAACAACTAGTGCGCCTGTCGAAACACTGGGAACTGTTGAGCCTGTTGCTTGCCAACCTTCAAACGTGGTCATTGAGTCTCATAAAAAGGAGCTGGTGGACTTTGCACGTAATGAGTTAAAAGATAACGAACTATTTAGATTAAGCCTTGCTGTTGCATGTGTAACCAGCGCACACTCTAAACAAAGAGGGTTTAATAATGTTGGTAAAATCGCTGCTGAACTTGCTTCAACCAAAACTAAAAAAGAAATTTTGGATGAACTTTCAAAATCTATTACTAATTTTATATTAACAAGTGATGGCGCTGATAATGCAAATGCATTCCAATTTTATGAATTAGCATTTCAAAGCATTGATGGGCTTGCTGATAAAGCAGTGCAAGAATGGCAACCGAGTAAAGAGAATATTTCAAGCTACACGATTGAGGGGCTTAAACAACTATGCTCTGGTAGTGGCTTTGCACAGGCCGCCAATGAACAGGCAGAGGACAGCTTTAAAACAATGCACTCGGCCAAAAAAAACGATTTCATTAAATCAATTTTAGGCACTAAATTTAACTGGCAGAAGTACGCGCCACCAGCGTTATTGACACTACTTAAACGCTAATCCCTTTTTACATAACTTCCCAACCCAAACCGCTATTTCCTGATCAGTAGCGGTTTTTTTCGTTTGTTTTACTATGTAGACACTTAAAACATAGATACTAACTAAACGAGATAACCATGTTGAACACTCTTAAAAAAATCATTGATAGCGCGACATTAGCGGGAGTAGCAATTAACGTTACTTCAAAAAACGACACTGAGCTTGCTATCGTTTTCACTCCTAAGTTAGCAGCATTAAGCAAGTCTGGTAAATCTGACATATTAGAAGATGGTAAGGCTAACGCTGAGAGCCATTTTAACCTTCGTGCAGCCCTATCAACCCCTTGGGTTATGACAGGCACACCTGAAAGCATAGAAACGCAATTAAATGACTTTTTGCATAGTGCTGGCACTCCATTAGAGCAAGCAAACTCAAATATGAATAACTCAAGCTTTATAGATGCCTTAAATAGCGCAACTAAAGCCGTTGAAGCCAACAAAGCCACTGCCGTAGCGCCTAAAGAAAATAATAAGCCTAATACTGCAACCACACCAGCTACTACAGTAGTTGAAAATGAACCAGCACAAGCACCTGTTGTAGTTCAAGAGCCACCAGCAGTTGAACACGATTTATTTAATGATTTCGATGATATTGTCAGCATTTAATTTTAATTAGTAAGTAAGGAACAAAAAAATGAATAAACTAAAAAGAATTTTCAAAGTGGGTGCGCGTGAGATTGATGCACCTTTACCAAATGGTTCTCTACAAGAAAATGTTGACCAATTAATGATTAATTTCCCTATGTTTCGCTTCACACATATTCTCGAAGTAGATGGGATACCGCAATCAGATGGCTCAATTCTTTACGAAGTGGAGTTACCGCCATGCAAAACGAACGGGTAACACCGCAAGCTCAATCAAATTTAGATTATTTGATTGAGCTTAACAAAACTGAACACAGTGATAACTCAGTAAAACCAAAAGCTAGTAAGCCAAGTGCAAGCATTAAATTTAAGAAGGAATACAAAACATGCGATTCATCAAAGGTTGTGGTTTTGAAACAAAAATTAAAAAAGATACACGCGCCAATAAACGTATTAAGAATGTTTGCACCGCCATTAATGTAACTAACCCATTAGTTAGCCTTACTGGTGAAACGCTTGTTTATGAAAACTCTAATTACTTTAATTCATTAAATGACAGTTACTATTTAAGCCAAGCCTCTGACTTTATTGAAAAATATTCTGGTGTTATTATTAATGCTATTGATTTTAATCTGATTCACCCAAATCAACTTCCCAATCTACGTCCGACAACGATTGATGAAGCAAAAGAATCAATTAATCTTGTTCGTAACTTGCTTGCTAACGTACCCGTTAAGCTTATTGAGCAGCTTATGCCGCATGTACACACTGCTAAAAAAGACTTGATTGCTGGTGGTGTGCCAAGTGAGCTAATTGAGGAATTTGACGCTCAATTTAGCCCTGATTTTGACTTTACTTACAACAATTCTGAACTTGTATTTGAGACACCTAATATTGAAGGGTGTTTGATTGTTAACATTGATAGTTTTCGCTCTAACTCTAAAGCCGCCAGTGCCTTAGTGTCATTATTATGCAAGGGTAACTTATTCGATCAAGGTCATAATGCATCTTATTACAACCACATGGAAAGTTGTGATCCAATCACGGACACCAAAATAATCGCACAAGTTAATAAGCTGCTATCGAGCAAGTTAGATTTAGACGAATTACAAGACCAAACTGCGTGGGTTAAGTTAGCGTTACCTTTGCTGGCACGTATTCAAAAAGAATATGATATTGAAATATCTGAGTTGCTTTTAATGAACTTTAATGACTTGGATGCAGAGCGATTGATGGCGTGTGATGAAGGTTATGTAGATGAACTTGCTAACAGCCGTATAAACATAGACTGTGAATTGGAGTCTCTGGTGACTTTTTTCCATCAAATGCTGACTAGAATCGCCAGTTTTAGCTATTTAGCATCAAGGTTTCAAGACCCTGATATGTTTTCAAAGCTTAACAACAAAAAGGCAAGTTCTGCTAAAATACTGAAAGCAATTTATGATGTTGCCAGTAAAGCAACTGACAATGGTTACTTAGAAATAGCTAATGAAGATCATATTGGACTTAGAACCTTCGTTTTAACTGATTACATGACTAGCGATAATGAAGCTGCCTACAGTGTGATTGACGATGTTTACAATCATGCTTATGAAGTAGACGAGCTAACATTAAGCTATAAAATATCACTGACAGACAGCAATATAACTACCGTAAAAAACACGTTGATTAATTCGTATTGTATGAACTTTTTATCTTTCCTTAGTGAGCGCGCAAAGCAATTTAATTTTTAGTTTGTGTATTCCCGTTCGGTAGCCTGAATTTTCAAATATTTTATTATGAACCTATATTAAATATAGGAGCGAATAGAATGTTTGCACAAAATAGTTCTGATGATTATATAAAGCAAATCACCAATATCGAAGAAATTGGTGGCATGAAAGGCCATTGTGCCATAGTTGTAAATCAGTATGAGTCATCTACCTATATTACTTACCATGACATTGATGCGAATAACAAAATCAAAGATGGTAAATTCATCGACATTGCTCAAGCAGTAAAAGCACTCGCCAGCTTGAAAGACGAGCCTATAGAAAGCGAATGTAACTGGATAGATACAGACATTTTGTATTCAAGTGACAATCAATTAATCTGGTATGTACCCGCTCAAAAAAGAGCGCTTTGGTTTGTAGCTAGTGAAAATAAATTTTCACTGAAAGTTCACACGCCACCTTTTGTTTTTTCCCTAAATCGTAATGCCCGAACGTTAAGAGTGTTTAGCTGTAAATCAAAATCTCGCCCAACCTTCGAAACGAAACTCTATAACGCACCATTGATGAATGTAAGTCTCAATGGCTCACTCTGCTTAGGCTCTGCGACATTGCCTGATGACGTTCAATCAGATAGCAAGCAAATACGTAATGCGTGTGAATCAGCGTTATTTGATACCAATTTTAGCCACATAAATAACCCTAAAACCTTTAAGAGTAAAAAGGATGTGACAACAGCGGGGCATGTTGCTTTATGGAAGAAGTTTGAAAAAGAAAATCGCGAACCTAAAGCGAGTGAACTTGTATTGTCTACCGTGTCTTTTAAAACATTAACTCAAGGAGTATAAAATGTATAAATCACCGCAATGGCTAACGGATAATGAATTTCAAAACAAAAAAACTAAAGTTGTAATTATTGGTGCTGGTGGTACTGGTTCTGAGTTAATAAGCCAAATTTTCAAAATTAATTACACATTAATGGAATTAGGTAGTGCTGGCCTAGACGTAACGTTAATTGACGATGATGTAGTTAGTCCCACTAATCTAGGGAGGCAGTCGTTCTACCATTTTGATCTCGGTTTATCAAAAGCAAAGACACTCATTGAACGCTTTAATACGTTTGGTAACTTAAAGTGGAAGTACGTAGTTAAACGAATAACTCCCGAAAATATAGGCAAGTATATTCCCAATAACTGTGTAGTTTTTACATGTGTCGATAATCCAATTGCGCGTGTCACCGTGGGTGAGCATTTAGAAAAGCGGCTAAACAGCGAAGTTTTATGGATTGATGGTGGGAACAGCAGGGCAGATGGGCAAGTAGTGCTTGGTACGTATGAACAGAGAGAAGACCTACCATACAGTCGCTTACCTTCTGTTTTTGACTTATATGCAGATCAGCTTAAAACACAGGAGTATATTGCGACCGAAAGTTGTTCGCATGTTGAAGCAATGAGATCACAAACGCTCGGTATAAATAATGCAATAGCATTGCAAATGACGCAGCTATTTTGGCAGTTAGTCCGTGAAGGTGAAATTAGGGCGCATGGCGCTTTAGTTGATTTAAAATCTTTTACTGTGAATGCCTTGCCAATCGCCCCAGAAATCTGGACAATGTTTGGCTTCACTGATAAGCGCACTTAATTTGGTGATGAAGGGAGCACACAATGAAATGAAAAGTTATAGTTTTATTTTCATCTGTAAACAAAGTGGCAAAGATATTCGTAAAACAGTTAATACTCAAGGGGAATGTGTTGGTTATGCTCTGGAACTGGCGGCAAAAGAGGCGGTTTCAAAGTTTGGTACGCAAGAGATTTATTTAGAATCATTTTCACTCAGTAATTTCTAAATCCATTTCTGTAGGTGTTCTGCATCTTAATTTAGCCCATTCCCAATCAGTAGCGCGATTATCTTATTCTGGCAAACTTAACTCATATTCAATCTAGTTAGGTTTGTCATTATGAAAATAGATACTTACCAAGAGCGCCGTGCTCGTATTAAAACCATTCCAGACTTACACAATGAAGTCGCTGACGCAAAGCGTACAAGCATGAAAGTTCGATTACATGCTAAGAGTCGCATACCGCTAGAACATCGTCACAGTACCGCCCTGTTGAAAATGTACCCTGAACTAAGCGCGCTTTATACAAAAGCTAAAGCGGTTGAGCAGAAACTTCAAATTAATTTTCTACGCATTAAAGCTAATTTACGTGAAGGCGACATAAGCGACCCTATACCTAAAAATGCAATTTGCCACATTAGACGTAAAGCGCGTAGCTATTTTCATGTTTTAGGTAAGCTTCCTAGTGCAGTCACTTTTGAGGGTTGTGAATACAAAAGCAATTCGTTCATGGCTTTTGTAAGCGATATTTCAACCACCAGCTATCAATAGAGGATTACCCAATGCTTGCCATTAAAACACCAAAAGAAATGAAAATATCACTCCTGCAATTGGCTAATATCTTACTGCATAGAGACTTTATGAAGTTGATCTTGAATAATAACCATCGCTTTGAGCAATTCCCTTTCGTGAGTGAGCTGGTGGAACGCGAGTCATTAAATGCGCTGGCAGAATTAAAGGTAGTGGCCAAAAGCGTAAGTGAACGCAGTGAATTTAGAAAAGCGGTATCGTTAAGTGATAAAGATTACATTATCAGCATAATCACTCAAGCATCGGCAGCTATCAATATACTCGCTGACTCAATGTGTCCAGACCCAGTAACAAAGCAATTATCTTCTTTTTCAGTACGCAAAGATGAAACATTTTTAGAGAAAGCGACTCAGTTCTTTGGTACAGACTTTGGGTTGAGTGTGAGTTCTTCAATCAGTATTTGCACAAGTGGGTATGAGGCAAGAGATAACTACAATGTACCTTCACTCTATTACTTTATAGGCTCTTATTTAAAGCTTAGGCATACAACTAGCTATATAACACATAGCGCCATTGCGGAAGGTTTAATAAATCATGTATTACTTCGAGGGCGTGATTACATGCTTAATGGCCATCCTGCAGATCTCTTTGCTCATGATGTTTCAAATATAACGACCGCTAAATTAAATGGCCTACAGGGTATTTATTTGCATGATGATGCGCTTATTACTAAAGCTTCTATCGAGGGCACAGCAAAGCCAGAAGGCAACTACTCAACCTATTATGATTTCTCTGAGCTAAGTCAAACTCGTTTTGAGTTGGTGGGATAAATTTACAGAGGGTGTTTTGACCCTCTCTATTTTTTTCACTTTCACTCAATAAAGGTAAAACTACGTTTAATTATTTTGTACTTCGAGAGAGAAACGAATGAGTATTTTAAATTACATATATAGATTTGTAAGGTTTTTTATTACTGCAACCTGCTTTACGATCATCTTAACAGCGTCAATTATGTTTATTTGGTTATCTATCCTTCCCCCAGTTCATATTGAAACAGATGCAAATGTCGCTATCAACGAAACTCAGTATGTTTTTGCTGTATTTAAAGAGAGCGTTAAATATGCATTATTGCTTATTAGCCTTTATTTCATAGCAGAACGCTGTCTATTGAATGCAGAAATGAAATCAGCCACATTCCAGAATTATAAAAAGGCCAGAGGGTAAATCTAGCTTAGTAGCCAGAAATGTAAATGATGCTTTAATAACCAAATACACCAATAAACTTTATAGAGAATTTTATTATGTTCAATCAAATGCTAGTTCTAGGTAACTTATTCCAAGACCCGATTCTTCGTTATACAGCGCAACGTACAGCTATCGTTAATATTCGTATCGGTACAAATACATATTACAAAAGCGATGGTGAGAATAAGAAAAAAACTGAAAGCCATGATGTTTTTTTTACAGGTTCAGTGGCAGAAAATATAAATACATACCTAAAAAAAGGGAGTTTGGTGTTTGTACTCGGTGAGCAAAGCACTTCTATTGAGAATAATTCAGTGAAAGGTAAAATTTATCATAAAAATATTAAAGGCCACACTATCAAGTTTTTAGATGGTAAAAAGAAAGATCATGCTTACACCGATAACAATGCAAACGAACTTGACGATCAACACCAAGATAATAAACCTGCACCCACTACTCATAACCAATCTCAACAGAAAAGCGCGGGAGTTCAGCAACAAGAACCACACAAGAGCGCCCCAAGACCTAGCAATCAATATCAGGCAATGCATGGGGAAGGCTTTGCACCTAACTCAGAATTTGAGTAAAACCATCAAAGAGTGCCACTGAGCACTCTTTTTTCTAATACCTACCGGCGACCCGAATTTAGTCCTGTATCATTCTCTTATAAGTTTCCCCCCTAATAAGATGCTGGCGAACAAGGATTATTTATAAACAGAATAATTATCCTTGTTCTTGTGTTGAAATACTCATTTTTCACATTGAATTAAAAGGAATGTTGTGTAAAATGAAAATCTGCTCTAGGGTTTGAGCAGAAAAAACTTTTAGTTTTGGTGTCGCGCCAGTTTTGAATTGGTTACTCTCCACTGGTGCGCCATTTCCCCATCTATTCCATATCAAATATCAAATATCAAATATCAAACATTTAAATTTACACACCCCTTTTTAGGTATCTCTATTTTTTAACTTCCTAGATTAAAAACGTTTTAATACGCTTATACATCTCATAAGCGGAGTAAATAATGTTAAAGAAGTTAATCTACACGAGCCTACTGGCTGCAATCTCATTTAGCGCACTGAGTATTGAGCAAAACGAAATCACTGACTTACAGCAAAAAGCCAGTGTGGGTGATACTTCAGCCCAACTTTTGCTTGGCCAGTTAATGCTAACAAAGCAAGTGAGTGTCGCGGGTGATTTAACCGAAAAAGGGTCTGAATTAATACTACGCGCAGCTAGATCAGGTAACCCAAAAGCACAATTCATGGTGGGCGTGTTGTATGAAAAAGGTGTTTTCGGTCAGGTAGACTTAGAAAAAGCCTATATCGCTTACCAAGATGCAGCTAATAATGGGTATGTTAAGTCGTTAGTCAACATGGCCTATATTAAAGAGCAGCAAAATGACTTGATTGAAGCGCGAAATTTGTATTCTCAAGCAGGTGAAAAAGGGGATGCACTTGGCTACCTAAATCTATACATTTTAGAAAAGCGTGAAGGGAAAACAAAACAAGCTGAAAAAGCGCTTATCGCAGCCGCTCAAGCGGGAAATGATTCCGCGCAATACATCTACGCCTCAGAATTATTAAAACTTGATACAGAACAACCGTTGAATGATGCCTCTCCTGCTATTTTGTGGCTTAAAGTCGCTGCCAAACATGGTAATAAAGACGCCATGACTGATTTAGTATCACTCTATGACAGAGGAACATTCATCAGTGCAGATTACCCTTTCATAGAATCAATTCTGAATAAGTTGCATTCAGAGGGCGACAATAACGCATCGTTCACCCTGGCTAAGTTTTACATCAATCATTACAAGTCGTACAGCAAGGCGTGGCCACTACTAACACAGGCAATTTCAAATGATGTCGATGGAGCATTACCTTACAAAAACTTAATACTTGATTCAAAAAAAGTAATAACGACCGAAAAAGATATTTATGTCGCGTCAATCGTGCAGGATAACGCACTTCCCCCAGTCCTAGTTATGGGTGGCGCACGTTTCAATGTTGTAGATGAACTTCATAACGGCAGTGTGTTTGTTGTTGAAGATGAACTAGGTGTTTATGGCTTTGCAGAGCAATCTTTATTAAATGCTGCGCAAGTCAATGAAGATATTCGACCAATGGCCACTCCTGCCCCTGTTGCCATTGAAACTGACTTGATTGATATAAAGTCACAGAGCGAAACTGAAACCAGTAAAAATGATGTTTTAGAGTTACAGAATGACATTGAAATCGATGAAGAGGTTAAAGTTCAGCCAATGGATCGAAATATTCAAAAGGTCGTTGCAGTTATTACTCGACCTGTTAACTTTAGAGATAATGCACACCCACAAAGCAATGTTATCGGTAGCTTAGATGCTGGTGATGAGGTTACTTTAATAGGTTTGGATGATTGGGGTTGGGCCCAGGTGGTGCATGATGGCACTGCTGGTTTTGTTATGTCACGAGCCCTTGATTATGACGACTAAATATAAGTGCACGCTATTATACACTTTCAGCCAGTATCGTTGTTTTACAATTGATGAAGCGAATCACACTTTCACTTCCTGATTATTAAGTTAAAATTATTCTGCAACAACGAGTTACCAGTAAGTATTACAAGAGAATTAGAATGGAAAAAGTACAGAGTAAAGTTGAGAGCTTGATAGCTCAACCAATCAAAGAATCGTTCCAAAGTAACAGAAGCGCTAACATAGGTTTTGCATGTGCTAATGGTGTTCAGGTACGAATAGCTAGACCCACTTCATGTGAGTGCTGTGGCGAACCAGTTAATGTTTTTAATGTCCGTGATGCACACCATTCTGTTGATAATAAAAGCTCTATCTTTCACCGGGTAATTTATTGTTCTAAGACAGATGCTTATCATCAAGATATATACATAGTTTTCAATTATCTATTGGGTGCTAAGCTGCACTACTTAAACAAAAACAATGAATTAAGTTTACCGTTAATGTCTTTTTCACTGCCGATCCGCAAAGCAATTACCTTTAATGCTTTAAAAGGCTTTAACGCGCTGAAGCGTAAATTAGAGTTTAATAAATAACATCTACCACTCAATGTAATCAAATGCGCTGTTCAGCGCATTTTTTTTGCCTATCTCGATACTATACTTTCATTGACTAATATCAGTGCATTAATGTGTATGTCCTTGCCTGGTATTCTTTTCCAGCATTTTCAATAATCAAGATTACGCCCTATTTCAATATATAACTCAATAAGCTTGTCAACATAGCTCAGTGGACCAAATAGTATTTCGACTATGGGTAACCGAATACTTACCAGAAACCCTTTCAGTAACTGTTTTCCAATCAGTAGCCCAAATATTGAATGTTGATACTATTATTTCATCAACTCACAACTGGCTTTTAATATAATGGAATCACTTTTCAACAAACGTTTACTTGAGGCGCAAAAGCAACTTGGTTTAACTAAAGGGTCTAGCCAAGAATTAATCAAATCAATTAAAGCTAAGTCTGAACGCTTTACTAAACCAACAGTTCACTAGGAGAACTCAATGATTATTTTCTTCGTAATTTTAATGGGTGTGTTTTTCTTGATTACTACTAGCTCATCAATGTTTGCTGATACTGCAACTGATGAGCAAATGCGTGAATCTGGTGTTCTATTATCCAATCAAGATAACAGTGTTAATTCTGACGATGTCGATTTTCTGTTAGAGTTTGATGGTACTTTACCTTCAAATTACTATTCAGATCCAGATAATCTAGTAGTGATGTCTATTAATGATAGTGAATAGTTTTAACAGTTAAATTAGATGCTGGGCTTAAAAACCAGCTCTAATAAATTTATTTAAGTATGTGTGTTAAAAAATCCCCCAATTAATTGTTCAAAAATAATAGCACTCAACTTTAGTATCATTAAGAAATAATTAAACTCGTATTTATGGGTTGGTTTTTTCTGAAATCGGGTGTTTTTTGATGGGTCATTGATGGCTGGGCAGCCGTGTGCTTTCACCTAATTGGTTATAGGTGACTTTCTTTTAGTAATGTTATTAACAGCTCGTAGTAAGGGGGGGAGGCTTTCTCAATATAGGGATGTTCTTGCTTTATGTTTTCTTCTAATTCATAAACTTTAAACGCAGGCACATTCAATTTTACAACTAACCGGTTAAACACCTGTTGTGGATTGGCCCCTGGTTTTTGTTCGCTCCCAACTTCCTTTTGTTTCTTTTTAATCAGCGACGTTACCTTTTCTTTCATCTCGCGTATATCGTCAGGAACATTGAATTCATTTTTAAGGCGGGCCTTAAATGCTTTTAAGCTATGGCTGTCGTGTTCTTGTATGGCCGCATTATTTTGCGCGCGTAAATGCTCTATTCTATTTGATTTATTTACATCAAATCCATTTTTAATATCGTGCTTATTTTGTGAGTTTATAAGCTTTTTAACGGTTTTTTTATTGATACCAAGGGATGTGAACAACTCAGGGGTGATGAAGATACGCATACTTTGATAGCGCTTTAGTTTAACGCTGTAATTCTGTTGTAGCATGACCAATCCTGCAGCAGCTAAATCCTTTAATGCATTAATTACAGGGTTGTAGTTTTCACGGCCATGGCGGTATTTGGCTGTTGGCCCTGATATGTGAAGTTGATTAACCATTTTGGCCAAAGCTTTAATGGACATTTTAATTTCAAATAGTGAATCTGAATAGGGTTTGTATGAGGCGCAGTAAACTAACGCCTTCATCGTTTCGCGAAGGGTTTGCTCTCTTTCTATTCGCATACGGTTAGTTCGCGCCGCGAGTACGAGGTTACTGAAACCAAGATTTACAATGCCACCAGCGTATCGCGCTTTGTTTAAGAACGTATTTAGTTTGAAATCATGCATTTCAATGCGAGCAACAAGGAGCTTCGCAATTGGATTTTTAGCTTTAAAATCGAAATGCGGAGTCAAATGCCTATGCACAGAGCGACCCGTTATTGCAGTGTCGCTCATGGGATGACACTACGATCAGATAGAGTAATTTTCATAAAAAAACACTTATAACTTAAATTTTAGCCAAAAAAGCCCTTGACCTTATTTTTATGTAGTTATAAGCTGTCCTGAGTTACGTGGGACTTACCAGTTGGCGCTGGTTGCTTACAACATTACATAAATATAAAACCTTTCTAGAACCGACTTTTATGTCGGTTTTGTTTTTCTATTGCTTAGCAATGTTATTTTTTTGTTATTTCTTCGTTGTGCTTAGCCTTAACTATATGTTAATTATTCAATTATTTATCGAAATTCGGGCAAAGGATACTTCGCTTAAATAGTTAGATCAAGATAATTCACAAATGATGATCACTTTTTTATGCTCATTTGTACCCTTTTCTAATCAGTAGCCTAAAATATCGAAATACGTATTATGTCTCTCAAGGGTTAGGCCGAGTATCCAACACTACTCTCCGTTGGGTATTTGGCCTTTTTAAATCTACCTTTGTAGTGCTTCTAACTCTTTTATCATTTTGTCCGCTTCCTTCTTTGCTTGTTCAATTATTTCATCCCGAAACTTAACTATATTTATACCTTTATCTTTAGCCATTGCGTTTATATCGCTTACGCGCAGATCTTTAAATTGCTTGTCTGTAGGCGCAGTTATTGTTTGGTTACTATCAATAATTAATACTCCCTCATCCTCCATCATTTTTATTAATAGCGCGAAAGCCTCCATTGACTCCGCTTGTGTGTTTCCATCACGCATAAACTTATCAATTAATCGCTTACCATTTAAGGCGATCACTTGAGATGGTTTTTTGCTTACTTGTTGCTGCAGCTGAGCTATTTGTTTTGTCTGTTGGTAAGTTTTAACGCTTACCAATAATAAAATAGCAATGCTGGAGGCTAAAATTAGTTTTGCTAAATAACCGGCCATTATTTTAGGTCCTTAATATCGTCTTGGTTCAATTGTAAGGTCATTCCCTTCTGAACTAAGAAATCTACTTCAATACCTGCTGGAATCTCTATAACAGGCCACATAGCCTCAGCAATTGCTAAGTAATATGAAGCTACACGCTCCATTGCGCTACTTGCACCTTCCATTATGCCTGCTCCAGCGTACTGGTTTAGGTTTTGGCTTTGCCATACTGTTGATGCAGAAAGCTCAGTATTAATCGAAGGTACTTGCTGCGGGGCAGCTGCACTTGCAAAACCTGACAAAAAGCCTGCTTTGATAGAGTTACCTATCGCTTTACCACTACGCTCGATTACCGTGCCACGTATACCGGTTAAACCATCTGAACTAGACACAGCATAAGCCGTTAATGATTTTTCAATGGCTTGGCCATCATTGGTAATACATGAAATTGCTTCTGCACGGATTTCAACACGTTCGCTTGCTAGGTTACCAATACCTGCACCAAGGACCATACACTCACGTATATCGAGTGAGAAAAAGTTAGGCATAATCGCTTCGCGTTTTACACGAAGTAAAATAGGGATTGGTGTATCTTGTGAACCTACTTTGGTTGGCGCCGCAACACCATTAATTAACGTGCCCGATAATATTGAGCCCATTGCTAATGTAAATTCACCTTTATCCCCTTTTGCTGACGGGTTTCTTTCGTCATTACTTTTAGCAATTTGTCCTTCACGACTATCGTCTACATTTTGACTGTCATTCGTCAAACGCTGAACTTTAATATCACTTATAGTTACTTCACCAGAGCGCTGCACTTCACGTATACTGCGTTGAGTAATTGTTCTAATAACGTTGCCTTTAATTTGCGGTGATTGCGTTATTATCTCAGTTTGCGGTCTATATAGTACATTTTGGTTTTGCTGATCTGCTTTGTAACTGACTGGCTCACCTTGTACTTGAAACTGTTTGCTAGGCAGCTTAGTGCTTATATCAATTGGTTTTGTGTTCGTAGCGTTCTTCCTTTTCAGCTCAAACATCTCATTTTGCATTTGCTGCATTGAAAGTTTCAATTGCTCAAGGTTTTCTGCGTCTTTGTTGTACTTAGCCTCCATCTCGCGCTCTTTATCGGCTAGACGTACTTTCATTTCATCTACAATACCTTCTGCTTCGCGTTGATCCATTGTGCCTAGTGTGTCGGATAGGCCCAGAATTGATGTAACGGATTGACTCTCTACTTGCTGTTCACTCATGGTGTCATCTGTAAACAGTGATCCACCTACAAACCAAAGAATAACAAGAAATATGACTCCAAGAATGCCCTTGCGTAACCATGGATTGTCTTCAATATAGGTTTTTATCTTTTCCTGCATCATTCACCTGCCCCCATTGTTAAGCGTGGTCTAGTCTGACCATATGAGTCCGCACTTGCCTTTTTCAGTTTACGAATAATATAAATCTCTGTTTCTTCACCAGGTTGTAAATAGGACTTTGGATATAGCGCAACCGATGTAACACCATCATTTAGACACATTTCTTCACGTACTTGGTAAACACGATCACTATCATTGTGTACGAGAACTACATCAATAAAGTCTTGGCTTCCACTTAATCGCTGGCCCGCTTCATGATATATAGCTATACGGCACGGATGTTTAAGGTAATTTGGTATATCGTTTGTTATTGAGTATCCAGCAGGTGTCTTACCTTGCGCTATCGGTTTTAATATTGAAACAATACTCTTTTGATAACTTGATGAACGCAGTACCGGTGCGTTTTGCGCTTCAAGAGTCGCTTTATCAATTTTTTTCTGTTTTTCCATTTCGTTAAAATGATTCAGCGCTTTTAACGTCATTTCAGCTGGCATATCTATATCAATATCTACCATGGCTGGTGGTGAAGCCATTGGTACTAATACGATAGAAATTTCAGATTCAATAACACCGTCTTCAGATAGTAATAAACTAATTGGTTGCATTGTTCGTAACGTCACATACAAGTGGCCATCTTCAACCTCAAGTAAAGCTTGCTCTGCGTTGGCACTCGTTTTAACAGATAAACTTCTAAAGTTGGTGCGTATGGCATTACTAAAACCCTGTCCGACTGGAATAACTATGTTTCTTCCCGGCTTTAGATTGTACGATTGTTCTGGTTTAAAACTTTGTTTCACCTTTTGTAAGAAATCAGGTT
Organism: Pseudoalteromonas sp. SR41-4; assembly: GCF_014163985.1. NCBI lineage: Bacteria > Pseudomonadati > Pseudomonadota > Gammaproteobacteria > Alteromonadales > Pseudoalteromonadaceae > Pseudoalteromonas > Pseudoalteromonas sp. SR41-4. The sequence goes on along the minus strand of NZ_JACJEI010000030.1, from coordinate 22,917 downwards.
CATTACTACTTTTACTTACAGGAGCGTTCGACGTTGCTCTATTAGTTTCACTAGGTACAAAGCTATTAGTTGCAGCGCGCAATTCAGCGGCACCGTTGTAAGCTGGTTGACCCGCCGGTGTTGCATTCATTGGTTTTCTACCAAAGTTTGTTTGTATTGGTATGTCTAACCCTTCGTCTTGCGCATAGACTGCCGGCATTAAGCTCAGTGATAAACAGATAGATGCTGTTATTTTATTTATTAGTTTCATTTTCATTCCTTAATCGTCACTTATGACTTTTTTAAGCTCAGCAGTTAACATAGGGTTTTCTTCAACCAGATATTCAACATCACGGTTCTTTGGCAGACCTTTGTATGAGTTAAAATGCGTAATAGCTGCACGTTCAGAGAAAGGTTTAATTCTGAACTCATACGTCCATCTTTGAGGTAAGTTGATATTATTGGCCGTTGCTTTTAGTTTGATAGTCCTGTCACCCCAGATCCAAACTAAGTCCTTTACTGGGTCGTAAATCGCGTCTTTAATAACAAATGTTTGCTCTGCATCCCGTGCTATTAAAATTTGGACCTCTTTTTTTAGTGATGGCAATATTTGCTGCCGTAAGTAAGGTGAAAGCATGCTATCCAGTTGATTCAATACAAAATCAGCATTGTCCTTCGATAAGTTCCCTGCTATCGACGCTGCCGCAACTGCCCATCGTAATTTATATTCTTTATTGGCTACATTACCTGCAACGACTAAAGGTTGTGTGAAATTAGGTGGCGTGGCGATTACTTCAGTGTCTTTAAAAGCCAATGCGCAAGCTAATACCCCTGCAATGGCAAGTAGACCGTACTGAATAATTGTGTTTTTAGTTTGATTTTTTTTAATCTCGCTAACGGATTTTAAAATTTTGCTTTCACTTCTTTTCATCTAAAGAGTTCCTATTGAAAATATTCACGACTATATGGGTCAGGTATATATTTACTTTTTTTCAAAAAAGGCAAAGCGCCATGCCACCATAGGAAATGAAGAATAAACCCTCGTGAGTAACGCTCTTCTGTGTATTTCAATGTGAAAAACCAAATTAAACCAAAAGTAAGCAATTCCATTGGTTTGTTGATTAATATGCCAAAGCCAAAACACATGATCGGCATAAGTACGTAGTGCATTGGCCACAGTATGAGAGTTAGTGGCTCGTTAATGCGTTTTGGCATTCTGTATTGAAAAGGATTGTCTGACATTGGTTTGTCCTTCATTAAAATGTATTCGCTATTATTTACCGTATAAAAACGAATGCATAAAATTAGAGAGGGTGTATTTGATACCTCTAATTATTTAGACCAAAAAAAAAGGCTCAAAATGAGCCTTATATTAAGGAGGGAAACTAAATTTTTTATTAAAGGCCTGGGATACCCGCAGTAAAGATTAAATCTAATACTGAACCAGCATTTACCATTAATACTGCACCAAGGAATGCACCAGCAGCCATAGTGTAGTTTTGTTGAGTAATGTTATAAACAGAGTAACCAAATGCTAAAAGTGAAATTGTTTTACCCGGAATACCTTTTACCCAACCATCAAACGTTGAATATATCGAGTTCCATTCAGTACCACTACCTGCAGCAAGTGCTAGTGATGAAAACACTACACATGCTATAGCTAGTGCTAATAGAAGGTATTTAGTTTTTTTAGATGTCTCAACGTTATTCATGTTGTCGATGTTTGCAATTGCTATACTCATGGTTATCTCCGATTAATGAGTGGTTTTAATTCAAAGTGATTATTCACTGTAATTGATTCATTTTAAAATTTTAGAGCGTACTAAAATGGCCCCTCTAAGCTATGCTAATTTTAAAGGAGCACATTAATGTGTTCCTAGTCCTTCTCAGCAAAATCATTATTACCTTTAATTTGGCTTATTTTAAATTTTACAGAGGGTTAAAATCGCACCTCTAAGGTATACATTTATAGAATTCCACCTATTAGGCGACTAATGCTGAAACCTTGAGCGCTAACTGACTTAGCATCTTTAGTCTCTGTCATCTCCATTAATTCAATTTCAACTTCTATTGTGCTACTTATCCCATCTATGAAACCTTTTGACTTTGCACCCTCAATCTTTCGCTAAATTGTAGCCAGAGCCGCCACCAGCATCAGTCATCTCACCCTCAAGCATTATTTGCGATACATACTTAGGCTTATTTATTTCTAATGTCTCTGTCTTACAGTTGATTAATATGGCCGTTAAGAAGCCTCCAAATATAATGAATGTTTTAAAAACCTGTGAAAATGAATAAGCCTTCGCTACTGGTCCTAACTTAGATTCAACTGTAGATGTTAACTCTGATATGGCCTGTGTTAAATTTTCAGGTGGAACTCTAACTTCTCAACTTTTTTTCTTTTAAATTATCTTAGTAAATTTGTAATCATTTTAACTTGTACCTTTATGGAAATTACGGATTATTCCTGAAATCAATAGGGCAATACCTATCAAAAAAATAAATGGGAAATAGGGCAGCACTACGCCTACAAAATTCGGCGCTAACATAAAAAATGTAAATAAACAGAATGAAATCCAAATGATCTTTATATATAAACGCACCAAATTAGGTTTAGCCCCGCCAAATCTATATGCGTTTGCTTTGTGTCTGTTAACAGAGCCGTAAATTAAAGCTAAACAAAGTGGAAGTGATACAAACAGCCAATACTTAAACATCATTATTCGCAAAGCGATTTGATACGCTAGTATCTGCCCGTTTATTGCTAGTCTTTCTTGGAATGTACTACCTATGACACCATCCCATTCAGTGTCCTTTTCAGGCATCAACTTTGATAAAAACCATTTGTATAGCCCACTCCCATTTACCCATTTATCTTGTAAAAAGAGGGTTTCGTTATGCAATACGTTCCAATCATTCTCTGAAATCGCATCTTTAATCTGATATGACTCTTGCAGTACATTCGTTTTATATTCGTCTGGTTCAGTTAGTAGCAGCATGAGCAGCATAGCCGCCACCGATAATGAGGAGAGCAGTAATAATATTTCTAAACGTGTATGCTTACTTGTAATTGCAGTCTTCATACTGCATCCCCCCAAAATATTGCCTGCCTTTTGCCTGTGGCCGGCACTCCCCAAATACTTAAATCAACGCGATTAAATACCAATAAATTGAAAATTAAATATAGTTTTTTATTCGTCTTTTTAGTTGGAGTGTGCAATGTTATTAAATTGTCTTTTGGGTGCCTTTTTGTCCAGGCGCACAAGCTTTCTTTAGTCCAATCCCACACCTCACTTTCACATTTAATTTCCATGCAACATAATTGAGTTAATTGATTAGAAATATATTCACAAAAAACCAAATACGCAGCCGATTGTCCTTGTATCTCAGCCTTGGCGTAATACGCGCTCAAGGATGTTGTAATGATGGATATATAAGTAGGTGCGCCACTATTGAATATATCAATGTTGCCCATGTACTCTTTGACTTTGTTACATATTTTTACTACTGCCGGGTTGATGGTATCTATCATCGACAATTGTATTTTAATATTTGACTCACCGATTGAATCAACCAATTGCGCTTTCTTTGTCAGTGTTTTATTTTTAACTGCATGCATGAATTTTAAAATAGATTCAGCGTCAAAGAATTTATTTAAAATGAGTAGTCCTACTTCATCTTTGCGCAGGTACTCTAACTTTACGTTAAGTTCAGTCGTTGAAATTGACTCAAAGTTATTGTTTTCAATCCACGAATATAAACTTTCATTCGTAAAATCCCACGTTACAGAGGCTGACAATCGCTGGCCTTTTGGCCTGCCCGACACTTTTGCGTAAATGATTGGGTATAACTTTTCGGATACTGCCAGAATTAGAGTTTCAACTTTTGTATTTTCAAGATTGTCTATAACGCCGTTCATAATGAGGCTAAATACGTGTTCTTTGTATATCTTGTTTTGTAAACCAACATACAGCGCTATGTTTCTTGCCAATTCCAATACTGCTTCATTATCACTGCATAACTTTAAAAACTTATCCTGATTTTTTTCACTTAGTCGTGCTCGTATCTCATTCTTAGATGATTGCTTTTCAATGTCATTCAGTGAAAGCCATGTTTTTTGCGCAGTTAAACCATTAAAGTTTTCAATTCGCCACTTATCTATAACCATTTGGCTCGCTCCTCTGGGCAGCTGTTAATTACAATTGGTAGCCTCATTTTAAGTTTTCGGCCATCTGCTAACCGTGCTATGTATTGAAGTTTTGGTAAATCGCCCATTAAGCCCATTGGAAATGAATCATCCATCTCTTTAGCTGAACGCTCACCATGCATAGAGTTGAAGGCAAATATACTTTCGCTACTTGATGCACCAGATGAACTTTGATTTTGAACTTTTGTGATTGCTGTCTTTGAAAATTGCGCAGCAACATACTCTTGGGTCTTTGGATCAGTTGTTCTAAATGAAATGAAGTTATTACATAAACCTAAAACTCTGTTGGCTGTAGGCTCATCGGTTTTAGCTGCAATGTCGCTTATTGTTTGTGTAGCAAGATAAAGCTCGATTGATGATGCGCGACCAACAGCAAGGAGATTTAATAAGCTGTCATTATTTTCAAGTGCAGCATGTGCTTCATCTAAGAAAACAGCAACTCGTGATGCTTTCTTGTCGTTATTGTTATAACGACGACCTGACACAGCAGCAATCTCAGCCATAATTAAACGCGCTAAAAAACCTGCTGTTTTATTATCAGTCATTGAATCTAAACTTATATATAGACACCCCCCTTTTTCCATGAGGTTATCTAAATCTACTATTCTTCGCTTATCTTCACTTTCGGGATCATCAATAGGGGAAAACAAATCATCCATTGGCTTTGACGTTAGCGCCGTTAATACAGGGCGTAACGATGTGATCATCTTTATAAAGTGCTCAGAAGGATGTTCGATTAATTGAATAATACCTAAAATAGCCGCGTTCTCATGCGACTCGCTTAAACGAGCTTTATAGTATTCGCTCATTACTTGCCACGCCTCTACACCTTTTTTAAGGTACTCAGCCATATTCAGCTTTGTTTCGTATCCTGGTCCTAGTGTCCTTTCAAAAAACACACGCAACACTTTTTCACAGAAAGGTATTTTCCCTGAAGACAACGCTTTTTGAATGGAAGTTAAGCGAATAGGTGTGCCAATGTACTCCATGCCTGCAGCTACAAATGTTATTTGTTCATAGGCGAAGTCTTCAAAGGTTTTGCTGCCCCCTGAAGTTCCCATGAGTGGCGCTACTCTGTCAGCAATTTCTGAGACGCGTACAAAGTTCTTTAGTAACGGTATACGACAAGAGTCACTTTGCGCAGCTGGGTGTACACTGAAAAACCTATCGCCATAACCTAAGTGCTCCATTTCCTGCTTGATAGACTCTTTCCAGTCAGTGTCGTTTTTTGGATCGATAACGACGATTACTTTGCTGTTATTTTTTGTTTTGTCGCTTTTTTTGATCTTATTTTGTTGGCCATTTATATTGAAGCGAGCTGAACTTACTTTTGCACCCATATGTATAGCGTTGAGGCTAAGCAAGCGTAATAGTGTTGTTTTGCCTGTACCTATATTTCCTGATATGAGTGTGTGCCCAAAATAAGTATCTTCCACAACCTTTATTTCTGTTTCATCGCCTACAGCATGGATAAAGGGTTTTCCACCAAGCTCTTCAGTTTCATGCTGAAATTCGTCTGTTGCTTTGCGTAGAAAAAATGGAAGCTTTATATCCGTTAATTTTGAGTCCATATTCATAACTTGATAAATACGATTGGCATGTTCTGAACCCCATTCAAACCCATACCCCATAAAGTTGTGTCTAGGGTCAATAAATTTGTCATTCGTTATTCTTGGTTCAAGCGAGTTGATTTCCCGTAATTGTTTACAATCCATAAACTCTTTTCTATTGAGTTTTAGTTTTAACTGACGCTCTATTAATGGTTTTGCTTTCCAAGCATACAGATAACTTCCACCAGCCAGTATGCCAGCAATACCAAATGAAACGGTTGCTCCTGGTTGGAATGCACCTAAAGTCACAAACGGAGTTGTTATTGCACCAATGCCATAAGCTATTGCTGTGTTTACTTCATAGATAGGTCGAAATAGAAACTCAACGTATCGCCCATCTGTTCTATTGTATTTACTACTCACTGAACACCTCTGTATTTGATACATCTTGTATGTGGACTTGTATGGAAAATGAACTCATGTCGTTAATTTTTACGTCATGTTTATAGCGCGCTTTCATTAATTGGATTAGTTTGCTTATACGTATCCCTTTTATAAAAGATGGGCTTGAATCGCTAACTAACGCTACTTCTTTTAATATAATGTCTATGTGTTCTGGACCACCAGCTACATTAAATTTGTGAGCTAGCAAGATTTCGCCAAGACTTCCTTTGATGCTTGTTGTTGTGAATTCAAACTCTGTTGGGTCGGTCAAAGGAAAACTAGATTTATCTTTACCGGCAGTGGCTTTTTTCTTAGTAGTCTCACTCTTTGCTTTAGGTGAATTGGTATTAACACCTTTTTTGGTTTCTGAACTGCTTTTAACAGCGCCAGTTAACGAGGACTGACCTAAAGGTGTTAGTTCAAAGCAAACGACAGACTTTGCTTTTTGACGCCGAACAAGTGTTGCAAGGGATGAGCTACCTAGTTTTTGCCGTATAAAACCTTTGCTTAATAGCGCTTGTCCAGCTTCGATTTGATTAGTGTTGTAGGCTTCAACGTACTTGTTTACGTCTACGTACCATTTATTATTGATTTGCAAAACATACTCGTGGAATGTAGGTTTTTCGTTCTCCAAAGCTGGTGGTATTGCCTTTTGATATATTTCCACAGGTACAGCCTGTTCAGTTTTTTCCGCAGGTATTGTTTGTTCATTTATTTGAGCAGGTACAGCCTGTTCAGTTTTTTCTGCAAGTGTTGTCTGTTCAGTTTGTAATACAGAGGTATCGGTGCTGTTTTCAAATAGAATTGGTGTAACATTCGCTTTTTCCGGTTTTTTAGGCTTTGGCATTTTTTTCTTTTTGGCCGTGACTTGTTTTTTTTCCTCTGTATTTACTTCAGTTTTAGGCGGAACTGTTTTTTCTGTTTTGGAGGTACTGGTTTTTTCCTCAACATGGTTTACACCATTGTTAACGGAAACGGTTTTTTTAGTCGTGCTAATGTTAACTTTGTCATGTAATTCGTTCGTACCTTCAATTACCGTCTCTTTTTCTTCGCTTAGCGCTTTAGTATCAAAGCTTAGCTCTGTAAAGCTTCCATCTTCTTTCGTAATGAAATATTTGTTTGAGCCACTAAGGTAAAGTAAACCTTCTAAGTTTGGGTGCACTGGGTCAGAATCATATATCCACTCGCGATACACCACTTTAATCAACTCAATCCAATTAATGCTGATTGTTTCGTCAATGATGTTTATTACATCTTGTTCAGTGAACTTGCCTATAGCAAATAGCGCAAAGCGATTTTCTTTATCGAATGGCTCTACTATTCTGAAATCTTCCATCATTCCTAATAGAGACTTTGTATCATTTGGTAGAGCATCGAACTGGTTAGCCCGTGCAGCTTTTAGGATTCCATCAAACGCTGATTGCCAACGAATAAAAACACAATCTCCAATTACAAAAGCATGGCTTTTTTCAGCATTAAAATTCCATTTGCTTTTAAGGCTTCGCATCGTGTCGACAATAGACATCATTCTTGATTTTTTTAAGGTACCAAAAGCCGAAGTTGCCATTGTTTTGACATCTTTAGCCGTTGACACTGAATCTCCAAAACGAATTGCTGTGGCAAGGTATCCATTGATGTGAGCATATCCGTTAAGTGCAGACGTTAGATTGCTATATAAGTCATCTGGGGAGTCCATAATGAACTCTAACCCCTCTCCTTTTAATATGTGTGGTAACAGAGTGGCACCTGAAGACACGTGCTCCTTGTGTACACGAGATGCTCTAAAGTGGACAAAATATCGTTCTACTTTATTGCGGGTAGCCCATTCAATTAAAGTTTCAATTTGTGGTATCCAAGGCTTAATTGGTTTCCCCCAGCTCGCGATTGGTACACTTATATTTTTTTCATCATCAAAAATTGTATACGCACTCACCTGCATATCTGTCAAAATTTTACCTGTATCATGTAAAAGCGCCCCAACCCACGCTGCATACATGTAACGGACACGACGTTGTGCATCTAAGTCCACTTTACCAACGGTCGGAGGCAATTGATTGTCTGCTTTACGCAAAGCGATTAAAGCTGCATCTAGCGAGTGCCGAAATAATCCACCTGGTTGTGAATGGTGGTGGTATTCAGATGCAGGAAGCATGTGAACATATTCCGCTAGCTTGCGAATTACACTCAAATAACGCGCGTCAAAAAGATTAACACCATCCGCAGTGGTTCTATGAAACCCAATATCTACGTGTTGCTCAAGCGCTATAATTTGGTCTTTATAGCGCTTTAAAATGGCGTCTACACAAAACACGCTCAAACCATTTACTTTAGGTGGGTAAAATTGAGCTTCAGCATCGTGTACTGGCCTGTTATAAATATCCAAATAAATTTCTCCACTTACATTGGTCTGTAAGTGGATCGGCTTAGGTTTATCTTTAAGAACCTCTACGTCACCGTTAACCGGCTTAGTAGAAGTGGATAAACCAAATAGCATTTTCATGGTGGATACAAATGACATTATGCTACCTTGCTTTCACTATCTTCATTTTTGGCTTTAACAATTAATACTAATTGTTCTTCAGTCAGTATTGTTTTTGCTACCTCATAAGGAATGTCACACAGTGAAAGCATGTTAAATTGTGGATCACGTAAAAATTCCAAATAGTAACGCGGATTAAATTGGCCTCCTTCGCGTTTACCCGGCGAAGTCACTTTCATTATTCTGTCAGTTACACCAGTAACAATTGCTGCTGCCTGTTTGCATGCTTGCTCATACTCAAGATCATCTAAAGCACCAAACATAAATAATTTTTCAATTGCGTTTAACTCTTTGTCCACGGCAACAATTAACTGAGTAATTGTGAGTCCTACTGGGTGAGACACTTCAAATTGCATGGCGTAACTTTCTGGAGTATTAATTATAAGGTCACCCATAACCGGTAAACTTTTCTCACGTTCTACTCGGTGCTCATGAAGTGTATCCAGCTGGGCTTGAGCAAGACTTAAATTAATATCTCTATGCCATTCACTTATTCTTGTGTACGCAACGCTAGAGGTTTTTGCCATCCGTAAAATTGCAGCTAAGCGCTCGAATGCATTTAGAATTTTATGCTCGTTAAGCTTTAAATATGAATGTGTGTGGTCTGTTTCATACTTAATCATGGTAGTGATTGTTTTCATTTTTCCAGCATGCTTTGTGGCCGCTCTTTGCGCCTGTTCATTCTTGACATGTTCAGCTGATATTGAATTTTCAGTTTTATTCTGCATTTTGTATCTCCTCAGTTTCTAAAGTTTTTGTGTTGTTCAGTAGCTTTAAGCTTTGATGAATCATATTAATAAGCGTGATAATTGGTTCCGCTTTAATTAGGAATTCATCAATTAAACTAACTTCCCAGCTTTCAGCGTTTTTCACTAATTGGAATCGACTTGTTGTGCCATCTTTATTCCGCTTGAGTTCTTTTGCGTAGCGAAGTGTCTGCTTATTGCTTTTAGCAACATTGAGCCTTGCCCAACTGTTTTCGTAAATTCGCCACCTGAGCGTTACTCGGTTATGGTTTTTGGTTTTGTATATGCGAATGCTCGGTGCAACCTTGCCGACTTTATCGGTTCGGTCCGGATTAGCGGCTTGACTTATGATTTGTCTATTAATGTCTCGCCAAACACCCCAATATCCATCCACTAACGAATCAAGCTTTAAAGCTAGGTCGTCTTTTTTATCAGTTAAATACTGTCGAACTTCAAATGCATCTTGGTTCATTTTTCAAAACTCTTGTTTCTGTCGTGATGTCATTTTCGCGTAATTATCCTTAAGAGAAAAAAAATACAGAGGGTATAAATGCATGCTGTAAATTTCGGGCACCTTCCGGTGAGGTATTCTTTTACTATTGATGCCCTAAAATCTAATTGAGGGCAGTTTCATCAAACTGCCCTTAAACGGGCGGTTTAACCAAAACTGCCCTCAATTAATTAGGGGAGAATTAAGTTTTCGAGGTTTGCTTAATTGGTGCTTTTTTTGGTAAGAACAGAATGATTTGTAAAATGCCCTAAAAGGGCGTTTTGAGTGACGTCTTAATTAATTGAGGGCGCTTTTAATTTTTTTTATCAATTTAATTTAATATCCTGCCCTAAAAATGGGCGCAATAAATATCTCACCCTATTAATTGAGGGCGGCTTCTTTTTTTGTTGAATTAATATTTTGTAAACTTTAATTTTGGAGAAGTATGAAATTTAGCGTAATTCCTCTAAATAAATGGAGTTGCGCCATTGTGGGTAGGTTCTAGGGAAGTGCACTATTAATTGAGGGTAGTTTTAATAATTTTTTATTTTTTAGACTAGGGATAATGCCCTAAAAATGGGCGTAAAAAAAATCTCACCCCATTAATTGAGGGCGGTATTAAACTATATATTTTTGTGGTTCTAAATTATTGAGGCGTATTTGGCTTAGTTATTTATTATAAATATGCGATTTTTTTATCGTTCAGCATCTCAATCATAATGCTGGATATACCAATCAAGAAGAAATGAAGCTCACTTTGTGAAAGTGCTAATGTATTTAATTAGAGGGAAAGGTAAAATGAGTAGCGCAGTTCATCAATTAAAGCTGCATGCGAACAATATGGAATTTACTTAGTCATAATTGCAATGCTGTGCCGCTTTTGTGCCTCTTTCATGCCACTTCCCGATAAGCGATTGACATACCCAATACCATAAATTTCGCATCGCCATATCGCTCCCTTTTTATGCCGCTTTCATGCCGCTGGTCGGTAAATAATTTACATATCCAATATTATAAATCGTACATTGCCATATTATGCCGCTATTATGCCACTTTTGTTCTATAGCTTTGTATTGGTCTGTGTTTTTGGTTTTCGTTCACTCAACTAATAACTAATAAGTTTTATAATTAAACCTTAGAGGTGTCATTTTGGGGTGCTCTAATATTTAAAGCTTTTAATTACTGGGTGTATTCTCTGCCTGAACAATACATATAGGAGTGTAGAGAATGGCTAAGAAGATAGTGAGAGCTGCTGAGGTTGGGTTTGGAACAGTAAGTTTTACTGTGTCGGGTGACGATAAGCCAGTGATAAAAACGTTTAGCTCTTCTGTTGGGCGAATTAATGAGAGCCGAATTGGGCAAGCCGATATGGGAATTGGTAAGCGTGAAACGGTAGAAGTCGATATTGATGGCGACATTTTTGAAGTTGGGCCTGACGCTTATTTAAGTGCTCAAGACTCTGATGATGTTTTAAGTGATCATTATGTTGGTTCCAAACAATATAAAGCATTATTAAAAGGCAGTCTTTCACTAATGCATGATCGTGTTATTGATTTGCTTGTTGTTGGCCTACCTGTTAATCATTGGTCAAAAAAAAACGAGCTTATCAAATTAACAGAAGGTGTGCATGATTTCAAAGGCGGTAAGCAACGAATAGTTAAAAAGACTATGGTGTTACCACAACCGGTTGCTGGATTAGTTTCTTATGCGACAAGTCTACCTAAACAAGAGTTTGAAAAAAACTTTAAAACAGCAAACGTTGTTTGTGTCGATGCCGGATACTTAACACTAGATGTATGTACATCTCGTGGATTAACGCCAATTGAAAAAAGAAGTGGTGCTACTGAGAACGGCTTTTCAACCGTGTTGAATGAAATTATACCGACCTTATCTAAAGCTTTTTCATTAACTAACAACTTATCAAGACGCTTAGTGGATGATGCTTTCTGGAAAACTAATGGCAAGCTAAAGGTTAGAGGTTACGAATACCCATTCCCAATTTGCAAAAAAGAAGATAATGATCTCGGTATCGAATATGACGTAACGGGTAATATTAATAGTTCGACAAGTACGGCTGCAAACTATGTAAGAAACATTGTAGGTAGCGGTGATGACATTGATTATTTTGTTTTATTCGGTGGACCAATGAAAACTTTTGAACCAGCTATTAGAGCGCAATATCCACATCACAAAATGATTGTACTAGAAAATAATTTAACTACAGTTGTTGAGGGGCTGTTCTACGCGGGCAAACAAGTCGTTAGAGGTTAATCTATGAGTAGTATAATTAAAGTAACAGCGAGAATAAAAAGAGAAAGTAAACTTGGGATTCATTTGGTTAATGATTCTCAGTTATCTGGCTACCCTAATGAGTTAATTAGGTTAGCCATTCAAGGTTTGTTATTTGAGAGTCTAGTTAATAATGGAGGGGAGGTAAAGTTATCAGTTAACCAACCGAATCACCCTTTGGTTGACAGTAGTTTGAACAAAGCTTCTGTTGCTGTAGAGAAAACCCAAAGTGAGCCTGTAGAAGAAGTTGAGGAAGGTAAAAATCAACTTGACCTCGTACCTTACTTGGATAGATACATGGAAGATTTTGATTTTACAGATTCAAATGCAAGTCCCGATTAAAGGCCTGCCTATCCAATACTTTAGGATGGGCATTTTGTAAAGCGATTAGAAAAAAAATGCTATTAAATTTTATTTTACTTCATATAATTTAAGTTGATGTTTCGTTAATCATTGAATCTATTAGTATTTATATACTAAATTAAAAATTAACTCGCCCTAAGTCACAAGTGGTGGCGTTATTTTTATTGAGATGTTCCTTTTATGAATCTATAATTCAAATTCATAGAATAATTTTAAACGGAACTAGAGCAATGCTAGAAAATGCAAACAACCTTGCCGATCAAATTAATAACTACTTTAATTGCAATGTGGAGCTGTTATTAATAATTAAATCACTTATTGATTTTGATTGTGATATTGAGGGTGTCATTGGCATTGATTCACAACTTGTAACAGCTCTTAAAAATGCTCATGTTCAAGATATTGCATGTTTAAAAAATGCAGATTCTCGCGTTCCTTTATTCAAATTAGCGTGCTCACCAAGTGACCTAACTCAAGCTATTGCTTCTATGAAAATAAACAAACCAAAAGCAGGGTCAATAGACCACATATTTGCATCTGAGGTTAAATAGAATGTCTATATCGTTGACTAATATTTATAAAAATGAAATAGCTATTTGCGCTTTAGCAGTGTTAGGTACTGAAAAGAAAATTCTACTTGCTCTGTCTCATAGACGAAAAGACAATATCAAACACTTTTGGAAAGACCTCCCTTTTTCAAGACAATTTCGTCGTGGTCAAGGTGGTTGGGTAAAAGATACTGAAGGTCGGCTGATGGCCGACAGAATTTTATCGTTATATAAAAAAATGTATAAAGATACCCAACTAGACAGACCTATAACTGGTGTGCAATTATTGAACATGTACTATGCCTATAATGCATTATACCCAAACTCTAAAATTCACCCTACTCGTATATTTTACTTTTTCCCACTAGTACGTGAACAGCTACTTGGTATTATGCCGTCATGTGCTTGCTGTTCTAAGTCTTACGTAGTTCATTATGATGACAACTCTGACATAAACCTTTGTGCATCGTGCCATATTACTGGTGCAAAAGCTCCAAAGGCTAAACGTGAGAAACATGGGCTATTTGAAGATCAGATAACTGACGTTCCAATGCATGATAATTTACCTCAGCGACAACAAGTTTAAAAGTTAATGTAAGAGACGTATTTAAAAAATTTGATTTTTAATATTTGAAAACCAATACTAATAGCAATTTCAAGTGCCAAGGTGTTGTTTTTTTTATGCGTAAAACTTTTTTATCATTACTTCTTATTGCCACACTACCTTTGCAGGCTGTCGAATGGCTTGATCCAATGACTCCTAAGAAGTCACAAATAAGCATTAATTTTGTTAACTTACTAGGTGATGAGCAGGCTTCACTAATTAATGTTGGGCTAAACAACAATGCTGAACAAAAGCATTATGTCGCGGGTGTGCTAATTCAAAAAGAGAAACCTAAATATTTAACTTTAGTAGTAGCTAACTTCGATAAAAGTTTGTCTGGATTTGATTTTTATTTCAATCACGTAAATGTAAAGGCAACATGTTCTCGCCTAAAAGGTGATTTTGCAGATGAACTCTTAAAAACTAAGGCTTATTTATCACAAAGCGTGGAACTGTATTATAAACAAATGTCATTTTCTGCTCCATGGCATCGATTTCAGCAAGCAAGTAATGGCAGGCATTTTGTTCAACAAATCTCAGATGTTGGTAATATAAATTCAATTTCATTGTGTGAAATACCAAATCAATTTTTATAATTTTAAAAGAGGCTCATAAGCCTCTTTTTTATTACATAATTATTTATTTCTTCGATTAACTCTCCCCTCCTCCTTTTTTGGCTGTTGAATGATTAGAGGTGGCATATTTGTACTCTCTAATATTTCAAAATTTCCTATATTAATATGAAAATGGCTCAATTGAATATTGGGGGTCATTTTGAAAAACACTATATTAGCTACTTTACTACTTGCAACTTGCTTTAATGCTTCAGCTGCATCATCAACTTCAACAAACTCTCCTTTTTATGGCGATAAGTACAGAGGGTGGTATTGGTTTGAAGATCCACCTGTAGAACCTGAAGATGAGCCAGAAAAAGAAAAGCCGGCAGTACCAGCAGCTGAAACTAAGCCAGAAGAAGAGAAAAAAGAAGAAAAAGTACGCTTAGATGTTGCTTGGCTCAAATCAAAAATACCTGAGTATCAAGAAGCCGCTATTAATAACCCAACCAGGGAAAACATTGCACGCTACATGTATGTGCAGCGTTATATGCTCGATATTAGCTCACGATTTGCTACTAAAACAATGGAATTTAATCAGTTCGAATCTGAATTAGATGAATCAAAACGTCGCCCTATGTCCACGTTTTCATTAAACGTATTTAAAGATGACACCAAAAAAGCCATAAGCAATGTTATTAGTGCAATCAATGAAAAGTCTCATTTATGGTTTTTCTTCTCGTCTAATTGCGCCTATTGCAAAAAACAACTCCCGTTATTAAAAGAATTAAAAATACGCTTTGGTATGAATGTACTTGGTATCTCAATGGATGGGTCAGTATTGCCCGACATGGAAGATATTGAAGTCGTGGTTGATACAACAAATGTTGCTGAACGCTTTGGCGTTCAGTTCACACCAACCATGTTTATGGCTCTTAATGACGGTAGCGGTTTCACCAAAATAGGTGAAGGCTTAACTACGTTACCTCTAATGCAAGATCGTATTCTTTTATCCGCCCGATTAAAAAATGTAATTACCGATGAACAGTATCAACAAACTCAAAACGTTCGGGAGATAAATGTGCTGACCGATACGGATGGAACTATGTTAGCTGATGCAGAATTAATTGAGAATGACCCTGGTTATTTAGCTGAAATACTTAAATCGAAATTAGCTGATTCTAAGCCAGTAGGTGCTCAATTATTTAACTCTCTTTCTGGGGAATAATGATGAAATTAAAAAGAATTGGAATTTTTGTTAGCTTGTGCATGTTAACAAGCTCTCTAAATGCTAATGCAGGAATGAAAGACTTATTTGATTCGTATCAAAATGATTTAGGTCCATATCAAGTTGACGTTGCTAGTGGCAATAACTGGGGGGTAGGTCAATTTTCTGCTCGTTGGAATCAGCCTACAATTGATGTCGTTTCATTGGAAAGTCCATCTATGTCCGTAGGTTGTGGTGGCGTAGATCTATACGGAGGTTCGTTTGGTCTAATATCTGGCGACGAGCTAGTTCAAGTTGGTAGAGCGGTAGCTCAAGGTGCAGCTGCTTACTTTTTTAAACTAGCAATTAATAATATCTGCTCAACATGTGCTGCAGAAATGGAAAACTTACAAAATAAATTACAGCGATTTAATGAACTGGCTCGAAATGCCTGCGCTGAATCTCAAACCTTCTTAGCTAATAACGAATATGTTGGTGAAGATAGGTTGGTAATGCAAGAAAGCCTTATTAGTTCCGATATGGCCTCAAAAGTTGGTTCTGTTACTAGTTGGGCTGGTTCTATTCTTGGCGATAAAAATACAAATGAAAAGAAAGATTTAAACACCAGAAAGCTAACTCTTGAAGGTAATTCAGTGTATCAAGCTGTTACCATATTAAACCCAACTTCATCAACACCTTTTTTGGATGCGCTTGAGTTCAAAGGTGATACGCAGAAGAAAAAAATGGCATCTATGTTAATGACTTTATTAGGTACCAAAGTTATTAAGTTTGAAAATGGTGCCACTGATGTAGATGCAGAACCTGGAGTTGATAACACTGGACCTGCTAATTATTCAGATTTCATTTTTGGGAAAACAGCTGTACCGATAAAAATTAGAAGTTGTGGAACTGAAACTATTCCTATAGGTGGCGAATATCGCTGTTTAAATGTTGAAACAGAAACAGTGAGCTTTACTCCATTAGAGATGGTAGTAAAAGCGAGACTTGTTGGAGAAGCAGGTAGTCCTGGTATTTTTGCTAAATATTTAAGTCAAACACCTCTTAACGCAGAGGAGAAGCGCTTTGCTAAAATATTCACTTTCCCATATGTACGTTGGGCAGTATTTGCTAAAGAGAACCATATAAACATAGACGATATTGCGAACTATGCAGCTACATTGTTGTTGAGACAACTTAACGAGGAAATTTTTAATCAAGTCAGCAAAGTTTATGCAATGACCGCTTCGGCTAAAGAAAATATGTATAACTCAGGTACATCTTTAAAAAAGGAGTATGAAATTGCATACCGAGACTTTAGCAAACAGTACGAGCTTGTAAGCAAAAAGATATATGCAAGTAATACAGAGAGCACCCAAGCCCTCCAAACAGTAGTGCAAATCTCTGCTATAACCAAACAGACTAAAGGGTGATATATGGACTTAAATGTTTATTTACAAGGTGATTTAGAGTTTGCGAATGATACTCTTGTTGCTGTAGCCCGTATGTTTAACGCTGGTTCGACTTACGATCAAATACAAACTGGTGCAGGAGTTTTAATATTCCTAACTCTATTTCTATCATACTTTAAGTATATTCTAGATCCAGAACGCTCACCTTACCCTTTTAAAGAGTTTGTCTTCGGCGTTATGGGCTTTATTATGTTTGTAGGCCCTCTATCCCCGCGTTTTACTGTTCATCTACAATCAGTTTCAACTAGTTCGCTTGATGTTCGGACTGTCTCAAATGTACCGTTCTTAGTAGCTGTTCCTTCTTGGGCTGGTACGAATTTAATTGGTGGCTTACGTGATTTAGCTGCAAACAACTTCACAACACCTTCAATGGGCAGTAATGCACCCGCAGATCCATTAGGAGCACTTGTAAGACTCCATTCTATTCCTATGTCACCCGTTATAAACTCCTTAGATCATCCGGGACAGTACGATTTTAAGACATCTATCAAAAATTATATAAATGATTGCTATATACCTGATCAGCTATTAAGTACAGGTAATCCAAATGGGAATATGGGTGGATTAGATGCAGCTAGATTAGACAAGGTAATTGATAAAATTAAGGTTACATACCCTGACTACTACACTAGAATATTTTTAAATAATAGTCCTGATGGAGAGTATCTATCGTGTGACGTGGCTTATAACAAGATATACGCCCATATAAATACGGGTAAATTCCCTACTATGGTTTCTAGTTATTATGAAGCGCGCGGTGTTGATGCTCCTTCTATAACTGCTGCATATAGCCTTTTGACTGGTGGTGGTATGGCCAGCCCTAATCCATATGAAGTAATGGCAGGTCGTTTTCTTGCTTTTCATACTTATGAGGCTCTACAAGGCCAAGATAGCCCGTGGGTTAATAAAATGGTCTTTGAGTCAATGCAAAAACGTTTGTACGAGCAAGCAGGTGAACGCTCTTTGTTCATGAACTACATGATTCCAATGATTTCTGTATTTGAAATGTTTACGTTCTTTATTGGGCCTGTAATGATTCTATTATCTGTTATGGGGGGCGCTGGTTTCGCCATGATAGGCAAATACATGTACCTTATCTTGTTCGTTAACTTATGGGGTTTCATTAAAGTTTTTGTTGATTTGTTTACATATAAAGCAGCAGAAAAAGCATTCTCAGTATCTACTAGTTTCGCTCAGATGGACCCATTCTCAATGGGAGCTATGCCCGCTGTAATATCGGAAGTTGAAGGGTTCTTAGGTGTAGCTTCGGCATTAACCGCTGCAATACCAATGCTTGCAATGTTTTTACTTTACGGTGGTGTTCACTCACTAATGGGTGTTATGAGTTCAGTTAATCCAACTGGTAAAGGCAGTGTTGATGGTACAAATATTGCGCCAAGGTTATCAAGTTCGTGGTCTGATGGTGCGCAAAGTATGGGTACGCACAGCAATACATACAACGCTGGCACTGGAGCTGTTGAAGCTAACGTGAAATCAAGTGATTCGGGTCGTTTTGCAAACGTAAATATAGATTCTGGTATTAATAATTCATTAGGTAATTCAACATCCATTGCCGAGAAAGATGTTCAATCAAAAACCCAAGCATATGAGCAGACTGCATCAACTGCTATGGCGTCGCTTGAACAAAACGCAGATGTAGTTGCAGGATCAAAAAACAAGACTTGGAGTGATATGAATACGGCCGAAAAAACCGTTGCATTGAAAAGGTCACTCGAAGAAGGCCAAAATATTTCTTCCGATGCAGCTAGCCAAGCCGCATTCCAAATTATGGGGCAAGCAGGAATTTCAGTAGCTGGCGGCGTTAATACGTATAAAGATTATTCTGCGATAGGTGGTGCTCCTACTCCTTTTAAGCTTGGTGTGAACGCAGGCGTTTCATCAAATTTATCAAATATGGATATGACTAAATTTGGTATTAAAGATAGTTCAGCCCAAAAGCTTCTGGAAGATGTAGCAGAAAGCCACAAGGGGCAAACAACTAATAGTGAGCAAGGTGCTT
The DNA here is from genome assembly GCF_014163985.1 of Pseudoalteromonas sp. SR41-4. Classification (NCBI taxonomy): domain Bacteria; kingdom Pseudomonadati; phylum Pseudomonadota; class Gammaproteobacteria; order Alteromonadales; family Pseudoalteromonadaceae; genus Pseudoalteromonas; species Pseudoalteromonas sp. SR41-4. The sequence goes on along the minus strand of NZ_JACJEI010000030.1, from coordinate 3,908 downwards.
ACAATATTTCCGAATCAAATCAACAAAGCGAAAGTTTTCAAGAAAGTTTAAATAAAGGGCATAAATTACAAGAGCAAATTGCACAATCACGAGAACTTTCAACTAACTTAGGTGAAATGTATAACTCAAGTAATGGTCTTAAATTTAGTCAAGCGCTAAATAATGAAGCTTTAGCACCCCTTGTAGATGGCAAATCTTTAGATACTTATATTGATGGTCTATCCGACGATCAAGTTAAATCATTAGTGGGTAATGATGCTGGTGGCTCAGTTGATAGTAAAAAAGATTACCTCAAAGATAAATATCAAAAAGAAGGCGCTGAGTTAGCAGGTCCAGCGCAAGCAGGTTACGGAGGTATGCTGTCTATACTTGACGACACATTAGCAAAACAACCGCAGTCTATCGATGATGTTAACAGCCAAGCAGATATGCTTGCTGATTGGAGCCAAGTTGTATCCGACAATGCCCAATCAAATGGCGCAACACCATCTCAGCTTAATGCGCTAAGTATGATGAATGACTCTTACCGTAAACTTGATGAAACTACAGCAGATGGTGGCGTGATAAAAAATGCTTCCCCTGAGTTACTAGGATTAGATACAGATACTTCTAATGCTAAACAGGCCGAAAATGCGATTAAAACGTCCAAGTTTGATAAGCCTTTTAAAAATGATATTCCTTCTGAAAGTGACTATTCAAAAGAAAAATACGGGGCAATGACTGAAAAACAAGCTGATGCAATGAAACGTGTTGAAGGTCATACTTTATTAAGTGGTGACCAACAAGATGTAATCGATAGAATTAAAAGCGGAGAGTTAAACGGTGCAATGTGGGCGTTCGGGCAGATTGAAGGAGAAGATAAATTTGCGCGATTTGCTGCTGATAGAGCTGCTGAATTAGGCTATGACGAAAAGAGTGTTTATGAAGGTACTCAAGCATTGAATACAAAATCGCCTTCTGAGGTCCAAGATATGTTTGGTCGCGTGAATACCGGCATAGCTTCATTTGATGATATGAAATCAATAGCACAAATGTCACATGCAGCTGATTATTTGACTAATACACAATCTGGCAACGACTCTTTTATTGTAGGTTTAGGTGCTGGCGAGTTAGATGAATTTAGCGGCTCTACATTAGCATTTAAAGCTGGAGAGCAAGCGTTAAGTAATACATCCCTAGGTCGCGATATTAACAGTGTAATGGAAATGGGTGGTAAAAATGGTTTTAGCTATGCATCTACAATGGATGCAGTGGGCTTGATGGCCGGTAAAGGTGGTACTGTCGGGGCTCAATTCCCTTATGAAGCCAACAAAGTCGATCTTATAAACAATAATCAATCATACAAAAATGGGGTTGATAAAGCGGATAAAAATACCTTATTTGGTACTGGTGTTAGTTATGATAAAGATGAATCAGCTCCTACAGCTGCGTTGAATTCATTCAAAGAAAATGCAGCACATATAATGAGTTCTAATGAAGAAGGTTATAATTCAACATCAGCAGCTAAAGCATTTACTTCACTTCTTGACAGAAATGAAACCGTTCCGGGTAATCCTTATATTAATATGAATGATGTAACTATAGACAAAATGTTGAGGGGCGGAGACAACAATTTATTAAGAAGTGTTTATCAAAACTCTGATGAACTTCGGGGTGCTTTGGACTCAATACCAGACGAAGAATTACCAAAAAACTTTAAACCATACTTCAACGATATTCTTAATCAAGCTAATGAAGCATATAATAGGCAGGGTCTCTCATCCCTTTCACCGTATTCTGACGGGAATGAAATACAAAAAACAAATAATGTCGATGTACCAACGGAAGTAAGCTCTAGTAAATCACCTGTATCAACATTCAAGACAGATAACGGTAGATTTACTTTACAATCACAAAATGAAGATGGTTCATTTGTTTATAAAAATGAAAAGGACAATGGTTATTCCTATAAGCAAGGTGATGCTTATATGTCACCTATAGAGAGTAAAGAGCCATCTAGTGTAAATCCGACTAGTAATACTAGTGCTAAACCGCCTGAGGCACCTGAAGGGTCTTCAAATACAGCTCAGTTTGATAATAGCGAAATACCATTATCTATGGGTGTATCAGCATTCGCAGTTGGTGTTCCTGGTCTATTGAATTATGTAAATTCACAAACTAACACTAATCAGTCAAAAGTAAGTGATGAAGCGGCAGAAAAACAGATACAAGGCGTTGATAGTTCTTCTTCTGTCCCAAGAAATACTTCTTCTATTGATGGTTATACTTCACAACCAAAAGTAGATAACGATCAGAACGCGAATGCTAACGATGTTGGTAAAGGTAAGGCGCCACTTAATACGGGTGCTGCTCCTTTAACTGCTCAAGCTAACGCCACTCAAGAAGTTAATGGGCTTACACAACCAAAAGCTGATAACGCTCAGAACGTGAAAGCTGATGCTGCTACAAGCAATGCACCGCTGAATACAGGGGCTACTGCTTCAACTGCTCAAGCTAACGCGACTCAAGAAGTTAATGGGCCTACTCAACTAAAAGCAGATAATGCAAACTCACTAAATAGTGAACAAGCCCAGAACGAGAAAACTACCGATGTTGGTACAAGCAATGCACCGCTGAATACAGGCGCTACGGCTTCAACTTCGCAAGCTAACGCGACTCAGCAAGTGAATGAGCCTACACAACCAAAAGTAGATAATGCAAACTCACTAAATAGTGAACAAGCCCAGAACGAGAAAACTACCGATGTTGGTACAAGCAATGCATCGCTGAATACAGGGGCTACTGCTTCAACTGCGCAAGCTAACGCGACTCAGCAAGTGAATGATGCTACTCAACCAAAAGCTAATAACGCTCAGAACGTGAAAGCTGATGCTGCTACAAGCAATGCACCGCTGAATACAGGCGCTACGGCTTCAACTTTGCAAGCTAACGCGAATCAGCAAGTGAATGAGCCTACACAACCAAAAGTAGATAATGCAAACTCACTAAATAGTGAACAAGCCCAGAACGAGAAAACTGACGATGTTGGTACAAGCAATGCACCGCTGAATACGGGTGCTGCTTCAACAGCTCAAGCCAATGCTACTCAGCAAGTGTCTGAGCCTACTCAACCAAAAGCAGATAATGCTCAGGCTGACAGTGATAACTCATTAAATGATGTTCAAGCTGATAACGCTCAAAACGTGAATGATGCCGAGGTTAATACAGGCAATGCATCGTTGAATACGGCGGCTACAGCTTCAACTGCGCAAGCTAACGCGACTCAACAAGTGACTGATGCACCAAAGCCAAAAGCTGATAATGCACAAAATGTGAAAGCTACTGGTGTTGGTACAGGCAATACGCCGCTGAATACGGCGGCTACGGCTTCAACTTCGCAAGCTAACGCTACTCAACAAGTGAATGAACCTACTCAACCAAAGGCAGATAGTGCTCAGGCTGGCAGTGAAAGCTCACTAAATGCAGATCAAGCTGATAATGGGCAAAACGTGAAAGCTACCGATTTTGGTACAGGCAATGCCCCGCTGAATACGGCGGCTACGGCTTCAACGGCTCAAGCTAACGCGACTCAGCAAGTGAATGAACCTACTCAACCAAAGGCAGATAGTGCTCAGGCTGGCAGTGAAAGCTCACTAAATGCAGATCAAGCTGATAATAGCCAAAACGTGAAAGCTACCAATGTTGGTACAGGCAATGCCCTGCTGAATACGGGTGCTGCTTCAACAGCTCAAGCCAATGCTACTCAGCAAGTGACTGAGCCTACTCAAACAAAAGCTGACAATACTCAGGCTGGCAGTGAAAGCTCACTAAATGCAGATCAAGCTGATAATGGGCAAAACGTGAAAGCTACCGATTTTGGTACAGGCAATGCCCCGCTGAATACGGCGGCTACGGCTTCAACGGCTCAA
>NZ_JACJEI010000002.1:137740-328555 GCF_014163985.1 Pseudoalteromonas sp. SR41-4 | reverse complement strand
GCGTAATTTAAGTTGGTAATGTGATGTAGTATATTTTGAAACTGCTTGGAAGCCATATTGCACCTGCCGTTGTTGGGTTTCAGTACATTAACTATAGTTCACCAACACCGAAAGACAACATAGCCATATACATACAGTGTCACTTAAGATGCTACTTTATTAATCAATTAAGCTATAAAACAAAAACGGCAAGCCGAGGCTTGCCGTTTTATTACACTTAAAAAAGGTTTACTTACAAACGAATACCGCCGTCAATCTCAACCACGCGACCGGTGAAGAAGTCGTTTTCGATAATATACTGCGCTGTGTGCGCAATTTCATCCGCTTCACCAAAGCGCCCTACGGGTGTTACTGCTAGCATACGCTGCTTGGCTTCTGGTTTCATAGCGTCGGTCATATTAGTACGAATAACGCCTGGTGCAATGGCACCTACACGAATACCAAAACGGCCAAGTTCTTTTGCCCAACCAGTGGTCATTGCTACCACACCCGCTTTCGACGCAGCGTAGTTAGTTTGACCAATGTTACCTGCACGAGCAACACTCGACATATTAACTATCACGCCACCTTTACCCGATTCAATCATATGGCACGCAGCTTCACGCCCCGCTAAAAACACGCCGGTTAAGTTTACATCAATCACTGACTTAAATTGATCAAGGGCCATTTTAGCAACCACTTTGCCTTCTTTGGCTTTGATAAACATACCATCGCGTAAAATACCGGCATTATTTATCAATACACCAATATGACCAAAATCTGTATTGATGGAATTAAATGTATTTACCACCGCATCTTCATCAGTCACATTGGCAACATAGGCTTTTACAGTTACACCATGTTGGCTAAGCTCAGCAACTGCATCATCTAACAACGCTTGTTGCATATCAATTAACGCAATATTAGCACCAAGCGACGCAAGTTTATGCGCCATTGCAAATCCTAAGCCTTGCGCGCCACCGGTGATCACCACGGTATTATTTTTAATTTCCACCTGTTACTCCTTCGAGAATAATTTAAATATGGCGCTAAAGTCTTCGCTGCCCGCACCTTGGTGTTGCAACATGGTATAAAGGTTTTTAGCCATTGACCCCATCGGGGTTACTGAATTACTTTGCTGCGCGGCTTCCATCGCAAGACCTAGGTCTTTAGCCATTAAATCAACCATAAAGCCTGGTTTATAATCATTACTAGCCGGGGCTGTGGCCATCACACCTGGGCAAGGATTGTAAAGCTCAAGGGTCCAGTTACGACCAGAGCTGGCGGTCATAATGTCGCTCAGCACTTTTGCGTCAAGGCCATTATTTATACCCATTTGAATTGCTTCACTGGTTCCCGCCATTAAAATACTCAATAGCATGTTATTACAAATTTTTGCGACTTGTCCTGCGCCAATATCACCTGCATGAAAGATATTTTTACCCATATCAGCAAGCACCGGTTGGGCCTTAGCAAATTGCTCATCGCCACCACCGACGATAAAGGTCAGTGTACCTGCCGTTGCACCGGCAACACCACCGGATACCGGCGCGTCAACAAAGTCGATACCATGCTCACTAAGCTCAGCGCCTACGTCGCGTGCTGATGCTGCATCAATCGTTGAACAATCAATTACTAACGTTGACTTTGCTAAAATATGTACAAGTCCGGTATCACCTAAATAAAGTGACTTAACGTGCTTACTGGCCGGTAGCATGCTGATCAATACATCAACATCCGTTGCACAATGTTTAGCATCATCCGCGGCGATCGCGCCATTTTCAGCAAGTAGATTTACGACCGATCGGTTTAAATCAAACACCTTAACCTGATGACCCGCTTTAACTAAGTTGGCAGCCATTGGGCCACCCATGTTACCTAAACCAATAAAACCAATAGAAAGTGACATAACATTATCCTTGTGTAAGTTGTTTTAGTGGATGTGAGTCGTGATCCCAACGTTGAACAAAAAAACTCTCGACTAATTCATCTGGGATCTGTTCAAGCGTTTTAAACTGCCAATTAGGCGCGCCGTCTTTATCAATCAGTAACGCACGAATACCTTCTTGAAACTCGCCGACTTCACCACAGCGAACCGACATACCCAGTTCCATTTGAAAACATTCGCCTAAACTTTTACCTTTTGAACTGGCAAGTTGACGCTCAACTAAGGCGCAACTGAGCGGGCAACCGTGCTTTAATGCTTTTTGTGCTCGGGTAAGCCACGTATCGTCAGTTTCTAGATTTAAGATATAATTTACTTTATCGCGTAGATCAGTAAACTCACCCAATTTTTGAATGGTGGCTAAATGCGCCTTTACATTGCCTTTTGGCATACGCCCAGAAACATTATCAAGTTCGGTAAGTAAACTGGTCAGCTTCTCGTGATTCAATGAAGCCGTTTTACCCCACTTAATGCTGCACAATTGCTCAATCAGAGTGTCGTATTTATCCGCCTTGAGGTAGTGATCAGCCAATGCCACATACATTGCATCGTCACAATTAATAGACGCTGCAGTTAACCCCAAAAATAAGCCAACATATTCAGGCATTTTATGTAGAAAATAACTGCCGCCTACATCTGGGTATAAACCAATTGTTAGCTCAGGCATAGCTATACGTGAGTTCTCAGTTACCACACGATGACTCGCTCCGGCCATTAAGCCTAAACCGCCGCCCATCACAATACCATTACCCCAAACAAGGATCGGTTTATCATAACAATGAATGAGGTGGTCAAGGCGATACTCGTGAGCAAAGTAATCTTCTATTAGATTTGCCGGTTCACCACTGTTCATAGCATTATGTAGGCTAACTACATCACCACCGGCACAAAATGCTTTATCCCCTGCCCCTTTAAGTATCACCATCGCAACATTACTGTCAGCCGCCCATGCGTTAAGTTGCGGCGCTAATAATTTGATCATCTCAAAATTAAGTGCATTTAAAGATTTAGGGGAGTTGAGCGTGGCAAAACCAATGAGTGAACCGTTTGCAGCGCTCGCAGTTTCAAACACCACGGGCGCATCTGGTGAATTTAATTGCGTTAACTCAATCATTAGCCATTCACCCAATTTGCTTTGCGTTTTTCTAGGAAGGCATTCACCCCTTCTTGTTGATCTTGTGTATCAAACAAACCAACAAATAACTCACGTTCAAGCGGTAATACATGCGCCATTGGCTGAGTGCGGCCCTTTTGGATCAGGGTTTTACAGGCACTAACAGCAACAGGACTTTGATCTGCCACTTGAGTAGCTAATTTAAGTGCCACCGCAAGACTTTCGCCTTGTGGTACCACTTCTTCAACTAAGCCGATTTGTAGGGCTTTATCTGCTTTTAGACGCTCACCACATAAGATCATACGTTTAGCCCAGCCTTCACCAACTAACCATGCTAGGTTTTGCGTGCCACCCGCACACGGTAGTAAACCTACTTTGGCTTCTGGTAGTGCCATTTGTGCTTGCTCTTCTGCAATGCGAATATCACATGCTAACGCCACTTCTAGACCACCACCCATGGCATAGCCATTGATCGCGGCAATGGATACACCTCTAAATGCAGTTAATGCTTCAAATGCGTCACCAAATACTTGCGACATAGTCGCTGCAACGCCTTTATCGCCACCAGCAAATACATTTAAATCAGCACCAGCACTGAAAAACTTTTCACCTTCACCGGTGATCACTAATGAGTAAACATTTTTATTGTCATTGAGCTCATTTACCATATTTTTTAAGGCAATTAACGTGTCTTTAGTCCAGGTATTCGCTGGCGGATTAGACATGGTTAAAATCGCTACGTGACCTTCAATGGTTAATTCAATACTTGGGTTTGACATTTCGCGCTCCTTATAGAATATCGGCTGCTGATTCAGCTAAAATACGGCGTGCAATAATCACCCGCATGATCTCGTTAGTACCTTCAAGAATTTGATGAACGCGCACGTCACGAACGTGGCGCTCCAGTGGGTATTCTTTGATATAACCATAACCACCATGAATTTGTAGTGCGTCATTACACACAGTAAAACCGACATCAGTGGCAAAACGCTTTGCCATGGCGCAATAAGTAGTTTTTTCGCTGTCATTATTATCAAGTTTAAAAGCCGCTAAACGCACCATTTGACGCGCCGCAACAAGCTCGGTATTCATATCGGCAATTTTAAATTGCAGCGCTTGAAAAGCAGCCAACGGTTTACCAAATTGTGTGCGTTCTTTTAAGTATTCACGGGCTGTTTCAAGTGCCGCTTGGGCAGTGCCAATTGAACAAGTTGCAATATTAATACGCCCGCCATCAAGGCCTTGCATTGCAAACTTAAAGCCTTCACCTTCTTGACCTAATAAATTATGAGCAGGTATGCGTACATCTTCAAAACTAATTAGTCGTGTTGGCTGCGCATTCCAGCCCATTTTTTCTTCTGCTTTACCGTATTCAACGCCTTTGGCATCAGCCGGTACTACAAACGCAGAAATACCCGCCGCACCTTCACCGCCAGTACGCGCCATAACTACTAACACTTCGGTCTCGCCTGCGCCTGAGATAAACATTTTTGAGCCATTGATCACGTAATAATCGCCATCACGAACCGCTTTTGTTTTCAATGAGGCTGCATCGGAGCCTGAACCAGGCTCTGTTAAACAATAAGAAGCTAGTAGCTCACCCATAACAAGTTGATCACAATATTGAGCTTTTGTTTGCTCAGTACCAAAACTTGCAATCATCCAGGTCGCCATATTGTGAATGGTCAACATTGCGGTTGTAGCTGTACAACCCATCGCCAACTGTTCAAAAATAATACTTGAATCTAAGCGCGACAGGCCTAAACCGCCTGCTTCCTCTGGCGTATACAAACCACAGAAACCCAGTTCACCAGCAGCTTTAATGGTATCTTTTGGAAAAATATGTTCGCGGTCCCATTTTGCTGCATAAGGAGCCAGTGCTGATTCTGCGAATTGACGAGCTGTTTGAGCAAATGCTTGCTGATCTTCAGTTAAATTAAAGTCCATTGGAGACCTCTTGTTTATAATTGCGTTGTCAAATTAGATATTCGTGAAGAGCAACGAAGGCAATATTGTGTGTGAAATAGCCTTCGTGCCCCTCTTTTTTATTATGTGGAGTAAGTTAAATTAGTTATTTAAGATTAATGCTCATGTTTGGACCAGAGGCAATCTCGTCTTCAAACCAACGTGAAGTAATTGTTTTGGTCTCAGTATAAAAACGAATACCTTGCTTACCGTACGTATGCGTATCGCCATAGAATGAACCTTTCCAACCGGTGAACGAAAAGAATGGCAGTGGCACAGGAATTGGTACGTTAATACCCACTTGACCGACTTCAATCTCATGTTGGAACTTACGCGCAACCGCACCACTTGAGGTGAATAACGACGTGCCATTACCAAATGGAGAATCATTTATAAGCGCGATTGCTTCATCAAGCGAATCAACAAACATACACGCCAGTACTGGGCCAAAAATTTCTTCTTTGTATAAATCCATCTCAGTGGTGACGTCAGTAAATAAGGTAGGTCCTACCCAGTTACCTTTTTCATAGCCTGCAACAGTAAAATCAGAGCCATCAATTAAACACGTTGCACCTTGCTCTTTACCTTGTGCAATCAGTGACAAAATACGCGCTTTGGCTGCGGTCGATGTTTGCGGACCATAGGCTGCATCTTTGTCATCCCACACACCCGGGCGCACATTGGCAAAACCGGCTTTGATGTCTTCAACCCAGTCTTTCGCTTGGCCAACAAACACCGCCACTGAAATACCCATACAACGCTGACCCGCAGCACCAACAGAGGCACCAACAAGGTTATTAACTACATGTGAGCGACTTGCATCAGGCATGATCACCATGTGGTTTTTAGCACCGACACAGGCTTGTACACGTTTTAAATTAGCAGTGCCTTTAGAGTAAATGTATTCACCTACGCCACACGAGCCAACAAACGAAATTGCGCGTACTGCGGGATCTTCTAATAAGCGGTCAACTTGTACTTTAGTGCCATGAACAACTTGTAGTACACCTGCAGGTGCGCCGGCTTCAATGAACAGTTCAGCGAGTCGCATTGGCGTCAGCGGATCTTGCTCAGAGGGTTTTAAAATAAAGGTGTTACCACAGACAATCGCCAGTGGGAACATCCATAGTGGGATCATCGCTGGAAAGTTAAACGGCGTAATACCCGCGCACACACCCAGTGGTTGCATGTATGAGTAAGTATCGATTTTACGGGCCACGTTTTCCATGGTTTCGCCCATCATTAAAGATGGCGCATTAGCTGCTTGCTCAACCACTTCAATACCACGCCAAACATCGCCTTTGGCATCTTCAAAGGTTTTGCCTAATTCATGGCAAATAATGGTGGCTAGTTCATCGTGGTGCTCTTTTAAAAGTGCTGCATACTTCATCATAATGCGCGCACGTTCAGTAATTGGCACGTCTTTCCAGCTTTTAAAGGTGTCTTTGGCAGATGCGATAGCCGCATCCATTTCAGCGTCGGTAGCACACGGAACTTGTGCTAACACTTCTTGGTTTGCTGGATTAATAACGTCAATCAGTTGATCTGATGTTGATTGAACAAATTCGCCGTTGATCAGTAATGGTACTTGGTGCATAACGCACTCCTCCCCAGAGGGTAATAAATTAAGCCGCAGTAGTTATTGTTAAAAGAGCCTACGGCTGTAAGAATTTAAATTTAACTAATTTATAGTGCTTCAACCGCCAGTGCGACCGCCTCGCCACCGCCAATACATAAAGATGCTACGCCTTTTTTCAGGCCACGATTTTTAAGAGCATGGATAAGTGTCACTAAAATACGTGCGCCGCTAGCACCAATTGGGTGGCCAAGTGCACAAGCACCACCATTAACATTCACTTTGCTGGCATCAAGTTTTAATTCATTAATCGCCAACATTGTTACCATGGCGAATGCTTCGTTAATTTCCCATAAGTCAACGTCGTCAGTTGTCCAGCCTGCTTTTGCAAGCAAACTATTTATTGCGCCAACAGGAGCAAGAGTAAACTCACTTGGTTTTTGAGAATGGGTACTGTGCGCAACAATACGACACAGTGGCGTAAGCCCTTGTGCTTTGGCGTGCGATTCACTCATTAAAATAAGGGCTGCGCCACCGTCTGAAATTGACGATGAATTAGCCGCAGTGATGGTGCCGTCTTTTTTAAACGCAGCACGCAAAGCGGGAATTTTTTCTGGGCGTGCATTACCTGGTTGCTCGTCAATGCTGATGGTTACATCGCCCTTGCGAGAGCTAATAGTGTGCGGCGCAATTTCATTTACAAAATCGCCATTTGCAATCGCTGCATTGGCTTTGGTCAGTGAATTAAGTGCAAATTCATCCATTTGCTCGCGGCCAATACCGTATTCATCAGCCGTATCTTGAGCAAAACAGCCCATCGCTTTATTATCGTATGCGTCTTCTAGGCCATCACTCATCATGTGATCTTTAATTTCGCCATGGCCCATACGCATACCGCCACGCGCTTTAGGAATAAAATATGGCGAGTTGGTCATGCTTTCCATGCCACCTGCAACCGCGCTGTTAATTGAACCGGCTTTAATTAAATCATGTGCAAGCATGGCGGCCTTTAAACCTGAACCACATACTTTGTTGATGGTCGTAGCGCCAGTACTGCGCGCAAGACCTGCTTTTAACATTGCTTGACGTGCTGGCGCTTGACCTAAACCTGCCGGTAATACACAGCCCATGATCACTTCATCAATAGCTGTATCGCTTAATCCGGTGTCAGCAAGCGCACTGGCAATGGCTGTTGCACCTAACTCAGTGGCGGCTGCATCACTAAGGGCTCCCATAAAACCACCCATTGGGGTGCGTTTTGCTGCTACAATAACAACGGCTTCGGTAGTCATAAAAAAGGCTCCATTTTATAATTGGCTATATTCATATGCAGAGATTAGCCAAACACTGTATTTATAATCTGCTTATGAGCATACATAATATTTACGTTTACGCCAACGTAAATCTAAAATCAAGGTTTTTGCGCCCAACGAAAGTGTAAACATATCTTTATTTTGCTGTAGCCTAATACAAACAGCGCCCCTGCAAGCTGCATTAATACAGGTTACACCTGCTATTTATGGCTTTAGGTTATTAGTCTAAAGTATAAGTTCTACAATCCACTTTACCTTTACGTAAACTTCACTTATATTGGAGTTATTCGAATGAGGTAAAAACACTATGAATCAAGATAATCAAACAAACTTTGCAAGTTCAGCCGCCGAACCGGCAAGCAATGAACAAACCTTTAGTATCAGTGAACTGGCTAAAGAGTTTGATATAACCACCCGCTCAATTCGCTTTTACGAAGATCAGGGCTTAATTTCACCTGAGCGTAATGGCCAAACCCGTATTTATTCAAAACGCGATAAAGTGCGTTTAAAACTTATTTTACGTGGCAAGCGGTTAGGTTTTACCTTAGCTGAAACAGGCCGTTTGTTTGAACTTTATGATGCCGATAAATCCAGCGCTAAACAGTTAGTGACTATGCTTGACTTAATTTCAGATAAAAAAGCTGATCTAAGCCAACAAATGGATGACATTAAAGTTGTCTTGATGGAATTAGTAACCGCAGAGCGTCGTTGTCGCGACACCTTAAATCAATTAGATGAATAACTAGTTTTAAACAATAACGATTAAATGACTATTCATTAACAGTCTCTCACACAGGAATGAATCATGAGCACTATTTCACTATATAAAGAAATGAACTTTGGCCTTGGCGAAACCGCAGATATGATCCGCGATCATGTAAACAGTTTTGCTAGCCAAGAAATTGCCCCTTTAGCTGAAAAAACCGATCTTGATAATGCGTTTCCTAATCAGCTTTGGCCACAACTTGGCGAAATGGGCTTACTAGGTATGACCGTACCCGAAGAGCTCGGTGGTGCCGGTCTTGGTTACCTTGAACACGTAATCGCAATGGAAGAAATTAGCCGAGCGAGTGCCTCTATCGGCCTAAGTTACGGTGCTCATTCTAACCTGTGTGTTAATCAAATTAACCGTAATGGCACGCAAGCACAAAAAGAAAAATACTTACCAAAATTAATTAGTGGTGAGCACATTGGTGCCCTTGCCATGAGTGAGCCTAACGCAGGCTCTGACGTAGTATCAATGAAACTTAAAGCCGAGAAAAAAGGCGATAAGTACATTTTAAACGGTAATAAAATGTGGATCACCAATGGTCCAGATGCGCATACTTTAGTGATCTATGCAAAAACTGATTTAACCGCTGGCGCTAAAGGCATCACCGCATTTATTGTTGAGAGTAATTTCCCTGGTTTTTCTACCGCCCAAAAACTCGACAAACTCGGGATGCGCGGCTCAAATACCTGTGAATTAGTGTTCGAAAACTGTGAAGTACCAGAAGAGAATATTCTTGGCAATTTAAACGAAGGCGTTAAGGTACTAATGAGTGGCCTTGATTATGAACGTGTTGTACTAGCGGCAGGCCCGCTGGGTATCATGCAAGCCTGTATGGATATTGTAGTACCGTATATTCATGAACGTAAGCAGTTTGATACACCGATTGGTCAATTTCAGCTGATACAAGGCAAAGTAGCCGACATGTATACACAAATGAATGCAGCCCGCTCTTATGTATACACTGTTGCGCGTTCATGTGATCGCGGTGAAACGACCCGTAAAGATGCCGCAGGCGCAATTCTATATGCGGCTGAGCTGGCAACTAAAATGGCACTTGATGCTATTCAAATTCTTGGTGGTAACGGTTATATCAACGAATACGCCACTGGCCGCCTATTGCGTGACGCTAAGCTTTATGAAATTGGTGCCGGTACCTCAGAAATTCGTCGCATGCTAATTGGTCGCGAATTATTTACTGAAAGCCGTTAAGGATAAGCGCTATGACTATTTTAAAATCAAGCGTCAACCCTCACGACCCGCAGTTTTTGCAAAATCATAAAAATATGGCGGCACTGGTTGATGATTTACGCGATAAAGTAAGCGAGATCAGCCAAGGTGGTGGCGTAGCGTTAATAGAACGCCATGAAAGCCGTGGTAAAATGTTCGTGCGTGAACGCATTAGTACCTTACTTGACGAAGGTTCACCATTTTTAGAGATTTCACAATTTGCAGCCTTTGGTGTTTATGAGCAAGCGATTCCTTGTGCCGGTGTAGTTGCTGGTATTGGCCGTGTTAAAGGCGTTGAATGTATGATCATCGCCAATGATGCGACAGTTAAGGGCGGCACCTATTTTCCGCTAACCGTTAAAAAACATTTACGCGCACAAGATATTGCCGAGCGGTGTCACCTACCGTGTATATATTTGGTTGATTCAGGTGGTGCCAACCTACCTGAGCAAGATGATGTGTTTCCTGACAAACTGCACTTTGGTCGTATTTTTTATAATCAAGCGCGTATGTCGGGCAAAGGCATTCCACAAATTGCAGTCGTTATGGGTTTATGTACCGCAGGTGGCGCGTACGTGCCTGCAATGGCCGACGAAAGCATCATTGTAAAAGAGCAAGGCACAATATTTTTAGCCGGCCCACCGCTGGTAAAAGCGGCTACAGGTGAAGAGGTAACCGCAGAAGAACTTGGCGGCGCTGATGTCCACTGTAAAACATCAGGGGTTGCCGATCATTACGCTGAAAATGACGCTCATGCGTTATCAATTGCTCGCCAATGTATTGAACGAATTAATTATCAACGCCCTACTTCGCCAATATTAGAGCAAGTAAAAGCACCGCGTTATGATATTAACGAATTATACGGCATTGTTGGCACCGATCTTAAAAAGCCATTTGATGTTCGCGAAGTGATTGCGCGTACCGTGGATGACTCTTCATTTGATGAGTTTAAACGTTACTTTGGCGATACCTTAGTGACTGGGTTTGCGAAAATCTATGGTCATCCGGTTGGGATTGTTGCTAACAATGGCATTTTGTTTAGTGAGTCAGCTCAAAAAGGCGCGCACTTTATACAGCTGTGCGCACAACGAAATATTCCACTGGTGTTTTTACAAAATATAACCGGCTTTATGGTAGGTAAAAAATACGAAGCCGAAGGCATTGCTAAACACGGAGCTAAAATGGTGATGGCTGTTTCGTGTGCTGATGTTCCAAAATTTACCGTATTAATTGGCGGCTCTTATGGCGCAGGTAACTATGGCATGTGTGGTCGTGCGTTTGAACCGACTATGATGTGGATGTGGCCTAATGCGCGTATTTCTGTGATGGGCGGCGAACAAGCAGCAGGCGTTATGGCGCAAGTTAAGCAAGATGGTTTAGCCCGTAAAGGCCAAAGCATGACTGATCAGCAAATCAGCGAGTTTAAACAGCCGATTATCGAGCAATACGAGCAACAAGGTCATCCATACTATGCCAGCGCCCGTTTGTGGGATGACGGTATCATCGATCCAGCAGATACCCGTAGTGTGCTAGGTTTAGCCCTCAGTGCTGCAGCCAATGCACCAAAACGTGATTCGCAATTCGGCGTATTTAGAATGTAAGGACGTGAGTATGTCAGTAACACTACAAATAACTAAATCAAATGTGGCTGTACTCGTTTTAAGTCGCCCTGAAAAGCGCAATGCCTTTAACGAGCAAGTGATCCAAGAACTTATTCAATGTATAGAGCATGCTAATAGCTTAGATGTACGCGCCCTTGTTTTAAAAACTGAGGGAGAGCATTTCTCTGCAGGGGCTGATCTTAATTGGATGAAGTCCATGGCAAACAATGACTTTAGTGAGAATCTTGCGGATTCAAAACAACTTGCCAAATTAATGCATGTATTAGCCAGCAGCCCACTGCCAACGGTATGTGCTGTGCAAGGCGCGGCATTTGGCGGCGCACTGGGCTTAATTGCCTGTTGTGACATAGCCATATGCCAAGACAATGCACAGTTTTGTTTAAGCGAAGTAAAACTTGGCCTCATTCCAGCTGTAATCAGCCCGTATGTGATCAGAGCCATCGGCGAGCGCGCTGCACGTCGTTATTTTTTAACCGCTGAGATTTTTGATGCCCACACAGCCAAGCAATTAGGCTTAATTCATCAAGTAACCGGTAAACTTGAATGCGCGCTTGATCAACTACTCGAAACACTGATCAACAACGGCCCTGTCGCGGTTCGCGCAGCAAAACAATTGATCAACGATGTGGCAGGTCATGATATTAATGGTCAAATCATTAATTTAACCGCTGAGCGGATTGCAGAAATTCGCGTCTCAAAAGAAGGCCAAGAAGGCTTAACTGCATTTTTTGAAAAGCGCCCACCAAATTGGCAAAAATAGGGATCACCATGAGCACACAATCATTACAAAAAATTCTTATTGCTAATCGCGGCGAAATTGCCTGTCGGGTTATGCGTACCGCAAAGCAAATGGGCTTAACCACTGTGGCGGTTTACTCTGATGCAGATAAAAATTCACAACATGTAAAACTCGCCGATGAAGCCTACCATATTGGTGCAGCGCCGAGTAAAGACTCCTATTTGGTAGCTGATAAAATTATCCAAGTAGCACTGGATGCAGGTGCTGATTGCATTCACCCTGGTTACGGCTTTTTATCTGAGAACAGTGAATTTGCAAAGGCCTGTGAAGCCAATAATATTGCGTTTATAGGCCCACCAGCGAGCAGTATCGAAGCAATGGGCTCAAAAACCCGCGCCAAAGAAATAATGGCAGCCGCGAATGTACCATTAGTACCTGGTTATTATGGTGACAAACAAGATCCTGCGTTTTTACAAGCTGAAGCTGAAAAAATTGGTTACCCAGTGCTTATCAAAGCAGCCTTTGGTGGCGGTGGTAAAGGCATGCGCGTGGTTGAACATGCAAAAGACTTTATCAGTGCTCTACAAGGTGCACAGCGTGAGGCAATCGCCGGTTTTGGTAACGACTTAGTACTACTTGAGCGCTATGTTAATAAACCACGCCATGTTGAAGTGCAAGTGTTTGCTGATAATCACGGTAACTGTGTGTACTTAGGTGATCGTGATTGTTCATTACAACGCCGCCATCAAAAGGTGATTGAAGAAGCCCCCGCGCCTGGTTTATCTGACGAACTTCGCAAAGAAATGGGCGAAGCCGCAGTACGCTGTGCACTTGCGATCAATTACCGAGGTGCAGGCACGGTTGAGTTTTTACTGTGTGGCGATGAATTCTTCTTTATGGAAATGAACACCCGGCTGCAAGTTGAGCACCCTGTTACTGAAATGGTGACTGGTGTCGATTTAGTTAATTGGCAAATTAACGTCGCCGCAGGTAACCCATTACCCATGCAACAAAGTGATATCCAATTACAGGGCCACAGCTTTGAAGCGCGTATTTACGCCGAAGATCCAAGCAATGACTTTATTCCTTGCTCTGGTACCATCAATGGCTTGTATATACCAGTTCAATCTGAGTATGTACGCATTGATACTGGGATCATGCAAGGGGATGAGATCAGTCCATTTTACGATCCTATGATCGCTAAATTGATCGTTCATGATGACTCGCGCGAGCAAGCTTTAGCACGATTAAGCACAGCCCTTGAACAATTTCATTTAGCGGGCTTTAGTTGTAATGTGAGCTTCTTACACACCCTTGCTAACCATGCAACCTTTAAGCAAGGCGCTCCTGATACTCACTTTATTGAAGAGCAAGGCGATGCGTTGCTTAAAGTTAATCAACAACACGCTGTTAGCAGCCGCATTATAGCTGCATTTAGCTATTTAACTGGGCTTAATCGTCAAGGAACTCAGAACGCATGGGACAGTCTAGCTGGTTTTAAACTCAATGCAGAAGCAACAATCAAGGTGCCATTCGTTGATAATGCGATCACTGCAACAGCTCATCAAGCGGGGTACACAGTCCGCATCGATGAGGTTGACTATACAACCTCTGGCAGTATCGACAATAACCTGTGTAGTGTATTTATCAATGGCAATAAACATATCGGCCATGTGGTTACTGCAGACAATAGCATCACAGTAATGTACAAGGCATTGCAAACTACCTTTGATATTTTTGATAAACACTATATCAGTGATCACGAAAGCGATGCCCTACCGCTTGCAGCACCACTTAATGGTACCGTTGTAAAACACCTTATTGACGTTGGCAGCACCATCACAAAAGGTGATGCTGTGGTGATCATAGAAGCAATGAAAATGGAATATACGCTTACCGCCCCCCATGATGGTGTATTGCAAAGCTATTGTTTTGCAGAAGGTGCTCTGGTGAGTCATGGTGCCCTATTAGCAATTGTCAGCGATGAGAGCGCAGCAGATGAATAGTACACTACCAAGTCATGTTCGCATTGTTGAAGTTGGTGCCCGTGATGGCTTACAAAACGAGCGTGCAGTAACTACCCAAGATAAGGTAACCTTAATTAACGCTCTTGCTGATGCAGGTGTTAAAGACATTGAAGCAGGCGCATTTGTATCACCGAAATGGGTGCCACAAATGGCCGATTCCAGCAATGTGATCAGTGCGCTTGATTTACCTACGACTAATTTAACGGCACTTACGCCTAACTTAAAAGGTGCAGAAGCAGCCCATGCTGTAGGTATTAAAGAATTTGCTATTTTTACCGCTGCCAGTGAAGCCTTTTGTCAGAAGAATATTAACTGCTCAATTAACCAAAGCATAGCCCGCTTTACTGATGTAATGGCCTTTGCTAAATCACATAATATTCGTGTTCGTGGTTATGTTAGTTGTGTGCTTGGCTGCCCATACGAAGGCGATATCGATCCGCAGCGCGTACTACAAGTATGTCAAAAGTTATTAGACCTTGGTTGTTACGAAGTAAGCCTAGGTGACACTATTGGCGTAGGTACCGCAAAAAAGGTCGATGAGCTGTTGGACGTGCTACTAGCTGAAATTGATAAGTCATTGTTAGCTGTTCATTTTCACGATACTTATGGTCAAGCGCTCACAAATATTTACACTGCCTTAAAGCGAGGTATAGCAACGGTTGACAGTGCGGTTGCAGGCCTTGGTGGCTGCCCTTATGCAAAGGGTGCGTCAGGAAATGTTGCCACTGAAGATGTAGTTTACTTACTACAAGGACTTGGCATAGAGCATGGAATTGATTTAGAAAGACTGGCTAAAGCTGGTTGGGCAATTTGCACGGCATTAAATAAACAACCTGTGAGCAAGGTATCCTTGGCACTTAAAAATCAAACTACTGATCAATAGTCTATATTTAGCCTTAAATTAGTAGTCATATAATTACAAATAAGGAGTGGGCCCATGGCCGGTTTCGATAAAGTGGTTTCAAGTTATGAAGCTGCAATGGAAGGCTTAAAAGATGGCGATACCATTATCGCTGGTGGTTTTGGTTTATGCGGTATCCCTGAGGGATTGATCAGCGAAATCAAACGTAAACAAACCAAAGAACTTACTGTGGTATCGAATAACTGCGGTGTAGATGATTTTGGTTTAGGTATTTTATTGCACGACAAGCAAATTAAAAAAATTATTGCCTCCTACGTGGGTGAAAATGCCCTATTCGAACAGCAATTGTTGAGCGGCGAAATTGATGTCGAGCTTACTCCGCAAGGTACGCTGGCTGAAAAAATGCGTGCCGGTGGTGCTGGCATTCCTGCTTTTTATACAGCAACAGGTTACGGTACGCCTGTGGCAGAAGGTAAAGATGTAAAAGAATTTAACGGACGCCCTTATATCTTAGAAGAATCAATCACTGGTGAGTTTGCCATTGTAAAAGCATGGAAAGCGGACCGTTATGGTAATTTAGTGTTTCGACACACGGCGATGAACTTCAACCCAATGGCCGCAACAGCAGGTAAAATTACCGTTGCTGAAGTTGAAGAAATTGTTGAACCAGGCGAACTTGAGCCAAGCCAAATTCACACCCCTGGTATTTTTGTTAATCGCGTGATCAAAGGTAACTTTGAAAAACGCATTGAACGTGTAACCACTCGCGATTAAGGAGCAATAATTATGGCATTATCACGTGAACAAGTCGCAATGCGCGTTGCACAAGAACTACAAGACGGTTATTACGTTAACCTCGGTATCGGTATTCCTACGTTAGTGGCAAACTACGTACCTGATAACATTGAGGTGATGTTACAGTCTGAAAATGGCTTACTAGGCATGGGGCAATACCCTACTAAAGCAGAGCTTGATGCAGATATGATCAACGCGGGTAAAGAAACCGTGACAGCAGCTAAAGGCGCAGCCATATTTAATAGTGCAGATAGTTTTGCAATGATCCGTGGAGGTCATGTAGACTTAACTGTTCTAGGTGCATTTGAAGTTGACCAAAACGGTAGTATCGCATCGTGGATGATCCCTAAAAAGTTGATCAAAGGCATGGGCGGCGCGATGGACCTTGTCGCTGGTGCAAAAAATATTATCGTTACTATGACCCATGCAAGTAAACATGGTGACTCGAAACTGCTAGAAAGTTGCTCTTTACCTTTAACTGGTGTTAACTGTGTGAAGAAAATAGTAACAGATTTAGCCGTGTTAGAAGTCAAAGACGGCGCATTTCATCTTTTAGAACGCGCACCGGGCGTGTCAGTTGATGAAATTATTAGTAAAACAGCAGGTAAATTACTTGTTGATGGTGAAATCCCTGAGATGGTTTTTTAATTTAACGCTCAGGTCCACCCTGTACCGACCTCATTCCCAGTGCCAATGGCGCTGAGTTACCCAAAATCCCTCGCAAGAGGGATTTTTTTTATCCTGTTGCTTATCAATCCATCAAATAGACTCTCGTAACATCTATTTTCTTACCTGAAATTATTACAATATTCTCATCTTCTCGATATGACAATTTACCTAGTTCTTCATACCTCCAACGCCCCCAATCATTTAAATCACTTTGCCATCCTGCCCATACA
Organism: Pseudoalteromonas sp. SR41-4; assembly: GCF_014163985.1. Taxonomy (NCBI): domain Bacteria; kingdom Pseudomonadati; phylum Pseudomonadota; class Gammaproteobacteria; order Alteromonadales; family Pseudoalteromonadaceae; genus Pseudoalteromonas; species Pseudoalteromonas sp. SR41-4. The sequence goes on along the minus strand of NZ_JACJEI010000002.1, from coordinate 311,720 downwards.
ATTTCCTTATCAGTAACATTACAAACATATTGCCAATTAGTCATATCAGAGTTTCTAGTATATTCAACATAGGTATGATTACCATGCTGATTGTATGCAGAAACATGAGTAAATGGTTTATGAAAAACTGTTCCTATATAAGCTCTACAGAGTCTTGATTTATCTTCAGCTGAGTAAAATTCACTTTCTTCTTTATCTGGGGCTAAAACAGCAATAACTAACAAGAATATAAAAACTATAACGGCTTTATTGAAGTGTTTATTTTGCGGAATAGTTACTAATGGAAAATTATTGTGAGTGTTCTTAGGCTCACTAGTACAAGAGGCTTTAAATGTAATTACTTCCTTTAAGCTAAGGCCACAATTAAAGCAAAACTTATTAGAATCTTGGTTTTCCTTTCCACAATTTGTACAAAACATTATCAGTAAATCCTTTTTCATTTTTCTACTATTATTGTGTTTTGTTACATTAATGTCTAATCAAGATTGGTTGTGCTTCATATCTCCACTTTATTTTTGTACACAAATAGGTATTATTACGTCACACAATTACACTAAAATTGCCCCTTCAAAGTTCATTACAAGAGTTGCATCCCTCGCAAGAGGGATTTTTTTTGGCTGCACCAATTTGTCACACAAATAGCGTATAATGCCCCATGATTGTGAAAATCACTGAAATTGCTTAAACATATAATTTAATAAGCAACGGAAATAACTTAATATATTAGCTATTTAAATACTTATAGCAGATTAAACAATCCAATAAAGTCTATTTATTAGGCATTCTGGCAAATATTACCTATTCCCATACTTTAAGCAGAGGTTTTTTGCAAATTGGGATAATAATTGCTTAACTAACGTTATTGAGAATTACTAGCAACGACTATGCAAACACCTATCAGAGGATTGCGTTCATTTTGTTTTGCGGCAAGAACGCTAAGCTTTAAAGAAGCCGCCAATCAGCTTTATTTGACTCCATCTGCTGTTAGTCATCAAATAAAGCAACTAGAAGAACAGTTAGGGATTGAGCTGTTTGAACGCCAAACACGCTCAATTAGACTCACAGCTGCGGGGAAAAACTTTTATGACTCGGTATCACCACTTATAAAAGCGCTCGAAAAAACCATTAATGAATTCAGTCAGCTGCAAGAAAATATAACCATCAGCATTACGTTGCCAGAGTTTTTTGCCAGTGAGTTATTAATGCCGAAACTGAGTGAGTGGACTGTTGAGCACCCTAAAACCAATTTACAGCTAAACACCATGAAAACGCGTAAAGAGTTAACAAAACAAAGTGATCTATCTATTGTGCTGTCGTCTTCGAAGCCAATTGAAGGTGTTGTTCACGAGCTGTTTTCATTACAATACACACCGGCTTGTAATAAAGAAAATTGGCAACAGTGGCACAAAAAGCCACTCGAAGCATTACAACAAGTGCCGTTAATTTTGCATAAAGCGCGTCCTTGGGCTTGGCATCAATGGGCTGAACATGCAGGCCTTGATGACTTTTCACCCAAGCAAATTATACAAGTAGATAGTATGTTTGGTGTTGCCCGCGCAGCGCAACAAGGTATGGGTATAGCGCTAATTCCTTTGCCTATTAGTCAAACATGGTTTGACGAAGGCTGGTTGTGCAACTTTACTGATGAACCATTAGTAACCAAGGATAAATACTATTTAGTACAGCACTACCCTGGCGAGGCAAATGCACAGCTTGAGCTATTTATAAAATGGCTGCTAGACACATTTAAACACTTAAAATAAAGCCAATAACAGTGATGATCCGACATTAATTGTACTCTTATAATTTGATATACAACTCATTAAATACGATAAACCCAGCTCAATGGGTTTATCGTAAAAATAGTTTATTTTGAAGCCTTACTCTGCACTTTCCTCAGCCATTATTCTAAACTGTTTGGTGTCTTTGCGAGCAACAAAATCTAACACAGTTGCATTGATACAATAACGATCTTCACCTTTTGGGCCTTCACCAGGAAATAAATGCCCTAAATGAATACCCGTAGATTTAGATTTAATTTCAATACGCTGCATACCGTAACTATTGTCATCATGCAAGGTCACGCTGTCTTTGATGGGGTGAGTAAATGACAACCACCCGGTGCCCGATTTAAACCGATCCCGAGTATCAAACAGTGGTACACCACTGAGTTTGTCTATAAAAATACCGTCTGGGGTATTTTTAAAAATATCGTACTGTTTACAAAACGGACTATCTGTACGGGCCTTAAATGCCACTGTATATGCTTCACTATCCCCTAATTTAAATGCGCCAAGTGCTTTATAAAACTCTTCGCTAGACACATAACCTTGGCGACCATAAACCTCTTTACCATCTTCTAAAAATAAGATTGTTGGGGTGGCCCACGTCGCTGATTTAATCGTTAAACCATCAAGTTGATCGGCTTTACGATAAGTGACGGCAATGGTTCCTTGATAATCATTTAACACATCTTTTTTGAGTTTTTCACAATAAGGGCAGTAATCTCGTGAATCAATGATCACTATCTGCTTTCCTGCGAGTAAAGCCGTATTATCAACTTTATCATCACTGCGTTTTTCAAAAACAACGCCTGTTGAATGATCAGGGCAATAGCCATTAGGATTTTTAACTAAGTAGTCTTGGTGATATTCCTCAGCCGGAAAAAATACCGTTAATGGTTTTATAATGGTTTTTATAGAGCCATAACCAGCTTGGGTTAGTTTATCTTGATACTGCTGTTTTAATTCTTCAGCCAGTGCAGCTTGTTGCTCAGTAGTAGTTAAAATAATTGAACGGTACTGCGTGCCAATATCATTTCCTTGGCGATTTTTTTGCGTTGGATCATGACTTTCAAAGTAACTTTTTAATAACGTTGCAGCACTGATTATATTGCTATTGTAAGTAACCTGAACAACTTCAGCGTAATTATTTTCATCGAACTTGCGCGATGATTGGGTAATATTACGATAAGTTGCTTTAAAACCCTTACCATCTGCATAGCCTGACTTTGCATCAATTACACCAGGAAGCGCTTCATAACGTTTTTCTGCCCCCCAAAAGCAACCAGAACCAAGTACCATGGTTTCTAAATGCATTGTTGCTTGAATATCATTATCTTTTTCATTGTTAAGGGAAACACCATAACTTGCCGCACTGAACAAAATTGTTAAAGTGGTTAATTTAAGCCAATTCTTTGCTGCCAACATACTCTACCTCTTTCTATTTGTTGCTTCATTTTAGTAGACCTTGAAGCAGAACATATTATTTCAGGAATGTGGGTTATTTTATCGCTCATTATTGCGGCTTTACCGAATCCGACTTAACCTATGCGAATAAATGAGGTAAAACGTGTTTATTTAATAAAGGTACAAACATGAAAAACCTTATTGCTTTTTCTGCATTATCAATTGCCCTTGCACTTAGTACGCAAAGCCATGCTGCAGAGTTTAATTTTTCTTCCAAGCTTGATAGTAATGCACAAGCATTAGTATTGTTTTACAGTGAGGATGGGAGCAATACCGCATTTAACTCAATCAATAAAAAGTTCAATGCTCAATTACAGCACGCTATTGAAAATGAAAGTTTTAGTGGCAAATACGCCAGTACTGTTGAATTAATTGCACCTTATAATAGTGACTATAAACGCGTGCTAATTGTTGGTACCGGTAAGCAAGATAAGCTTGATAGAGCGTTAATGACCAAACTAGGTGGTAATATTCATGCGCGATTAATGAGCAGTAAAACAACAACTGCTGCGGTTGCATTCGATGACGTTGAAGGCGTAAACAATAACAGTGTACTTAGTGCTCACTTTGCACACGGTGCAAATTTACGCGACCATCGTTTTGAAAAATATAAACAAACTCCGAACACTCACACTGTCAGTTATCATTTTGACGTTAGTAATTCCAAGCAAACAAAACGTAACTATTCTGAACTTGAAAGCATTCAAGCAGGAGTGTTTTTAGCACGTGATTTAACCTCAGAAGTGGCCAGCGAAATGACTCCTGTTGACTTTGCTAGTGCGGCAAAAGAGCTTGAGTCTCTAGGTGTAGAAATCACTATTTTAGAGCCTAAGCAATTAATAGAACTAGGTATGGGGGCACTTGAAGCTGTCGGGCGTGGCAGCGAACAAGGCGCTCGCTTAGTCGTTGCACATTACAAAGGCTCAAACGCGACCCCTATTGCTCTGGTTGGTAAAGGGATCACCTTTGACTCTGGTGGTTATAGTATCAAAACAGGCGCATCAATTGCGCGTATGAAATCTGATATGGCTGGCGCCGCCGCTGTACTTGGGACTATCAAAGCAATGGCGCTTGCAAAAGCTGACAAAAACATTGTTTCCGTTATGGGTATGGCTGCCAATATGGTGTCGCAATACGCTGTTGCCCCTGGTGATGTGGTTCGCACCGCAGAAGGTTTAAGCGTTGAGATTGTTAATACTGATGCAGAAGGACGCTTAGTATTAAGTGATGCAATGTGGTATGCACGTGAATATTTCAAGCCGGAGATCATGATAGACGTTGCCACCCTTACCGGCTCTAAAATCAAAGCCGTAGGTAACGATTATGCGGCGGTGTTTTCTGATGACGATACGCTTGTTACGCAACTCACTTTAGCTGGAATGCAAGTAAACGAAAACCTATGGCGCTTACCGCTGGGATATAAAGAAACCTTAAGTTCAGACATTGCCGATCTTAAAAACCTAGGCTCAAGTGGCCCCGGAGCAACAACGGCCGCCAGCTTTTTGCAACATTTTGCTGGTGAAACTCGTTGGGTACACATAGATATTGCAGGTAATGCACTAGCAACTAAAGGAAAAGATGAAATTTCACCAGGCGGCACAGGTTATGGTGTGCGCTTGCTCAGTGAGTGGCTGTTAAGTAATTAGCAGTAAGCTATTATAACTTAATGCATTCTACTAACATCATTAGTTGTTATAACAACTGTGGCATTATCAAACACCTACTCTAAGCAATAGTGAGTGATATTCCACAGTTTTTTATAGTCTGACTCACATATCTAGTTTACGTGTATTAGTCCAGAACATTCCATAACCAAACTAATGTGTTTGCGCTACACTGGGTAATGTTAATATTGCAAGGTTGTTAACTAGTCGCATCGCTATAAACATTTCATACGTTATATGCTAGTTTGAGGTATTCATGAATAATAAATACATTTGGCTATGGATCAACAAACTATCTCTCCAACTATTAGTGTCCTCAGTAATAACAGCATATTGCTTGATGCCACTGCCCTAAACGATGACAGTCTGAGCATTCAAAAAAAAATCTGGGCACTAGTGCAACAATGCAACACCAGCGACGCCTTTATAGATGTAGTACCCGCAATGAACTCGCTGACAGTTTATTTAATAGACCCTACTTCGCTTGCTCACTGGCAAGCTCAGTTAGCACTTTGGTGGGCAAATATAAATCCGCACGACTATCAGGGTAAGCATCATAAAATTATTACCCAATACGGTGGTGACTATGGCCCAGATCTAGACTATGTAGCTGAGTATCACAATTTATCGCCACAACAAGTAATTGATATACATAGCCAAGGGCATTATCAAGTATTGTTTTTAGGCTTTCAGCCAGGCTTTGCATATTTGCACGGTCTGAATAGTCAATTACATACTCCGCGCAGAGCACAGCCGCGAACTCGAGTGCCCAAAGGTTCGGTTGCCATTGGCGCTAATCAAACCGCGATTTACCCAGCTGATTCGCCCGGTGGTTGGCATATTATCGGCCACAGTGATTTTGCATTATTTGACAGTGAAAATACTCCACCATGCGCAATACAACCGGGCGATACGCTGCAATTTATTACTAAGGAGTCGGTATTATGATCACCGTAATAAAGCCCGGAATGCAAATGACGATTCAAGATCTCGGCCGTCATGGCTATCGTCATTTAGGAATTGCCCAATCTGGTGCGCTTGACCCTTATGCAATGATCATTGCCAATCGTTTAGTGGGCAATGATGATAATCAAAGTGTTATTGAGATCACTTTAGGCTTAGCGCAATTACAGTTTCAATGTGCCACTGTTATTGCGCTGCATGGCGCTGATATGCAAGCAAAGCTTGATGGAGTAAGTATTTATCCCGGCTGGAGTTATCCAGTAGAGCAAGGACAAACACTGACATTTGCCACCGCTCGGCAAGGTTTTCGCAGCTACCTCGCAATTAAAGGCGGCATTGATTGTCATGCAGTGATGAATTCAACAGCCACCGATATTGCAGCAGGTTTTGGTGGCCTAACGGGCGCGCCTTTACAAGCCAATGATCAAGTCCCAATCACGCCATTTGATGGCAATTGGCCGCAACGTGGTGCGATTGCCCCCGCTAAGCGCAGTGTGATCCGCGTCCATTCAGGCCCACATCAACAATTACTATCACAACAATTTAGTGATTTTTTTGCCCAGACGAAATGGCAAGTCAGTCCGCAAAGTAATCGTATGGGAGTAAGGCTCAGTACTGAGCATAATCAATTAATGCATACACATTCATTGCCTTCTTTAGCTGTTAGCCCGGGCTCTATCCAACTAACACCCAGTGGTGAGCCTATCGTATTGCTAAATGATGGCCAAACAACCGGAGGATACCCGCTACTTGGTACTATAATAAGTGCGGATCAACACCAATTTGCACAACTTAAACCTGGTGACTTTGTGCGATTTGAATTCGTCAACCTAGCAGCTGCAAATACTGCGCAGCGAAAACTTGACGCTCACCTACAACAATTGACTATTGCACTAAAAAACTTGAGCATCAGATAACCAATCACTAAATAAAAGCTCAGCTTAATAAATAATAATAAACACAGCACAGTGTAGGAACTATGATGTTTGATCTTAATTATTGGCCATTAATTGGCATTCCAGTGGTTGTGCTAGGATTTGCCTTGCGCTTTAACCCACTGATTGTAGTAACCGTTGCTGGCCTTGCAACTGGTTGGGCGGTAAATTTAGATATCCTCACCCTTTTGCAAACCTTTGGCGAGAAGTTTATGAACTCTCGTCAACTGGCCAGCTTTATTCTTATTTTACCCGTTATCGCACTGCTAGAGCGCTATGGTTTACAACAGCATGCGAAAAACTGGATTGCACAAATTCAAAGTGCCACCAGCGCACGTATATTAGCCCTGTATTTTATCGTTCGAGAATGCTCAGCAGCCCTTGGGTTATTAAGCCTTGGCGGTCAAGCACAAACTGTTCGTCCATTATTAGCCCCCATGGCATTAGGTGCCGCGACCAATAAACACGGTGAGCTGCCAAAACCCATAAAAGACATGATCAGCGCCCATGCAGCTGCCGTTGATAATATTGCGATGTTCTTTGGAGAAGACATTTTCATTGCTTTTGGTGCTGTACTATTGATGGATGCCTTCTTAAAGGAAAACGGCATTGCCGGTATTGAACCGCTGCATATTGGTTTATGGGCTATTCCGACCGCCATTGCCGCACTCATTATTCATTTATTTAGATTATCTCGTTTAGAAGCAAAAATAGCTCTGGCTGTTGCTCACTACAAACAGCAGGAAGTGTGATGAGTAAAGTACTAACAACCGATGTAACTAACTCAAACGCTACAATTATCACCATTGAGAACATTTATTTATTAATTGGTCTCGTTGTGATGTTTTTAGTTGTTCGAACGCTGCAAGACAAAAACCATCCAAAAAGGCTCACCACAGCATTATTTTGGTTGTTATTTGGTAGCAGTTTTTTATTTGGTGATGTATCTATTGCCTTGTTCGGCAAAGCCAACACTTATTTATGGGTTGGTGTGAGCGTAGTATTAATTGCCCTGTTAGCGGGTTTAAACCTAGTAAGCATGGGCAGTTATCAACCACTCACTGAGCAGCAACAAACACAATCGGCCTCTCGCCTAGGCAATAAATTATTTGTTCCCGCATTAATGATACCCGTGATCACGGTATTACTGACTGTTTCTTTTGATGGTATCGCAATTGGTGATTATTACTTACTTGATCAACGTCATTTAACTCTCGCATCGCTCACTATAGCGTGTGTATCTGCGCTACTTATTGGCTGGAAAATTACTGGGGGAAATCCGATTGAAGCTGTCACTGAATCCCGTCGGCTGCTAGATTCTATCGGTTGGGCAGCAATACTGCCACAAATGCTAGCAATGCTTGGTGGCGTGTTTATTGTGGCGCAAACAGGAGACTCAATTAAAGAGTTGGTTACTTTATTTATAGCGCCAGAGAATCGTTTTATGCTGGTGGTGCTGTATTGTGTTGGCATGGCGTTATTTACCATGGTGATGGGAAATGCGTTTGCTGCATTTCCGGTAATGACTGCGGGTATTGCTATGCCTTTTTTAATCGAAGGTCATGGCGCCAGCGCCGCACCACTGGTAGCAATTGGGATGTACAGTGGTTACTGTGGAACGTTAATGACGCCAATGGCAGCAAACTTTAATATCATTCCAGCGGCATTACTCGACCTAAAAGACAAATACCATGTTATAAAGGTGCAAATACCTACTGCGCTGGCCTTATTAACGGTCAATATTATTTTAATGTATATGGTGATTTTTAATGACTAAACTGACATCAAGCATGCCCTGCGTATTGATAACTGGGTTTGCACCATTTGGCGGCGAATCGCTCAATCCGTCGTGGCAAGCGGTAAGCAAACTCGACGAACATTTAATCGCTAAGCACCGAGTAATAGCCCTTGAGCTACCGTGTGAGTTTAATACCTCATTAGAGGTGCTTTATAAAGCCATAGAGAAGCATCATCCGGTTCTAGTATTATGTATCGGCCAAGCCGGTGGCCGCAGTGAAATAAGCATAGAGCGTATCGCGATTAATATTGATGATGCCCGAATTAAAGACAACGCAGGAAAGCAACCCATTGATCACCCCGTAGTCAAAAATGCTCCTGCTGCTTATTTTGCAAAATTACCTATCAAACGCATGTTATTAGCACTGCAACAAAGTGAGATCCCAGCCGCCATTTCTAATACAGCGGGTACATATGTGTGTAATCACGTTATGTATGGTCTATTACATCATATCAATGAGCATGAACCACACATCAAAGGGGGCTTTGTGCATATCCCTTATTTACCAAGCCAAGCTGTGCACCATAATGGCGCACCGAGTATGAGCGAAGAAACCGTGTTAAGCGCGTTAAAAGTAATGATCAACGAAGCTATTGTTGCAAAACAAGATGTAAAAGTCGCGGCTGGCACCACCCACTGACCAACTTGGTGCATCAGCGGCCATGCTGGTGCATAAATTATTCTGAAAATATTGTAAAAGCTATGTGACTTAGTTAATTATTTCTGTTAAAACAAACGTGAATGGTTAGGTATTATGACCTAACTAACACACATGATAGGAATGAGGAGTTACTATGTGTTCAATTTTTGGTGTATTAGATATAAAGTCTGATCCCGCTCCATTGCGTACGCAAGCAATTGAAATGTCAAAATTATTACGTCACCGCGGGCCTGATTGGTCTGGTGTATATTCATCTGAGAAAGCGATTTTAGTGCATGAACGTTTAGCCATTGTTGGTGTATCAAGCGGTGCGCAGCCTTTATACAACCCTGAAAAAACTCATATTCTAGCGGTTAATGGCGAAATTTATAATCACAAAGAACTTGCCGCTAACCTTGAAACCGATTTCACTTTTCAAACTCAATCAGATTGTGAAGTTATCTTAGCGTTATACAAACAGAAAGGGCCTGAATTTTTAGATGATCTGAACGGTATTTTTGCTTTTTGTTTATATGACGAAGAACAAGACGCTTATTTAATTGGCCGTGATCATATTGGTATTATTCCACTTTATACTGGCCACGATGAGCACGGTAACTTTTATGTTGCCTCAGAGCTAAAAGCACTTTCACCAATCTGTAAGCATATTGAAGAATTTCCTCCTGGACATTTTTTATGGAGTAAAGATGGTCAATTGCGCCCATATTATGCCCGTGATTGGCAAAGCTTCGATGCAGTTAAAGATAACAGCGCAAAAGCCGAAGACGTCAAAGATGCACTTGAAGCCGCCGTTAAACGTCAGCTAATGTGTGACGTACCTTATGGCGTGTTGTTGTCAGGCGGTTTAGATTCATCCGTTATTTCAGCTATTACCCAACGTTTTGCAGCAAAACGTATTGAAGATAATGATGAAAGCGATGCATGGTGGCCTAAACTGCACTCTTTCTCGGTTGGCCTTGAGGGCTCCCCAGATCTAGCGGCTGCACAAAAAGTAGCTGATATGATAGGAACTGTTCATCACCCGATTATATTTACGATTCAAGAAGGGATTGATGCCCTGCGTGAAGTTATTTATCACATTGAAACCTACGATGTAACGACGATCCGTGCTTCTACTCCGATGTACTTAATGGCTCGCCAAATCAAAGCGATGGGTATTAAAATGGTGCTCTCTGGTGAAGGCGCTGATGAGCTATTTGGTGGTTACTTGTACTTTCATAAAGCACCAAATGCACAAGAGTTTCATGAAGAATTAAACCGTAAAGTATCTAAACTGCACATGTTTGATTGCTTACGCGCAAATAAATCAATGGCGGCATGGGGTGTAGAAGCCCGCGTTCCCTTCCTTGATAAAGAGTTTGTTGATGTTGCTATGCGTATCAACCCTGAAGCTAAAATGTGTAAAGATGGCAAAATTGAAAAGCATATTTTACGTGAAGGCTTTGACGGCTACTTACCTGATGAAGTGTTATGGCGTCAAAAAGAGCAGTTTTCGGATGGTGTAGGCTACAGCTGGATTGATACATTAAAAGAGTTTGTAAACGAGCAAGTAACCGATCAAGAGCTTGAAAACGCAAAATTTAAATACCCTATTAATACACCTGATTCAAAAGAAGCGTATTACTACCGTACTATTTTTGAATCTCACTTCCCAGGTGATGCAGCCGCTAAATGTGTACCACACGGTAAGTCAGTCGCCTGTTCAACACCTGAAGCGTTATTATGGGATGCATCATTTCAAAATAATGCCGATCCATCAGGTCGTGCCGCAGGTATTCATAACGACGCCTATGCACAAAAGAAATAATAAGCCTAGTCGCTTATTAAATCTGGCATTAACTCACAGACTGCACAAAGCCCCGCGCTTTGTGCAGTCTTTTGCTATTGAGCAAGTTTTTAACGATACAGCGAGACGCTGTAAAGGTTCGTCTGCGTTAATTGTTATTTATAAAACCGGGTTAACAACTCGACTAATGCAGCGCATTGCAAAAAACACCGCTCAGCCTGCCACCGTATTTTTAAATCAAGCCAATATCAAAAAAAATCGATGCCCTATTCGTTGGTTTAATCACAGCCATGAGATCAGCCGCTGTGGTCATGGGACACTCGCCGCTGCACTGTTTTTAAAAAAATGGCAAGGGTTTAGCCCAAACACCTTTTATACAAAAACAGGGGAAGTATTTGAAACCAGAATACATCAACGCGCACTGCAACTACAATTAACCACCATTGATAGCACCGAGGTACAAACAGAGGTTCTGCTGCAACAAGCCATTCCAGCCTCAATAGTGCAAAGCTATAAAACAGCAGAAATTAACGGCTACAGTACTTTGATGATTAACAGTGATCAGCCTTTAAAAACACTCGCGATAAATACAGCACAATTACAATACTACCCAAATGCAGTGATTGTATTGCAACAACGCCAAACAGCTTATCAAAACACACAGTGGCATTTTCGATATTTTGCTCCTTATTATGGCGTTGATGAAGATAGCGCTACAGGTTCAGCCATCTGCATTATTGCCCCCATAATCAAACAATACACTGAACAAACACATGGCCAGCTTTTCCAAGATTCAGTTGCCGGAGCAACCATTAATTACCGTTTAAAAAACAGTAATGTCATTATCAGTTAAGCCACTAAATTTGACGGTGTATTTTCCAAGCCCTGCATAGTCAATTTCAGTATCAACATCAGTGTCTAACTCAATAACACCACAATATGAGCCTGTTATGAGAATTTGGCCAGCAGCGAGCGTGATCCCACACTTAGCCAGATAATTTATTGCCCAATAGATTGGTGTTTGTGCCAGACCACATGGGTGCTTGCCAAGATAGCTATGACACTGATTATTTTGTGTTATCGCGATAGTAATATGTGCCGCATCATAAGCTGCTTGCTTATTAATTTTAGGACCAAGTAACACCCCTTGGTTACTTAAACCATCCGCTAACTTTGCAAAGTGATTTGCTTGATACGCTGTAGAGAAACGGTTTTGGATCAGCTCAAGTGCCATATGCGTGTCACTCACCGCGTGGTCAATTTCAGCTTCGCTATAGCTGGCCTGCTTTGGCATATTTTGCGCAAACACAAAAGCAATTTCAGGCTCTATCCGTGCCTTGTTTTGTTCAGTATATAATGTGCAGATTTGTGCAAATGATTGCGGCGGCTTTAATATTGGAGCCAAAATAATCGCACCGTTATCAAGTGGTAATAGGCATTTCCAACCAAATACTTGGCCCTTGTTTAATGCAATCATCAATTGTTGAACAGCTAAACTATCTTCAGTGCTTGTTAATGCTAATTGTGGCGGTAAATCTGATTGTGGCGCTGCACTTGTGCGTTGTGCAAATAAATGTGCTGCAATCGTTTTTAATTTAGTAGAACGGTCCACACTAACCTCTTCGTAATAAGGTTTTATAATGGCTACACCAGCAGCCGTAGGTTTAATGTAGTATTTATACTATTAAAAAATCAATTTGCGCTGCATTTTTAGCTAAGTACAGTTAAATAATAAATGATGGACTGTGCATTGTTTAAATTGGCCTTAATAAACACAATGCAAAATACCCCTGCTCGTCTTGCCACGTTTGCTCTAAACGTAATCCAGCTTGGGCGCTAAGTTGAGTAAATGCCTGTAGTGCGTATTTATGGGAGTTTTCTGTATGGATACTCTCACCTTGAGAAAAGCTAAATGATTCGCCATTGACGGTGACTGTTTGATCACAGTTACTGATCAAATGCATTTCAATACGGCTTAGTTTTTCATTAAACCGAGATTGGTGATTAAACTGGCTAAGATCGAAATCAGCATTTAACTCAGCGTTAATACGCTGGAGCAAGTTTTTATTAAATGCCGCGGTGACGCCTTGTTTATCGTCATAAGCATCAAGTAATACTTGACGGTCTTTGAGCAAATCAATGCCAATCAATACATAACCGTTAATACCACATAACCGATGAAAATTTTTCATGATCTCAATGGCTTTTAGCGGTGAAAAATTGCCTATAGTTGAGCCTGGAAAATACACGAGGTTCGTTTGGCTATCCAATTGTGTTTCACGGCTTAACTGCTTTACCATTTGGCTATGAGTAAAATCCCCCAACAACGGCGAAATAGCTAACTCAGGAAATAATGGAGATAAATGGGCCAGTGAGTAATTAAGCATTTCATTAGAGATCTCAAATGGCACAAAACTTTTCACATTCACTAAGTGTGCTAACAAATAAGCAATTTTTTTACCTGAGCCACAGCCCGGCTCTATGATTGATAAGTTATCAGGAAGCAACTTGGCAATTGCTTGGCTGTGCTTGGTTAAAATGCTCAGCTCTGTGCGTGTCACGTAGTACTCATCAAGCTCAGTGATCTGCTCAAACAAAGCGGCCCCATTATCATCATAAAAATATTTACAGGGTAGATTTTTTTGTTGCTGTGACAGTCCCGCAATAACATCGTTTAAAAAGCGGTTATCAATGTCGGTTGTCATTAATGTTGTTACTTGGCTCATGCTCAATCCTTAGCGAGTCTAATACCACTGCGCATCCACGCTTGGTGTGGGTAATAGAAATTGCGATAAGTTAGTCTTAAATGATTTTGTGGGGTAAGTTTACAGCCACCGCGCAGTACCATTTGATTCGCCATAAATTTACCATTGTATTCCCCTGCCACGCCTGCTATTGGCTTAAAGCCTTGGTACGGTAAATAGGCACTGTTTGTCCACTGCCAACAGTTGTCGGTCAGCTGGGTGATAGTTTGTGCCGCATTACTGTTAGCCACGCTTTCCCATTCAAATTCGGTTGGGAGGCGAGCTTGTGAGTAATGTGCAAAAGCGTTTGCTTCGTAAAAGGTAACATGGCTTAGCGGCTCATTTAGCGCCAAAGGCTGTAATCCAGCTAATGTAAATTCAAACCACTCATTATTTACTTTATGCCAATAGAGTGGCGCAGTTTGCCGAGCATTATTTATCTGCGCCCAACCGTCATTGAGCCAATGCTCTGGGTTTTGGTAACCACCATCTTGTATAAACGCTAAATACTCAGCATTAGTAGTTAGCCGGTTAGCAAATTTAAATGGCTGAATAAGCACTTGATGAGTTGGGCGTTCATTGTCGTAGCTAAACGTTTGCTCAGTTGCACCAATATGTGCAGTATGCTTTGAGAATGCCACAAAGCTAAGAGGACTGGCTTGCGTAACAGGATTTTCTATACGGTTGTTGTTAGTGTCACAATAAGCAGGAAACAACGGATTAACTGAAAAGTTATATTGAATGTCCATCAGCATTAATTCTTGGTGCTGTTGTTCATGGTTAAGTCCTAATTCAATAACTTGCTTTATTGACTCGCTACACGGTGCACTCAGTAATTCAATCACCGCCCGGTCAACATATTCTCTATAGGTAATCACGTCATCTAAACTAGGCCGCGATAAACTCCCTCTGCAGGCACGCTTAAATTGTTCACCTATACCGTTATAATATGAGTTAAATAAAGTTTTAAAGTTAGGATTAAATACTGTGTAGTGAGAGCTATGTGCAATTAGTAAAAAAGTTTCAAAGAACCACGTTGTGTGCGCAAGGTGCCATTTACTAGGGCTTACATCGGCCATAGCTTGTAATTGGCAATCTTCTGCTGATAACGAGTTTATTAACGTCACGCTTTGGTGTCGAACACGCTGGTAATGATGGACTAATTGATGCTCATCAGCTGTGTTTTTAGTGTTCTCTTTGCCATGGTTACTCATAGTAATGACTAAATTCCTTATCACAACTTAACAATGATATAGCTCACCTAATGTTAAATCATATTCATATTACGCTTTCATTACTGCGACTATAAAACGTCAATCTCGTGCAGCTGCCTTTTACAACTACAAAAAATAATAGTTCAATTAACCACAAAAAACAGCCGCGATTACTTTAACAATCAAACTAATTTTTGACCTTTTGCAAATTATGTAGTTTTATATAAAAACATAAAAATGGTTGCAATGGCCATACAAGCCGCTATTTAACTACAAAATCATTTACATTTGGTATTTAACTCATACACTAGTAGCTGTATGATCATCTTTTAAATTAGTTAGTCTTCAAATAAATTTAAGTATCAATTATTACCTAACCTGAACTTTGCTTTAAAAATTTACTAACGTAGTGATTTATTATCCAAAGCTCAGGTTACTTAGACTAATTAAATTAGGTATGTTGCTGGTAACAAGCAGCTTGTTAGGACAACAAAAGAGGTATTGCATGAGCGAAAATCATGACAAATATAGTATCGACAATACGGATTACACCGTAGGTCAGGATAACGTGCAAAAATGGGGATTTGATATACACAACCCTGTTTTTGGCATCAGCGCGGGCCTGATTGTCATCTTTTTAATCGCCATTCTCGCTACCGATCCACAAACTGCAAAAGCAGCACTTGATGGTGTGAAACTCGATATAATTAATAATTTTGATGCCTTGTTTATGTGGGCTGCAAACTTCTTCGTTATTTTTTGTTTAGCACTGATTGTTTCTCCTTACGGAAAGATCCGTTTAGGAGGCAGTGATGCTAAGCCTTCATATACTCGTGTTTCATGGCTCGCTATGTTATTCGCCGCAGGCATGGGTATTGGCTTAATGTTTTGGGGGGTAGCTGAACCGGTTGCATATTTTACTGGTTGGTATGAAACACCACTGAATGTAACAGCCAACACCCCAGAAGCTGCAAAACTGGCAATGGGGGCAACTATGTTCCATTGGGGCCTGCACCCTTGGGCTATTTATGCTGTAGTTGGCTTATCACTATCATTCTTTACATATAACAAAGGTTTACCACTGTCTATCCGGTCAATTTTTTACCCTATATTGGGCGATAAAGCATGGGGCTGGCCTGGTCATATCATTGATATTTTAGCAGTACTGGCAACTTTATTTGGCTTGGCAACATCATTGGGGTTAGGCGCTCAGCAAGCGTCTGCGGGGATAAACCACGTGTTTGGTCTCAAAGGTGGCATTGGCTCACAAATACTCGTTATTGTTGGCGTTACCCTACTGGCTATTATTTCTGTTGTGCGTGGTATCGATGGCGGTGTAAAACTCCTTAGTAATATCAACATGCTAATTGCTTTTGCCCTTTTGGTATTTGTTTGCTTAGTTGGCTTTGCTGTTGCGATGGGTAATATTCCTACCACCTTTATGGGTTATGTAGAAAATATCATTCCATTAAGTAATCCACATGGCCGTGAAGACGAAACATGGATGCATGGCTGGACTGTATTTTACTGGGCTTGGTGGATTTCGTGGTCACCGTTTGTAGGCATGTTTATCGCTCGCGTATCACGCGGTCGTACTATCCGTGAGTTTTTGATTGCGGTATTACTTATTCCAACATTGGTTACAGTATTATGGATGTCAATTTACGGCGGTATCGCAATTGATCAAGTAGTCAATGGTGTTGGCGCACTTGGCCTAAATGGTTTAACCGATGTCCCTATGGCTATGTTTCAAATGCTAGATGAATTACCTATGTCTAATATTTTGTCTGTAATTGCTGTGCTATTAGTTTTAGTGTTTTTTATCACTTCATCTGATTCAGGGTCATTAGTAATAGACTCTATCACTGCTGGCGGGAAAATTGATGCGCCAGTACCACAACGCATATTTTGGGCATCTATTGAAGGTGCTATCGCAGCCGCGCTACTGTGGATTGGTGGTACACAAGCAATCGAAGCACTGCAAGCAGGTGCGGTCTCTACCGGCTTACCATTTACAATCGTCTTGCTGTTTATGTGTTTAAGCCTTATTTTAGGTCTGAGAACTGAGCCGTTACCGGCTAAATAAACGCTATTTAAAACCACAAACGCCGCAAATTTGCGGCGTTTTTTATTTAAGCTTGTTAGCCAAAGTTCAGGTTAAGAAATTTTTAACTCCATAATTGCGAGATCGGTGTATCTTCTCGGTAATGGTGACTCAATTGTGCTTGTAACAGTTCAGCCGTTGCTAAAGCGTCAGTTAAAGCGTTATGGTTTTTATACACAGGTAATGAATAGCGCTGGCGACAATCACCTAATCTAAGCGATCCTAACTTAGAATTAAATAACCAACCTAGCAAACCCTGCCTGGCTTTTAAGGCTTTTCGTTCAATTTCCATGGTATCAACCAAAGCAAAGTTGATCCCCTCGTTAAGCCTAAGTAACAGTGCAGTATTTAAGAAGTGCCGCTCAATCGCGCCATAGTGTACAACAACCACTTTACCACTGAGTGCTTGCAATAATGGCTCAATAATATGATTAAAATCCGGTGCATCGTCAATTTCTGAATGCGTTATGCCATGTATTACAATGGATCCCTCGTTGAAATTACGCCTAGGGCGCACCACCCAATGGCGACTATCTTTGCAATATATACGCTGTAAATTAAAAGGAATTAAACCAACGCTGACAATATCATCACTGGTGCTATCTAAACCGGTTGTTTCAAAGTCCATTGCAACAAATGGCACATCTTTAATTGCTGCGAATTTATCGCTAAAAGCAGCTCCATAAAAACGTTTGATAGTGTCATTTTGAGCGCCGCTTAATAAATTTTTATAGCGTGTTGCCCAGTCAATCATTGCTTGCTTTTTGAAAGCCATAAATTACTTTACCCCAGAGTTTGCTGAGTAACTAAATTTCAAATAGCTTTGTGCTTTTTCTAAAATTGCAAAAGCTTCTTTTAAGTTACGCTGCTCAAAAGGCGATAATAAATGAGGGTCTAAATCGTTGTCGGGTTCTTCCCCCTGTTCAATTTGCCATGCTTGGTGACGGATCCGCATCATGGCAATATATTCTAGCGCATCTCGCAAATCTTGTGCTTTGCCTTGCGGTAGGAGCTTGGCTTCAATAATATCTTCTAAGCGTTCGAACGAGTTTTGCTTACGTGATCCAACCGCCAATGCGTGAACACGAATAACATCTGAAAGCGGCGCTGTGCCTCTGCGCTTTAAATTCATAGAACGTTTATGCTGACCGTTGTGCTCCATAACAAAGCCTTTAAAAAACCCCAATGGTGGGGTTCTGTTGCGAGCATTTGCAGCCATATTAGCTAAAAATACGCGATTAACTTTGCTTTGTTTGGCAATAAATATTTTAAGCTCATCGGCCCATTTGGTTTTACCCCACACCCCGTCTAAATCAAAAAATATGGAGCTATTTAGTAAGGCTTGCGGTTTAGGCAGCTCTATCCACTGAGTAAATTGCTCAAACCATTGTGCACGTGTTTTTCGCCATTTTTTAAATGACGCCATTATTTCGCCATCACAATAGGTATAACCGCATTGAGCTAAACCATCACAAACAAAATCGGCAATATTTTGAAAATACGTATCATGAAGTTCATCATCATAATCATCATCTAGAATGAGCGCGTTATCTTGATCAGTAACAATGAGTTGCTCATCCCGCGCCATTGAACCTAATGCGATAAAACAGTATGCAACCGGCGGCGGCCCATACTTTTCTTCGGCTAATACCAGTAACCTTTGTTTAAAAGTGCGGCCAATCACAGCCATTGCCGTGCCAATCATATGCGAGTTTGCATCTTCATTTACCATTCGTACAAACACATTCGGCAGCTGGCGTGCATAGTGTGTTAAATCTTCAATTGATTGCTGCGCAAGTATTCCACGTACCAATAGCAAGCTGCTTTGTGATTCATAGCGTAAAATATCAGAAAGAGAAATAACCCCAATTGGACGGCGTTTTTGGACCACCGGTAAGTGATGTAAGTTATCACGTAGCATCGCAAGTACAGCTTCGAAAACATAGGCATTGGCATCTAATAAAACCAAGTTTGTAGACATTATTGTATGCGCGGGTGTGTCAAATGCCAGCCCATGAGCAATGACTTTGGTACGTAAATCTTTGTCTGTGATAATACCAACAACTTGACCATCATCTTCCTCTGGGTCGTCGTTAATAGGTTTGGTACTATCAGTAACTAAAACCGATGACACCGATTCATCAGTCATAAGCTGGGCAACTTGTTGCACCGTTGAATCAGTATTAACTGTTACCACATCACGGTGGATCAGCGATTTTACTTTTGCCGTGGTTAAATCATTACCATCGGCTTGTTCAACAATTGCCTGATGTAAACGAACATTACCATCCGTTTCAAAATAGTCAGCAAATGAATCAAATTCGTCGCAATAGCGGTTAAATAGTTCAACATTAATGCAATACACTAGCGTATCTTCAAGTGCTTTAGCTGGAAAGCGAACCTTGCGATTCATCAGTAAACCCATCTGCCCAAATATACCGGCAGTGGTTAAACGATTATCCAGTTCCCCATTACGTCGATACATTTCAACAGAGCCGCTTCTGATCACATAAAGATCGGCTATATCTTGACCAAATAATAAAATATCGGTGTGCGCTCTAAAGTAGGCGACTTCAACCTGTTGCGCGAGCTCATTGATTGCTTTACTCGGTAGGCTGTCAAAAGGCGGGTGTTGTGCTAAAAACTGCGCGATTTCTACTTGTTCGGCTTGCATAAAAAAAACCTGTTGGGGATAGCTTTCCCAAGTGTGAGCCTAATTAACTTATTTTTCAAAGATAAATAGTTAATTAGGCTATTTTAATTGTGATTTACTCTACCTTATCAAGCTCCTGCGCAAGTTGCTTACTTTCATCACCACGAGGGGTAGTAAAGCGTGCTAAGCCCAAGTAAATTACCGGTGTTAAGTACAACGTAAATAGCACCGCTAAAGACAAGCCACCAAACACGACCCAGCCAATGGCATTACGTGCCTCAGCCCCCGCCCCGGTTGATAATATCAGCGGCAGTGCACCTAATAAGGTTGATATCAAGGTCATAGTAATTGGTCTTAAACGTACCAGTGCTGCTTGCTCTACAGCTTTACGAACAGTTAAACCTTGGTCGCGCAATTGGTCAGCAAATTCAACTAACAAAATCGCGTTTTTCGCGATTAAACCAATTAACATCACCAAACCTATTTGCGAGTAAATATTTAACGAAGTACCAGTTAAGTACAGTGCTAAAATTGCTGATGTAATACCAAACGGTACCGTTACCATCACCACCACGGCACTATTAACATTTTCAAACTGTGCGGCTAATACTAAAAATACGATTAAAAATGCCAGTATGTAAGTGATAAATACTTCATTAGAAGTTTCTTCAAAGGTTAATGCTTCACCTTTAAATGCCAAGCTAATGCCACTTGGTAGCGTTTGCTCTGAAATATCACGTAATTGCGATACCAGCTGTGCAATACTCATGTCCGCCGGCAGTTCCATATCAAGCTCGATAGCACGACGCTGTGCGTGGCGTTCAAGCTCGGCGGCAACACCTTCTTCTGTTATGGTTGCAACGCTACTCAGTGGTACTAACTGACCGTTATTTGCACTGATATATAAATTAGCGAGATCACTGGGATCTTTAATGGTTTGATTTTGTGCTTGCAGAATAATCGGTACCGATTGGTCACCAATATTTAAATCTGCAATATCATCGCCATTTATCGCAGCACGTAAGGTGATTGATATATCACTCAGTGACACCCCTAATTCCTCTGCACGGCGTCTATCAATATTAACGCGCAATTGCGGCTGTGATGGCTGATATGAAATACGCACGTTGTCAATCGACGGGATAGTCTGCTCAACCTGTGCAGCAAAATCTTGTGCGGCCTTATAAATCTGCAGGTAATCTTGCCCTAATAGTGCCAGCTCAATACCGCCACCTTGACCGCGTAAATTTAAACTATTTGACCCAGACGGATAACCTGCCGCCCCAGGAATATTACCCAGCGGACCGCGAATTTTATTAATGATCTCTTGCTGTGAAAAATGACGCTCATCCCAGTGTTTTAAAGGCACGGTAATAAACACAATATTTGGATCCCACTGCCCTACAACAGTATAAATAGATTCAATTTCGCCGCTTTGCACATACGGCAGCAAAATATCTTCCATTTGCATTGCTTGACGGTCCATAAAATTCAAACCAACACCGTCAGGGCCCCGAGCAAAGATACGTATTTTTCCGCGATCTTCTGAAGGCAGTAATTCATTATCTAAATTGAGATACAAAGCACCCGAACCCGCAGCGACTAATATACTAGCTATAAACGTAAGCCACGCATGATCAAGCACCCAATGAATGGTTTTAGTATAAATATTAGCAAGCCAATGACCTATTTTAGCAAATGGGTGTTTACCACCTTGTTTGAGTTTTAGCTTTGAGGTGAGCGCTGGCACTAATGAAAGCGCTACAAAGCTTGAAATGATCACCGCTCCCGCAAGTACCCCACCAAACTCCCTAAATAATCGCCCTGCGGTTGAGGGTAAAAAAGCGATAGGAACAAATACCGCCGCTAACACCGCTGTCGTTGCGACAACAGCAAAAAACACTTCTCGCGTGCCAATTACCGCAGCAGCACGGCGGCCAAGGCCTAAACCGCGTTGACGTTGAATGTTTTCGCTGACCACAATCGCATCATCAACAATCAACCCCGTTGCTAACACTAATGCCAGCAAAGTAAGTATATTGATTGAAAAACCCAGTGCCCATATCAACGCTAATGAACCAACCAAGGCAACAGGAATTGCAAATGCAGGCACTAAAGTCGCGCGCCAAGAGCCGATAAATACCCATAATGTAATGATCACCAGCAGCACAGTTAGCACCAGTGAGTAAATCACCTCATCAACTGAGCTCCTGATAAATTGTGCATCATCAGAAGTTAAAGTAAATTTCAGCTCCGGAAAACGCGTTTGCATTTTTGCTAATAAACTTAATACTTCGTCAGATATTTCAATGGTATTTGACTGTGCTTGACGTATAACTTCCATGCCAATCACTGGCTGGCCGTTTAAGCGCACCATAGAGCGAGGATCCGCAGGACCAAAATACACAGCCGCAATATCACCAATACGCGTACCATCACGAATAATAATATCGGCCACTTGCTCAGCGGTAACTGAGGTTGCATCTGCGCGCACTATAATTTGTTGATCCGTCGATTTCAAACTACCTGCCGGTACATCAAATGGCGCTTGGCGCAGTACTTGGGCTACATCAGGAACGGTTAAATTAAAACTGGTTAATTTAAGTGGATCAAGACGCACCCGTAAAACACGTTTTCGGTCACCATTTAAACGTACATCGGCCACACCTGGAATGGTTAAAAACTGCGGTGCTAAATCAACCTCAACCAGTTCAGTCAACGCTTCAAGGGCTATGGTATCGCTTGATACGGTTAGCGATACAACCGCCTCAGCATCATTATCAGCCTTGATAATAGAAACGCGCTCAACTTCTTCAGGCAACTCACGTTGTACACGTGCTACCGACTCACGGGTTTCATTCGCAGCATCATCAAGGTCAACACCAGCACGAAACTCAACAACAATCCGTGCGTTACCTTCTTCACTTTGTGCGCGAATAGTTTTTACACCACTTACGCGGGCTACCGCCCCTTCAAGTTTACTGGTTACTTCGGTATCAACAGTCTCTGGGGAGCCACCAGGAAATGAAGCCGACACCGTGATCCTTGGCGTATCAACATCAGGCAGTTCACGAACTTCAACCCCGGCAATGGCCGCAATACCCGCAATAATGATCAGTAAATTAAGTACTACAATAAGCACTGGGCGGCGAATGGCCATTGAAGGGAGATCTTGCATCATAGGTTGTTGTTTCATACCTACTCCTGCGCTGCTGCAAGCGGCTTGATATAATTAAGCTCTTGCGCTGGGCGTAAACGTTGTACGCCTTCAACTACCAAAATATCGCCTTCGTTTAAAGGCCCAGATACGAGCAAACGACCCGCTAAACGTTGCTGGATTTTAACATCAACGCGAGTTGCCTTTTGCTCAACACTTTTCCATACATAGGGGCCAGTTGCCCCCCATAAAAGCGCAGCTTCAGGCACTGCAGCTAAACTCTGCCCTAATACCTCAATATGTACTCTAAAACTCATACCCGGTAAAAATTGTGCTTGTGCATTATCCAGTTTTGCTTTGACACGCAGCGTACGTGTTTGTGGATCAATGCGTGAGTCAAGATAAGCGACTTGCGCATTTATCGCATCGCTTCCTTGCCACGGCATCACAGTCACATTACCGCTAGTTCTAAGCATTGTAATAGCCGACTCTGGTGCATTAAAATTTATGTATAACGAACGAGTATCATCAATACTGGCGATGGCTGTTTGAGTGGTAATTCGATCGCCAACTTCGACATCCGTTAACCCCATGGTGCCACTAAAAGGTGCTCGTACTTGGCGATCTTCTAATTCGGTTTCGGCTTTAGTCACCGCAACCATAGCTAACTCATACACGGTTTTTGCATCATCTAGATCGCTTTTTGGCACCGCGCCTTTAGCATGACTTTGCTGTAAACGTGTTTGTATTCGTTCACTATCTGCAAGTTTTATTTTCGCTTCATTAAGCGCCGCTTTTTGTCTGCGCGAATCGAGCTCTAATAAAATAGCTCCTGCGGTTACCTGATCACCGGGTTTAAAATGCACAGCCGTGACTTTATCCCCCACTGCAGGATAGAGGATAACAGAGCGAATCGCTTCGGCATTACCAACCGCTTGAACTTGCTCTTTTGCACGTTCCATCGCAACAGGTTCAACAATTACGTTAGCAGCAAATGCCGATGGCATTACCGCTGAACAAGTAATAAAAACACTGACTAAAAGAACTCGTAATTTCAAAAAGATCACCTAATTAATTATTATTTCCATTATGGTACGCAGTGTAACAGTGTTTTGATCAATAAAAAGTCTAGTTCGATTAACTGTCAAAACAATACGTTGAAATACCTTTATAGGGGAAAGTAACTAGGGCAGTGTATTTAATGCTAAGAGGCTAACTAGCTATAAATACCCTATATATAAACAGCCTAATTGGTCAGAATAAGGTATTGTCTTAAATTTACTCATAATGGTAGTTTGAGCTTTTAGAACTAAAAATTGTTGAATTTACGGGTTAATAAACCCTGAAAGTGGTCAAAAATATCTAGTTTATTGCTAAGTACTTTTGAGTAAGTGGGCAAACAGGTATAGTGTGCAACAATAGTTTTTATTAGGGTCCACTCTGCTAGTTTATATTTAAAAGGACAATTATGTTTAAGCAAAAATTTACCGATATACATGGTATTACACACCAAGAAGCCGTATTTTTGGTCAACCTTATTAACATTAGTGAACAGCTTTCTAAACAACTACAATTCGATCACAGCGGAGAAGTTAGCGTTGAGTCTTACGAACATGGCAATGTTGAATTTTCAGCCGTTTATTGGACATCAGCAAAAGCTAAAGAGGACGGTTGTGAGCCGCTGATTTTTATGTATAAAAAAGATGTGTACACACTAGAGCAATGCACTATTGCTGTAGATAACGCTAAAGACATGACACCTGAACAGCTCACCAATGCCGCCGAAGCGCATTTAAAAACATTAATCTAAAGTTAGCATGTATACATGGTGATTTAATAAAAACATCACCGTGTTAACACGCTTATTTAGAACTTAAGATGACACCTATCACAATTGTTTACCTAAAAAAGATACTCACCACATAAAAATGCACGACGCACGCCACGGGATACGCAATGGTAATAACCGTATCCACACAATTTATTTGACGTTTCCTTGCAATTGCCATGTATCAACCAGTTTGTATTTTGGACTAATTAAAAATTAATAATATGGAAAATACATACTTTAGAGTGCGTGTTTACTTTTTCCTTTTAAAAATATAAATAAATTCTAATCTCACTAATAACATAGAAAAAATGAGCTAAAATTTAAAGTTTGTATTGGTTATCAAATGATGTGGTTTTATCTTTTGTGATCTGATGTCTTATTTCAGGTACAGTCTAGGTGCAAGAAAGGTTTATTTGCATAACATTTGCGGTACTTTGTGCAGACTGAGACATAATTTAAAAAAGGGTCCTAGATATGAAAAAATTTATTGCAACGACTACTAAAATTTTTCTGATTTCTACTATGCTACTAAACGCAAAAGTTAATGCGTGTACTCGCCTTGTTTATCATGGCCCAGATAACACGGTGTTGACCGGTAGAAGTATGGATTTTTCTATTAATATCCCTGCAAATTTATGGATTTTCCCCAAGGGGATTGAGCGTAATGGTGAGGTTGGGCCTAACTCAATTAGATGGCGTTCAAAGTATGGAAGCGTAGTCGCTAGCTCATGGGATATTGCAGCACCTGACGGAATGAATGAAAAAGGACTAGTTGCAAACCTATTATGGTTGGTAGCATCTGAATATCCCAAATTTGATTATGATGGTGAGCGTCCAGGTCTTACTATTGCAGCTTGGGCACAGTACGCGCTTGATAATTTCGCAACTGTTGATGAGGCGGTAAAGTTTTTCGAACAAGAAAAGTTTGCAGTTGTATCAGACTTTATTCCTGACACCGATAAGTTCACGACAGTTCACTTATCATTATCTGATGCAAGCGGAGATAGTGCTATTTTTGAGTACATAGCTGGCAAATTAAAAATACATCATGATCGTTCATATAAAGTGATGACTAATGACCCTGTATATGAACAACAACTTGCTATAAAGAGCTATTGGGATACGGTCTCTGGTCAAGACTTTCTCCCAGGTACTGGTAAAGCCGCCGATCGTTTTGTTCGAGCATCTTATTACTTGAGCGTATTACCACAGACTAGTGACCCTAAAATCGCAGCCGCAAGTGTGTTTAGCGTAGTCCGTAATGTTTCAGTTCCTTATGGAATTGCAATCGAGGGGCAACCTCACTTATCTAATACTCGCTGGAGAGTTGTTGCTGATCAGGGGAATTTAATTTACTACTTTGAAAATGCGCTTACTCCAAATGTTGTTTGGGTAGACTTTAATAAAGTGAACTTTGAAAAAAATGCAGATGTCATGAAGTTGCCATTAGATAAAAACCAGACTTATGCTGGGGAATCCAGTTCTTATTTTATTAAATCAAAACCTTTTAAATTTAAAGGGTTAGATAGTAATCCATATTAAAAATTAGTTTACAGTGTAAGTCCGCAATGATCGATATTAGTTGTGGACTTAATATAGCAAGTTTAAAACCTAGTAAATAGCGAACTAAAGTTTATAACTATTCAGAAATTCTGTGTTGCTCATATATCGTTTAGATCTTAAACGTATCCAATTACTTATATATCCCCCACTGTTGCTGAAAAACTCTAAAAGCTAGGTCAATGCCGCTTTTGGCAACAGTGATGAAATTTTATCAGCGCAGGTCCGATAACTGTATCTAAATTTCTAGGCTCTTTATCTTTAATAGCTTGGTTATTATTATTACTCTTATAAGACGCAACATCCTCCATGTAACTCAAGCGCAAGTTTATTGTTGAAAAAAGCTCTTGTGCTGTACTTGCAGCAAAAAAATTAGATGAGAGCAGCAAAGGTCAAGATGATTCGAAACATAATATCTTACCTTGTGAATTAGGGGGCTGTTATTGTGCAATAAAACCCTAAGGATTAAATTTATTCAATCTTGATTACCATCAAAAAAGCCCCAGACAATGCTGAGGCTTTATAAAACGGTAGTAATAGCTCTACTAAATTACTTTTTACGCTGTGCGTCTTTTTGCGCTTTTTTAGCTTCTTTACGCTTTTGTAAAACGGCTTGTGCTTCGTTGCCAATATGGCCTTCGCCACGAGCTTGCGCTAATTCAATTTGCTTTTGACGCTCAGCAAATCGTTCACGTTGTTCATCGGTAACATCATCAATACAATGATGACACGAAACACCTTCCATGTACTCTGGTTTGAGTTTTTCGTCTTCAGTGATTGGCATACGACACGCATGACATTGATCATATGAGCCTTTTTGTAGGTCGTGATCGACTGCTACGCGATTATCAAATACAAAGCACTCACCTTCCCACATGGTTTCTTCTTTTGGTACTTCTTCTAGGTATTTTAAAATACCGCCTTCAAGATGGTACACATCTTCAAAACCTTGCTCTTTCATGTAAGCAGTTGATTTTTCACAGCGAATACCACCAGTACAAAACATAGCTACTTTTTTATGTTTGCTCGGATCGAGGTTTTCTTTCGCCCACTGCGGAAACTCGCGGAATGTTTTAGTATTTGGGTCTACTGCGTTTTGAAAAGTACCAATTTCGATTTCATAATCGTTACGGGTATCAACTAAAATAACCTCAGGATCTGAGATCAATGCATTCCAATCTTGTGGTTTTACATAACTGCCAACCACTTTCAGCGGATCAATCCCTTCAACACCCATTGTGACGATTTCTTTTTTTAGTTTTACCTTAGTACGGTAAAACGGGCATTCATCATCAAATGATTCTTTGCTAACAATGTTATCAAGGTTTGGTTGGCTGTCTAACCAGCTTAAAAGGTTGTCAATGCCTTCACGCTTGGCAGAAACTGTGCCGTTGATACCTTCTGCGGCAATTAATAAAGTACCACGTACTTCATTGGCTTCCATCACATCTAACAATGGTTGGCGTAGGGCTTCGTATTCAGGTAAAGAAACAAACTTATAAAGTGCACATACAACAAAGTGCTCGCTGGTTACATTGTCTTTATGGACAGCAGTCATGGTGATTCCTATTTTGCTTTAGCCGTTATTGGCGGTAACCGAATCGTAAATCCGGCGCATAATACATATTGAGGGCGCGTATTTTACGCTTTTTCTAATTAAATGCAAAAAAAGCAGTGATAATTGGCTTTTTACTGTTAGCCGCACTCGGGACTGCGCTATAATAGCGAAATTATTTATACCCAAACAAATTGCTCATTTTGGAGAAACACACTTTGCATTTTACTGATCTTGGGATTGATACTCGCCTTGAAACACAATTAGCGCATCAAGGGATCACCCAGCCCACTGATATTCAGGCCCATGCAGTGCCCACCGCACTTGCAGGCCATGACATTTTCGCCCAGTCTAAAACTGGGTCGGGCAAAACCTTGGCATTTTTATTACCTGCTGTTCAACGGGTTATGAAACAAAAGGCGCTCAGTAAACGTGATCCTCGTGTGCTTATTGTGGCGCCTACTCGTGAACTGGCGACCCAAGTATTTACCCAACTTCGCCTGTTAATTGCAGGTACTAATATTAAAGCGGTGAAAATATTAGGCGGTGAAAACTTTAATGATCAAATTAAAGCACTGCGTAACGACCCGCAATTTGTTATTGCTACACCGGGTCGTTTAGCCGATCACTTAACTCAGCGTTCATTACAGCTAAGTGGCCTTGAGTTACTTATTTTTGATGAAGCTGACCGTATTTTAGATTTAGGTTTTACTGCACAGTTAAAGATGATCAACGAGCAAGCAGATCATCGCCTGCGCCAAACATTATTGTTTTCAGCGACACTGGATCATGCACAAGTCGATGCGTTATCACGTAATTTACTGAAAAAGCCAAAACAAATTACCCTTAGTGCGGCTAACGAACAACATTCAGATATTAAACAAAGCTTATATTTAGCAGATCACCTTGATCATAAAGAAGCGCTGCTTGAGCATTTTTTAAAGCAAGACGAGGTCGGGCAATGCATTATATTTACAGCGACTCGTACAGATACCAGCCGTTTAAGCGAATCACTTAATGCTAAAGGTTTTAAAGCCCAAGCATTAGCAGGTGATTTAGCCCAAAATAAACGTTTAGATATCATGGACGGCTTTAGCCGTGAAAACTTTAAAATTTTAATAACCACCGATGTTGCCTCTCGTGGTCTTGATTTACTGAGCGTAACTCATGTAATCAATTTTGATTTACCTAAACACGCTGAAGAGTATGTGCATCGTATTGGTAGAACTGGTCGAGCTGGCTTTAAAGGTACCGCTATTTCACTGGTCGGTCCTAAAGATTGGTTAAGCTATAAAGCAATTAAATCATTCTTAAATGATGAACTTGAGTTTCATACCGTTGCAGGGTTAAAAGGTAAGTTTAAAGGTTTACGCGAACCAAAACCTGATGCAACATGGGCTAAAGCACAAGAAAATGTAAAGCCTAAAGTAAAAGCTGTGACTAAACGCAAAGCAAAACCTAAAAAGCCACAAGCGCCAATCAAAGCCCCTCTTAATATTGATGGTGATGCACCAATGCGCCGTCGTAAAAAGCCAGAACAGGAATAATTATGAGTTACCTTGGAACCACCCAAACCCTATTCGTTAACGAAGTAAGTAACGAAGGCGCGTACCTTGATGGTCATGATCTGGGTGAAGTTTTTTTACCAAGCAGTGAAATTAAACATGAGCTAGAAGCTGGCGACAGTGTCAGCGTATTTATCTTTTTAGATAATGCTAATCTCGCCACTGCAACAACTAAAAAGCCGTTAGCTCAAGTAGGTGAATACGCCCTACTTCGTGTTAAAGAAATCAATAGCATTGGCGCTTTTTTAGATTGGGGGCTTGATAAAGATGTACTGGCACCGTTCAACGAACAAAAGCCAAGAATGCAAGAAGGCTATTCTTATTTAGTACGTTTGTATTTAGATAACGCCAGTGGCCGTATTTGTGCATCGAATAACTTTAATCGTTTTATCAATAAAACGGAGCCTGAGTACGCGCCGCTGCAAGAAGTACAATTAATTGTCGCTGGCAAAACCGATATTGGCTATAAAGTATTAATAGAAGAAGCACATTACGGCGTTATTTTTTACAACATGGTGTTTAAAAACATGTTTGTTGGCCAACGCTTAACTGGATTTATTCAAAAAGTACGCGAAGACGGAAAAATTGACGTTATTCTTGAAAAACCAGGTATGGCTAAAGTAAGTGACTTGGGTGAGAAAATAATGGATAGATTAAAATCCGAAGGCGGTGTTATTGCTTTAGGTGATAAATCGGATCCTGAGACAATTAAAAAAGTTTTCTCAACCAGTAAAGCAAATTATAAAAAAGCCATTGGCGGTTTGTTTAAGCAAGGCTTAATTGATATTGAAGCTAAGGCTATTAGGTTGAAATAAGCTACGGGCTACGGGCTACGGGCTACGGGCTACGGGCTACGGGCTACGGGCTAACAAAATATTGTTATATCATGAAAAGAGTAAAGTGAAAGCTTTACTCTTTTTTATTTCATAAGCACCAATGGCAACAATGAGCGTGAAGCTGACGGTCGGGCAAACTCATTTTTGGACAGAAATACGTTACGAACTACAACACACTCTAACTTTTCGGATTGCCTCAAGTATTGCAGCCATGCACTCAGCATAGGAACCAAACTCAATTATCCAATATAGATAACTTTGGGGAAACCGCCTGTTGCGTTATGCTTATCTCAATCTTTATTGACTCGCGAATTCCCATGCCTAACGACGCATTCAACACTCAACTTGCAGAGACAATTTCTGCTCTTAACTCACCAAGCTTTACGCCTAAACTCATGCGCGTGATTGCTTCCATATTGAGTTTTGATTGCGCGGTTATCCTCGGCTACCGCGAAGGTAAACACCCTATCTACCTATATGATTCGATTGAAAGTGAACGCGATCTTCTGTTCCAGCGTTATCTCACCACCTCTTTTCAAAACGACCCCTTTTATAAAAAGCTGAACGCTAACAAAGAGCAAGGAATTTTTACGTTCAAAGATGTCGTAGATAAAGACGTAACGCGTAACACTTTCGAGTACCAAGCCTACTGTCAGCAGTTTTACCATCAAACGGGCTGGAAGGACGAACTCAGCATGCTTATCGAAGTCGAACCCACACGCTGGGTTATGCTCTACTTAGGATTTATGCAAGATGAAAAACGCTTCAACAAACCTCAAGTAACCAAACTCAAATCTTACTTCACCATTATTCAATCTTTGTGCCAACAGCACTGGAAACAGACTGAGTTTACACTCGCTGAGCCAGTATTCAGCCCTGACGCTTATTCAGGAAAAATGCGTGCAGCAATTGAATCCGCAGTGGCATCTTTTGGCGAAACTGTCCTCACCAAACGAGAACATGAAATCGCCGCATTAATCGCGCAAGGCTATGACAACAAAGAGATTGCAACGCAGCTTGATGTCACAGTAGGCACAGTTAAGAATCACCGTAAACGCATCTACGCTCAGTTGAATGTGGCGTCATTAAGCGAGTTCTTTCAATTGTTTCTCAACCACCTAATCACTCAATCAAGGTAACAAACTGTCCCTTTAGGGATATATCTCAATTCCGCATCGCCTTTTAATCTGAATACAACCAAACCAGACAAAGAT
This sequence comes from Pseudoalteromonas sp. SR41-4, assembly GCF_014163985.1. Classification (NCBI taxonomy): domain Bacteria; kingdom Pseudomonadati; phylum Pseudomonadota; class Gammaproteobacteria; order Alteromonadales; family Pseudoalteromonadaceae; genus Pseudoalteromonas; species Pseudoalteromonas sp. SR41-4. The sequence continues at coordinate 280,232 of NZ_JACJEI010000002.1, read as the reverse complement.
AAGACAATGACACTAATTGAAGATTTACAAGCTCGCGGTTTGATTGCCCAAGCGAGCGATTTAGACCAAGTTCAACAATTGCTATGTGAGCCACAAACCTTGTACTGCGGTTTTGATCCAACCGCAGGTAGCTTGCACATCGGCCACCTAGTGCCACTGATTATGCTTAAGCGTTTTCAAGACGCAGGACACCAAGCCATCGCTCTTATTGGTGGTGCGACAGGTATGATTGGTGACCCAAGCTTTAAAGCCACAGAACGAAGCTTAAACTCAGAAGAGACCGTATCGGGTTGGGTGCAAGATCTGTCGAGCCAAATTCAACAGTTGATGGATAAGCAAATCAGCAAGCCAATGATCATGGTAAACAATGCTGATTGGGTGAAGCAGATTAACGTGATCGATTTCTTCCGCGATATAGGTAAGCATTTTTCCGTGAATACCATGATCAGCCGAGAGTCCGTTAAACAACGCTTAAAACGTCCTGAACAAGGGATTTCATTCACCGAGTTCAGTTACGCTCTGCTGCAATCTTACGACTTCGCAGAATTGAACCGCCAGTACAACTGTCGCCTACAAATCGGTGGTAATGATCAATGGGGCAACATTGTTAGTGGCATTGACCTTTCTCGCCGTCAAAATAGTGAGCAGGTCTTTGGTCTAACCCTACCTTTGATCACCAAATCTGACGGCACTAAGTTTGGTAAAACCGAAGGCGGTGCAGTGTGGTTAGATCCAAGTAAGACGTCGCCTTACGCTTTCTACCAATTCTGGTTATCCGTGGAAGATACCGATGTTTACAACTTCCTACGCTACTACACCTTCTTGAGCTGCAATGAAATTTCTGCGATTGAAACACAAGACAAAGAGAACAAAGGTAAACCACGGGCACAGCTTATCCTAGCAGAGCAAATGACGCGGTTTGTCCATGGTGAAGAAGGATTAGCTAGTGCAGAGCGAATCACCCAAGCGCTATTTAGCGGCAATGTTCAACTATTGAGTTTAAACGAACTAAAACAGTTAGAACTCGATGGCTTACCTAGCATGCAAAGTGCTGAGCAAGACTTGGTAAAACTACTAGTTGAATCAAGCTTAACCAACTCAAAGCGCATTGCACGAGAACTGATTGGCAGCAACGCAATCAGTGTGAATGGCGATAAAGTCGATGCAGAAAACCCAAACTTGAACTACCCACTGTTCGACCAGTACTGGTTGCTTCAACGCGGTAAAAAGCATTTTTGCTTGGTGAGACGTATAGTGGATTAACACACTTCTATTTTGGGTCACACTCTACCTCAGATGATTATTTGCCATTGAACATTGCAATGGCAAATAATGACGCCAAAAATTCCTGATATTTGCAGGTCTAATCTTGCACCGTAGTTTGTAGTGGATTAACAAATTTCGCCATAGAGTTAGAGATCTAAACATAAGGAAGAGTACATCAAATTACGCTTTAGGGAACCGAGTAGCTGAACGTTCGCAACTCAGAATGGGGCATAAGCGAGTTAGTACCATAGCCCGCTTTTAAAACATTGTGGACTATTCTTCGCCAAGTTATTAAGTTTGTATACCTACAAACAAAAAGAGCAAAGTAAAAACTTTGCTCTTTGTTCTTAGTATTAGCACTAATTAAAATAACGCTTGTTTATTTTATCGAGTCATTAATTTCTTTAATAACCGCAACTGGGTCTGCGGCTTGTGTGATCGGACGGCCAACAACTAAATAATCGCTGCCATCTTCAATTGCTTGCTTTGGTGTCATGATACGTTTTTGATCTCCTGCATCACTTCCCGCAGGGCGAATACCTGGCGTCACCAATTTAAAATCGTTACCGAGTAGCGATTTTAATTGCTTGGCTTCTTGCGCTGAGCACACTACCCCGTCAAGGCCTGACTCTTTTGCAAGTTTTGCTAAATAGATAACTTGCTCAGCAGGCGTTTTTTCAACACCTAAACGCTTTAGTTCGTTTTCATCCATACTGGTTAAAACAGTAACCGCAATTAACAGTGGCGCTTTATCACCAAATTGCTCAAGCGCTTGTTTGGCTTTAGTCATCATTTCAACACCGCCACTGGCGTGAACATTAACCATCCAAACACCCATTTTGGCAGCTGCGGTAACCGCTTTGGCAACCGTATTTGGAATATCATGAAACTTTAAATCTAAGAATACGTCAAAGCCAAGGTCAATTAATTCTTTTACAAAAGCAGGTCCAAAATAGGTAAACATTTCTTTGCCTACTTTTAAACGACATGTATCAGGCGATAATTGCTTTACAAAGTTTAAAGCGGTTTGCTGATCATCGTAATCGAGGGCGATAAGAACTTTTTTTGAATGTTCGAGAGACATAACTTTCCTAAAACTGATTGTAGAAGTAAGTGAATATTTTTATAGAAAACTAAAAACCGTCTAAACCACGGCTCGGTACTATGGTTTCCCAATGTTTGCACGAAGGACAAACCCAATAAATTGTATGACTGGTAAAGCCACAGTGTTGGCACTGAAAATCTGGCTTGGTCGCAATATAAGATGTGACCAGTTTATCTATTTGATCTAGTACATCTTTAATATCATTATTTTGTTTTGCTAATAGCTGTAATAAAAAACTAAAGCCACGAATTGTCGGCTGACGTTTTAAACTATCAGTTAAAAATTTAATTGCTTGTTCGGTATGCCCTTGCTCAAGTAATGCTTGGCAATGTTTTATTTTTATTAGCACCCCACCCTTATCAAGTAGCTGCTGTAATAATTCATGAAATTGGTGGGTTAGGTTTAATTGCTCATAACTGTGAGCTAAATCATCTATAAACAAGGGCGCAAAAAAAGTGAAACTACAGATCAGCTCACGCCAATAATAAATTGCTTTTACGTAATCTTCTTTTGCAAATGCTGATTTACCTAATTCATATAATGGGCGGATCGCTTTATGATTTAGGCTAATGGCTTTGCGCATAATTTGCGGATCATTGCTAAGCAACGCAGCTTCACAATAAAAGTTAGCAATGGCTTTGAAATGTTGCGGCTTTGAAAATAAATCACTGTGTGCTTCGAACATATTGATACCCTTTTCCCATTCGCGTGTTTGCGAATATAAATTAAGTATCGGCTCTAATGCATCACTGTGGTTGGCTTTTACTAACCACACTAAATGTTCTTCGGCGCCATCAAGCAAACCCGCCATAATATAATCTTCAGCAAGTTCAAGGCGACTAGCCGCAGCTTGTTGTTCATTAAGGCTTGGGTGTTTGAGCAGTAATTCGTGGATTTTTATTGCACGATCTAATTCACCTCGGCGGCGAAACATCGTTGCTAATGTAGAATAATGTTCAACAGAGTCAGCGGCGACTTCAAGCAAGTTGATTAAGTGCTCAAGGCCTTGATCTTCCTCTCTGTCGAGTAAAAACTTTAAGCCTTTACTGTATTCAGATGTGATCTGACGATTAAGTTGATGAGCTTGGTTTTTAGCGCTATTTTTACCCATGATCCAGCCATAACCAGCCGCAACAGGTAAAAGTAAAAACAAAAGCTCAATCATAGTTAGGTGTCTTTATTAGCAACAAGCTTATTATTATCTTTTTCAGGCGCTAATTTTTTTTTCAAACGATAGTTTTGCCACTTTAATTGCGAAAACAATTTAAAGCTAATAAAACAACCAATTGCGACACCTAAAGCAAAGCAGATACTTATTATCATTGCGAGGGGTAAAGTATTGCTGGCAATAATATAATTTATTTGCACTAACTGTGGATTTTGCGAACCAAGTACAAATGCAAAAATTAAGCATATTGCTACCAGGATAATTTTTAATACCCTAAACAAGTAACTACTCCAACTAAGTAACTAGGCAATGCTCGCGTTTACGCGATCTCTTAACTCTTTGCCTGGTTTAAAATGTGGTACGTGCTTACCTTCTAACTCAACCGTGTCGCCAGTCTTTGGATTACGACCTGTACGAGGTGAACGAAAGTGTAATGAGAAACTACCAAAGCCACGGATTTCAATACGATCTGAGCTTGATAATGAGCCGGCCATTTGTTCAAGAATTTCTTTAACAGCATTCTCAACATCTTTCACAGGTACATGCGCGTGTTGCTCGGCTAATTGTTCTATCAATTCTGACTTAGTCATAACGTTTCCTTAAAAAGAGATAAAGGAAGGGCAACACTGCCCTTCCAATTAAGACTGATTAATTAGTCTTTTTGTGCATTTGCGAATGCAGCTGCCATTGCGTTTTCGAACACTGGCTCTTCTTTCTTAAGCTTTTCTAGTACTTCTTTCTCTTCTGCTTCGAAAAGAGCTTTAACTGAAAGGCTTAAAGTGCGGTTCTTACGATCAACACCAACATATTTCACTTCAATTTCGTCGCCTACAGAAACAACAGTAGTTGCATCTTCAACGCGCTCTTGAGCGATATCAGCTACACGGATGTAACCTTCAACGCCTTCGATAAGTTCAACAGTTGCGCCTTTCGCATCAACTTCTGTCACTTTACCTTTAACAATAGCACCTTTTTTGTTTGCATCAAGGTAGTTATTGAATGGGTCAGCTTCGATTTGCTTAACACCTAGAGAGATACGTTCACGCTCTGGGTCAACTTGCAATACGATAGCAGTGATTTCGTCGCCTTTCTTGAATTCACGTACAGCGTCTTCGCCAGGTGTATTCCAAGAAATGTCTGAAAGGTGTACAAGACCGTCAATACCACCGTCAAGACCGATAAAGATACCGAAGTCAGTGATTGATTTGATCTTACCAGTAACTTGATCGCCTTTGTTTTGTAGACGAGCAAATTCTTGCCAAGGATTAGCAATACATTGCTTAAGACCAAGTGAAATACGACGACGTTCTTCGTCGATTTCAAGAACCATAACTTCAACAGTGTCGCCTAAGCTAACAACTTTAGAAGGATGGATGTTCTTGTTAGTCCAATCCATTTCAGAAACGTGTACTAGACCTTCAACGCCTTCTTCGATTTCTACGAAGCAACCGTAATCTGTAAGGTTAGTTACACGACCAGAAAGTTTAGAACCTTCTGGGTAACGACCAGCGATAGCTGCCCATGGATCTTCACCAAGCTGTTTAAGGCCTAGAGATACACGAGTTTTATCTTTGTCGAATTTAAGAACTTTAACTGCGATTTCGTCGCCAACATTAACGATTTCTGAAGGGTGCTTAACACGCTTCCACGCCATATCAGTAATGTGTAGTAGACCATCAACACCACCAAGATCAACGAATGCACCGTAGTCAGTAAGGTTCTTAACGATACCTTTAACTTCTTGACCTTCAACAAGGTTAGCAAGAAGCTCTTCACGTTCTTGTGAGTTTTCAGATTCGATAACTGCACGACGTGAAACAACAACGTTGTTACGTTTTTGATCAAGCTTGATTACTTTAAATTCAAGCTCTTTGCCTTCAAGGTGAGTTGTGTCACGTACTGGACGAACATCAACAAGTGAACCAGGTAGGAAAGCACGGATTGAATCAACTTCAACAGTGAAACCGCCTTTAACTTTACCGTTGATAACACCAGTAACAGTCTCTTGCTCTTCACATGCTTTCTCAAGACGGATCCACGCTTCGTGACGCTTCGCTTTCTCACGAGAAAGGATAGTTTCACCGAAACCGTCTTCAATTGCATCTAGTGCAACATCTACTTCGTCGCCAACAGCAACTTCTAGTTCACCAGCAGCATTTTTGAACTGCTCTGCAGGGATAGCACTTTCTGATTTAAGACCAGCATCTACAAGTACAATGTTGTTCTCGATAGAGATAACTGTACCTTTAACGATAGAGCCTTGCTCTGCTTCAAAACCCTTTAAGCTTTCTTCAAATAACTGCGCAAAATTTTCTGACATACGAATATACGTCTCATATATTATTACCAATAAGCAACCATGCTGCATGGGGTTGTTAAAATAGCACTGGCATCCTGCTGGCGCATAAATAGTTTATCGTCGCTTTGGAAGTTTACCTTCGACGATCGCTGCATCTAATAAAATCATAACCTTATCAAACACTTGCTGTGCATTAAGCTCGCTAGTATCGAGTTCAATAGCATCGTCAGCTGGTACAAGCGGCGCAACAGCACGATTCATATCGCGGTCATCACGTGCTTGAATATCTTCTAATAGACCACTTAGTGTAACATCAAGACCGCGTTCATTCAACTCAACAAAACGTCGGCGCGCGCGTTCTTCTGCACTAGCGGTTAAATAAATTTTTAATGGAGCATCTTGGAACACCACAGTGCCCATATCGCGGCCATCGGCTATTAGCCCATTTTCAGTTCGAAATGCGCGTTGGCGCCGTAATAATGCTTCTCTAACGCGCGGTAAGGCTGCTACTTTTGAAGCGGCAGCTCCTACTTCTTCATTTCGAATTGTTGTTGATACATCTTCACCTTCCAGAATAACCTTTCCAGCGTTAGTTTGACTATCAACTAAAAACTGCACATCTAAGTTAGCAGCTAAAGGCACCAATGCCTCTTCGTTGTCTAGTGCAATTTGGTGATGAAGTGCTGCTAGTGCTAATACGCGATAAATCGCGCCACTATCCAGTACATCCCACCCTAATTTATCGGCTAACAAGCGACAAACAGTTCCTTTACCTGAACCACTTGGGCCATCAACGGTGATCACGGGCATTAATAACGCCTGCATTTAAACCTCCTGCAATGCACACCAAAATAAAACTGCGACATTATACGTTACTTAATTAAATATATCCGCTTTTTGTATGTAACTCTTTATATTTCAACTTTAGTCATTTATTGACTAACCGATGCTAGTACATTGAAAAATGTTGGAAATGTCTTGTATGTACACTTAGGATCATTGATAGTTATTGGCTTGCCGCCTACCGCTACCAAGGCAAAACACATCGCAATACGGTGGTCGTCATAGGTATCAATCGCCACATCGTTAAAGTGTTTTGGCGGTGTTATTTCGATGAAATCTTCACCTTCAACTACCTCAGCGCCCACTTTACGCAGCTCCGTCGCCATTGCATGTAAGCGATCAGTTTCTTTTACGCGCCAGTTATAGATATTACGAATAGCGGTTGGACCATCTGCAAATAACGCCACTGTCGCAAGGGTCATCGCCGCATCAGGAATAGCATTGGCATCGATATCAACACCTTTTAATTCGCCTTTACGTACCACTAAGCGCTCGTCATACCAATCTATTTTAGCACCGACCTGCTCCATCACTTTTGCAAAGCCAATATCGCCTTGCACAGATTTTGCACCTACACCTTTGATCTCGATTTCACCACCGGCAATTGCCGCCGCAGCGACAAAGTAAGATGCACTTGATGCATCCCCTTCAACCATAATACGCTCAACAGCTTGGTATTGCTGCGCACCTTTTACAGTAAAGGTTTTATAGTTATCGTGAGTTACCGATATGCCAAAGCGAGCCATTACATCTAAGGTAATATCAATATACGGTTTAGATACCAACGTCCCCTTAATTGTAATGCACGTATCGCCATTAAATAACGGCGCAGCCATTAATAATGCAGTGAGAAATTGGCTCGAAATACTGCCATCAATTGCAACGTTGCCGCCATTAATTTGCCCACCAACAATTTTAAGTGGCGGATAGTCTTTATTTTTTAAATAACTAACATCCCCACCGAGCGCTTGCAGAGCATCCACTAGATGACCAATTGGACGTTCCTCCATACGTGGCTCGCCAATTAGTTCATAGTTTCCCTTCACCGCTGCTAAAACCGCAGTCAGTGGGCGATACGCGGTGCCTGCATTACCTAAAAACAGTGGCTCAGCTGGAGTTAAAAACTGCCCGCCAACACCTTTTACAGTGGCTACAGTTTTATCATCATTAAGACTTACATCAACGCCCAATAATTTTAATGCGCCAAGCATATGGCGAATATCATCACTGTCTAATAAATTTTCTACAACCGTTGTGCCTTGCGCAAGTGCCGCTAACAGTAAAATACGATTTGATAAACTTTTTGAGCCAGGTAAGATAACACTGCCATTTACTAGATTGATTGGCTCTAACCGTAACTGCTCCATTAACTGTGCTCCTTGGCAAATTTCGCCATAAAGTCAACTAACGCTTGTACACCGGCAAGTGGCATGGCGTTGTAAATACTCGCACGCATACCGCCAACAATACGGTGACCTTCAAGTGCAAGTAAGCCAGCTTCTTTTGCTTGGGCTAAAAACTGTGCATTTAAGCTTTCATCATTGAGCCAAAAAGGCACATTCATACGTGAACGACAATGCTTAGCAACCTTATTACTATAAAACGGTGATTCATCAATAAAGCCATACAGCAGTTCGGCTTTTGCTATATTTTGCTGTTCCATGGCTTTAACACCACCATTTTTCTCAAGCCAGTCAAATACTTCTGCCGCTAAATACCAAGCAAACGTAGGTGGCGTGTTATACATGCTGCCTTGTTTTACTTCGAGTGCGTAATCAAATATACCTGGCTTTGCAACCCCTTCACGCTCAAGCAACGTTTTACGAATGATCACAATGGCAAGGCCTGATGGACCAATATTCTTTTGCGCACCAGCGTAAATTAAATCAAACTGCTCAACATCAAATTCACGCGATAAAATAGTTGATGACATGTCTGCAACGATCGGCGCTGTTGGGTGACTTGGTACATCAAACACTTCAATGCCATCAATGGTTTCATTAGGACAATAGTGGATGTATGAAGGATCGGCTGGAAATTGCCACTCACTAACTGGTTTGATAGAAAATTGCTCATTTGTGTCATTACGGACATCAAGCTCAGTGACGGTAGTAAATTTAACCGCTTCGTCAACCGCACCTTTAGACCACACACCATTTTCACAATATACGGCGTCTTTACCTGCTTGGTGCAGGTTCAGTGGCACTGCAGCAAATTGGCCTCGACCACCGCCATGCATAAACAGCACTTCAAATTCATCGCTGATATTCATTAACCGACGTAAGCTTGCTTCGCATTGTGCCGTTAATGCTAAAAATTCTTTACTACGGTGACTGATCTCCATCACCGATACACCTAAATCTTGCCAATCAAGAAATTCTTTTTGTGCTTTTTCCATCACAGCTGGCGGTAACATTGCAGGCCCAGCACAAAAATTATATATACTCATTACCTTTCCTCATTCCAGTAATTTAACAATTGTTTTTAATTGCTAATTTTAACAATTAATTTTTTTGATTTTTATAGTAAAAAAAAGCGGCCGAAGCCGCTTTAATGATTAATGTTATGCCTCTGGAGGATTATCCCCAGCGTCATCATTAACAGTGTCGACTAGTTCAACGCTTTCACCTTCGATAATAGCGTTAAGCTCATCGATTTCGATCTCTTCGATACGTTGTAAACCAACTACTTGCTCTTCGTCAATAGTTCTTATCAAAATAACACCTTGGGTATTTCGCCCAACGGTAGAAACTTCATTAACGCGAGTTCGCACCAGAGTACCTCGATTAGAGATAATCATGATTTCATCGTTATCGTCAACTTGTACAGCACCAACTACAGCACCATTACGCTCACTTACTTTGATTGATACCACACCTTGAGTCGCACGACTCTTAGCAGGGTAGTCACTGAGCAATGTACGCTTACCGTAGCCGTTTTCTGTCACGGTTAAGATAGCACCATTCGTCTTAGGTACAATTAATGATACAACACGTTGGCCTTCAGCCATCTTAATACCACGAACACCTGTTGCAGTTCGGCCCATCTGACGAACACCCTTGAACTTGATTTCCGGGTTACCGTTTTCATCAAGTACTGGGTTGCCGTTTTCATCTAAAACAGGTGATTCTTCTGCTTCTTTAAAGCGAACAACTTTACCAGCATCAGTAAACAACATGATTTCGTTGCTACCATCAGTGATATCGACACCAATCAAGCTATCACCGTCGTTTAAGTTAACGGCAATAATACCGCTAGCACGTTGACGGCTATACGCAGTCAATGGTGTTTTCTTCACGGTACCAAATGCAGTTGCCATAAAGATGTATTTATTTTCTTCATACTCACGTACTGGCAAGATAGCCGTAATACGTTCGTCGGCTTCAAGCGGCAATAAGTTTACAATTGGCTTACCACGGGCTGCACGACTGGCAAGTGGTAATTGATACACTTTAAGCCAATATAAGCGACCTGCCGTTGAGAAACATAAAATAGTATCGTGAGTATTAGCAACTAGTAGACGTTCAATGAAATCTTCATCTTTCATCTTGGTTGCTGATTTACCTTTACCACCACGGCGCTGTGCTTCGTAATCAGACAATGGCTGATACTTCACATACCCTTCGTGAGATAGGGTTACTACTACGTCTTCTTCTGTGATCAAGTCTTCAAGACTAATATCATGAGCCGCTGCATTAATTTCAGTACGACGTTCGTCGCCGTATTGCTCTTTAATTTCAACTAACTCATCGCGGATAACTTCCATTAAACGCTCAGGATTAGCAAGAATATATAAAAGCTCGGCAATTAAATCTAATAACGTTTGGTATTCGCTTAGAATCTTTTCATGTTCAAGACCAGTAAGCTTGTGTAAACGTAAATCTAGAATTGCTTGGGCTTGTTGCTCAGAAATATAATACTGACCATCACGGATGCCTAAGTCATCCGCTAACCAATCTGGACGGGCAACATTTGCTTCACCGGCTTTTTCAAGCATGGCTTTTACATTACCTAATTCCCACGGACGGCTAGCAAGTGCTACTTTAGCTTCAGCTGGCGTTGGTGAGTTACGAATAAGCTCGATAATTGGGTCAATGTTAGCAAGTGCAATTGCTAAGCCTTCAAGCATGTGTGCACGATCGCGGGCTTTACGTAGGTCAAATACCGTACGACGGGTCACTACTTCACGACGGTGAATGATGAATTCTTCAAGCATTTCTTTTAAGTTGAAACACTTAGGCTGGTTATTGATCAACGCAACCATGTTCATACCAAACACAGTTTGTAACTGAGTTTGTGCATAAAGGTTGTTTAAGATCACTTCGCCTACGTCACCACGTTTGATCTCGATAACGATACGCATACCGTCTTTATCTGATTCATCACGTAATGCACTAATGCCTTCAATCTTCTTATCTTTAACAAGTTCAGCAATCTTTTCAATTAAGCGGGCTTTATTTACTTGATAAGGGATCTCGTGAACGATGATCGTTTCACGATGGGTTTTTTCGTCAACTTCAATTTCCGCACGTGCACGCATGTACACTTTGCCACGGCCAGTTAAATAGGCTTGTTCAATGCCTTTTTTACCGTTGATAATTGCCGCAGTTGGAAAATCTGGGCCCGGAATATAATCCATTAGTTCATGAATGGTTAATTCAGGGTTTTGAATAAGTGCTAAACAGCCATTCACAACTTCAGTTAAGTTATGAGGAGGAATGTTTGTCGCCATACCTACCGCAATACCCGATGAACCGTTCACTAATAAGTTAGGAACTTTGGTCGGTAATACGTCAGGAATTTGCTCTGTACCATCATAGTTAGGTACAAAATCAACAGTCTCTTTTTCAAGATCAGCCAAAAGCTCATGAGACATTTTCGCCATACGGACTTCGGTATAACGCATTGCTGCTGCTGAGTCACCATCAACTGAACCAAAGTTACCTTGGCCGTCAACTAACATATAACGTAAAGAGAATGGCTGGGCCATACGTACGATTGTGTCATACACCGCACTGTCGCCATGGGGATGGTATTTACCAATTACATCACCAACCACACGGGCTGATTTTTTGTAAGGCTTATTCCAATCATTATTAAGCTCGTTCATAGCAAACAAAACGCGGCGGTGAACAGGTTTTAAACCATCACGTACGTCTGGTAGTGCTCGTCCTACTATTACGCTCATTGCGTAATCTAAATAGGAGTTTTTTAACTCGTCTTCAATATTGACTGGCAGAATTTCATTGGCGAAATCAGTCATTTGATATCACATTCCTTCAGTATTGACCCACGAAAGTGCCACATATGGGCGCTTGCGGGGATTTAGTTATTATTACCAAGTCATGCTACCACAATTTATTTAGATTTACAGGCGCTAAATCTTTGCGATTTATTAATTTACCCCTATATAATGGCCTGAGATTGACGAGGAAGTTTTTTATGACCGAACATCAAAATGTAGATAGTGCAGAAATTGCAAAGTTTGAAGCCATCGCTGAGCGTTGGTGGGATCGTGAAGGCGAATTTAAACCCCTTCATGAAATTAATCCATTAAGATTAGATTTTATTGCCGACAAGGCCAAAGGCTTATTCGACAAAGAAACACTCGATGTCGGCTGTGGTGGCGGTATATTGAGTGAAAGTATGGCGCGAATGGGCGCACATGTGACTGGTATTGATATGGGTCAAGAGCCGTTAACCGTTGCGAAACTGCACAGTTTAGAAACCGGTGTAAACGTTGACTATATAAAAATACCTGCCGAACAGTATGCCAGCGAACACCCTGCCCGCTTTGATACTATTACTTGTATGGAAATGTTAGAGCATGTGCCAGACCCTGCATCTATCATTCATGCAGTAGCAGAATTAGCGAAACCTGGTGCTGATGTATTTTTCTCTACATTAAACAAAACCCCAAAAGCATATTTGTACGCAATTATCGGGGCGGAAAAATTATTGAAGATGGTGCCTGATGGAACCCATGATCACAAAAAGTTTATCAAACCAGCACAACTCATTGCATGGGCAGAACAAGCAGGCCTCAAAGTACGTGCTAGTGCGGGATTGAGTTATAACCCTTTATCAAAGCAGTACAGCTTAAATACCGATGTAAGCGTTAATTATATTCTGCATTTTGAGAAACTAGCGTAATGGCTGGTTTTAACACAGCAAGCCCCGCAATTGATTACGACGCCTTTATTTTTGATTTAGACGGTACATTACTCGATACCGCAGATGATTTAGGGGCTGCGCTAAATTACGTACTCGCTGATCATAACCAACCATCAGTAACCGCTGATATATATCGTCCTGCAGCTTCTAACGGTGCAATGGCGCTGCTTGCAGCTGGATTTGGTCAGCAATGGCACGATCACCCAAATCAAGCTGACTTACGCCAGCAGCTATTAACTGCCTACGCAGATAATATTGCCACCCATAGTCAATGCTTTACTGGAATTGCACAATTATTGATCGCGCTTGATCAACAACAGATCAAATGGGGGATCATGACTAATAAACCTGAGTTTTTGACTATTCCATTAGTTGCTGCAATTGCTGAACTAAAAGATGCACAGGCAATTGTCAGTGGTGACACCCTCGATATCGCTAAACCATCACCTTTACCTTTACTGCATACAGCCCAACTGTTAGATGTTGATCCGAATCGTTGTTTGTATATCGGTGATGCGCAGCGTGACATAATTGCAGCCAAGGCTGCAAACATGCACAGCGCTGCTGCGTTGTGGGGCTACATCCCTAGTGAAGCTGAAGCATTGAGTTGGCAAGCCGATTTTAATTGGCAATCACCTATTGATGCATTTAACCATATATAGTGCCATGTTAAATTTTAACCACTACATATTGTGATCGTGTTACTTTTTGCACATTGTTTGTTGATAAAAAAAGCAGCCAAAATTTATTTTTAAAATGCGTAAATTTAATCGATCATCAGTTGATTTTTATAAATTTCATTTTAATCAGATGGTCAAAGGTTAATGGCTACTAACACAATCGTGTTATCCCAACGTTATCCACAATTAGGGGCGTTTATGCCCCTTGCAAATGATCGCATACCACACTATCTTGTGATCTAGAATTTGATGAACACCAGATGTTGTGGCTAAATGTTATTCAATTAAATTCGCGCTAATACAGTTTTATTGCAATAAAAAATTTATTTTAAGAAAAATGTGTCACTAAAAAATATTATATCCCAAGGAATACAGGCAAAACTATGAACCAACAGCTATCTGTAAGCAAACGTGACGGCCGTAAAGAGTCACTTGATTTAGATAAGATCCATCGCGTTATTGCTTGGGCCGCCGAAGGTCTAAATAATGTGTCTGTCTCACAAGTTGAGCTGAAATCGCACATCCAGTTTTATGATGGTATTCGTACTGAAGACATCCATGAAACCATCATCAAAGCGGCCGCTGATCAGATCTCTAAAGAGTCGCCTGATTATCAATATTTATCAGCCCGCTTAGCTGTATTCCATTTGCGTAAAAAAGCCTATGGTCAATTTGAGCCACCGCGCTTGTATGATCATATCGTTAAGTTAGTTGAAGATAAGCGTTACGATGCACACTTACTAGCTGACTACACAGAGCAAGAAATTGATCAACTGGATGAATACCTTGATCATGGACGTGATTTAAACTTCAGCTATGCTGCTGTTAAACAGCTTGAAGGTAAATATTTAGTACAAAACCGTGTTACGGGTGAAATTTATGAAAGCGCACAGTTTTTATATATTTTAGTTGCGGCAAGCTTGTTCTCTGATTACCCAAAAGAAACGCGTTTAGACTACATAAAGCGTTTTTACGATGCAGTGTCATTGTTCAAAATTTCATTACCTACGCCTATTATGGCGGGAGTTCGTACCCCTACGCGTCAATTCAGTTCATGTGTACTGATTGAATGCGGTGACAGCCTAGATTCAATTAATGCAACCTCATCAGCGATTGTAAAATACGTATCGCAACGTGCAGGTATTGGTATTAATGCTGGTCGTATTCGCGCACTAGGTAGCCCTATTCGCAATGGTGAAGCATATCACACTGGTTGTATCCCGTTTTATAAGCACTTTCAAACGGCCGTTAAAAGTTGTTCGCAAGGTGGTGTCCGTGGTGGCGCAGCAACCCTGTTCTATCCACTTTGGCATCTAGAAGTTGAAAACTTATTAGTGCTTAAAAACAACCGTGGTGTTGATGATAACCGCGTTCGTCACTTAGATTACGGTGTACAGTTTAATAAACTAATGTACTCACGTTTGATCAAAGATGATTACATCACATTATTCAGCCCGTCTGATGTGCCTGGTTTATATGATGCATTTTTTGAAGATCAAGATGAATTTGATCGTCTTTACGTACAATATGAACAAGACGAGTCAATTCGTAAAAAACGTATTAAAGCTATTGAGCTGTTTTCAATGTTTGCACAAGAGCGTGCTAGCACTGGCCGCATCTATTTACAAAACGTTGACCACTGTAATACACACAGCCCGTTCATTGCTAAAGTGGCACCAATTCGCCAATCTAACTTATGTTTAGAAATTGCATTGCCAACTAAACCACTTAACAATGTTAATGATGAAGAAGGTGAAATTGCACTGTGTACACTGTCGGCCTTTAACTTAGGTGCGATTGAGTCACTGGATGAACTTGAAGAGCTTGCAGAACTTGCGGTACGTGCACTTGATAACTTACTGGATTTCCAAGACTACCCGGTGCCAGCAGCACATAATGCAACTATGGGCCGTCGTACACTAGGAATAGGCGTAATCAACTATGCATATTACCTTGCTAAAAATGGCAAACGTTATTCTGATGGCAGTGCCAATGCATTGACTCACAAAACATTTGAAGCAATTCAGTATTACCTAATGAAAGCCTCAAATGAACTGGCTAAAGAACGTGGTGCATGTCCTAAATTTAACGAAACAACGTATTCGCAAGGTATTATGCCAACCGATACGTACAAACGTGATTTGGATAAAATTTGTGATGAACCATTGCATTTAGATTGGGATACATTACGTGCCAATATTAAAGAGCATGGTATGCGTAACTCAACGTTATCTGCGTTGATGCCATCTGAGACATCGTCGCAAATTTCAAATGCAACTAATGGTATTGAACCACCACGTGGTCATATCAGTGTTAAAGCCAGTAAAGATGGTATTTTAAAACAAGTTGTACCTGAGTATGAACGCCTTAAAAATAATTATGAATTATTATGGGATATCCCATCAAATAAAGGTTATTTAGAATTAGTGGGTATTATGCAAAAGTTTGTTGACCAAACAATTTCTGCCAATACTAACTACGATCCAAATAAGTTTGAAGGTGGTAAAGTACCAATGAAGGTCTTATTACAAGATTTACTGGGTGCTTACAAACTTGGCGTTAAAACCCTTTACTACCATAACACCCGTGATGGTGCATCTGATATGCAAGAAGATACACCAGAAGTGGAAGATGATGATTGTGCAGGCGGTGCGTGTAAAATCTAATCGGTAATAAATATAAATTGGAAGCGGGCTATACGCCCGCTTTGCCCTGTTCGTTTTTTGAGTGATCTTATGTCTTATACTACTTTTAGCCGAAACCATAATAACCAACTACAAGAACCGATGTTTTTCGGCCAAACCGTTAACGTATCGCGTTATGATCAACAGAAGTACCCTATTTTCGAAAAGCTAATTGAAAAACAACTATCGTTTTTTTGGCGTCCTGAAGAAGTCGATGTAAGTAAAGATCGGTTAGATTTTCAGGCTTTACCTGATCACGAAAAACATATCTTTTTAAGTAACTTAAAATATCAAACATTGCTTGATAGTGTGCAAGGTCGCTCGCCTAATGTTGCGTTACTGCCAATTGTGTCGATCCCAGAACTTGAGACCTGGATTGAAACATGGGCATTTAGTGAAACAATCCATAGCCGTTCATATACACATATTATTCGTAACGTTACCCAAGCCCCTGAGCTTATTTTTGATGATATTGTTAGTAACGAAAAGATCAGTGAACGTGCTGATGCCGTAACTAAATATTACGATGAATTAATTAATAAAGTGGCTGTGTATAACTTATACGGTGAAGGTAAACATGAACTTAATGGCGAAACAGTTCATATCAGTTTATTTGAACTTAAAAAGCTTTTATACCTTGCAATGATGTCAGTGAATATCTTAGAAGCGATCCGTTTTTATGTCAGCTTTGCCTGTTCATTTGCGTTTGCAGAGCGAGAATTAATGGAAGGTAACGCTAAAATTATTAAGCTGATCGCCCGTGATGAAGCGCTTCATCTTTCTGGTACTCAGCATATTTTGAATATTATGCAAGATGGTAAAGACGATCCTGAAATGGCTATCGTAGCAGCCCAGTGTCGTGATGAAGCGATCAAGATGTTTGTTGATGCTGCTGAGCAAGAAAAAGAATGGGCTGAATACCTGTTTAAAGATGGTTCAATGATTGGCTTAAACAAAGATATTTTATGCCAATACGTTGAGTACATTACTAATGCTCGTATGACTGCAGTTGGTTTACCAACACAGTTTAAAACCAGCAGTAACCCTATCCCATGGATCAATTCATGGTTGGTGTCAGACAATGTACAAGTTGCTCCACAAGAAGCGGAGATCAGCTCATACCTTGTAGGCCAAATTGACTCTCAAGTTAATGCCTCTGATTTCGGTGACTTCGATCTCTAATGACCAGCAACAAAACTGCAAAGATCCACTTTGCAGATAATAGCCAGTGTGTAGATTTTGACACTGGCTGTCATTCCCTTTTAGACTGCCTAGAACAACAGCAATATGAAATTCCTTTTCAGTGTAGAGAAGGATATTGTGGTGCCTGTAGAGCAACCCTAGTAGCAGGGCAAGTCACCTATAACGAAGAACCACTCGCCTTTGTACGTGATGGAGAAGTACTGCTGTGCTGCTGTAAACCCGATGGCAATATCACTCTCAATTTGAAGTAATTTGTTAATGCCAGTCAAACTGCTTTGTTTCATAGCAATGTATTTTATCACTGATCATTAAACTACTTTCATCTATGGTTACATCCCAATTTAAACTGCGGGTTAAATCCACCTGAATATCATCAATAAACTGCTGGTCAATCTCAATAATATGGCTATTATCAAATAACTTTAACCGTGACTGAGATTGCGTCAACCATTCACTATTGCCCGTTGTTAAAATTAATAATTCATCCACTTGCTTAGCGATCTTAACTAATTCATCAAGGTCAGGTTTATCAACACTTAACCAGGTTTTATAATGTTCATCCAACGCTTGAATTCCTACATCTGGCTGTAGTTTATCAGCAAGTTTATTAAGCACTGCATGGCTGTCATAAGATAAAATACAATAGCCTAATAGCTTTAAAACAAAATGCTCCAGTGTTTCATTTTTAGTCAACGCTGTGGTAAAAATTTCTTTGTGATTACGCTGATGACGCAGATCAGCTATGCTAAATCGTGCTTTAAAAATACGTGTTTTATCAGACATAATATTCACCAGTCTCGCCGTTACTCCTATTGAGTATAGCCCAATCTGATATAAGCACGTTTATTTTAAAAGTTATGGTATAACATTATTGATCAGCACAAATGATGGTGTTATATTATATCACAACATAATAGCAACAACGTAGTAACCATGATCCGACATTCCTTAATATCAACTGCAATTATCACTGCTTTAAGCTCTTTTTCTGCTCATGCTGCGCTGGTAACTGGGCAAGTTTTTGACAATAACAAGCAACCACTCAGCTATGCCGATGTGCACGTACACGGTAAAGCACAGTCAATTAAAACTGACGAGAATGGCCGATTTAGTATTAATATTGATGCTAATAGCCAATTACATATTAGTAAAAATAATTTTGTTGATGCTAGAGTTCAAGTAACTGAAACCAGTTCTGCTCTAAATATCACGCTTGTACCTACGTCAGTTGAATCTGTCGTTGTGTATGCCTCTGCCCTGCATAAAAATAGCTTAGAGATGATTTCACCAGTGAGTGTACTCAGTGGTGATGAACTGCGCAATAAAGCAAAACCCACGTTAGGCGAAACGCTCAAAGGGCTTCCGGGTGTTAATGCCAGCTATTTTGGCCCTGTTTCATCTAGCCCTATAATCCGTGGCTTAGATGGCCCTCGCGTTAAAATCACCCAAAATGGCTTAGACAGCAGCGATGCGTCACGTATTGGCCCAGATCACGCAACATCGAATGACAGCCTAGCTGCAGAACAGATTGAAGTTTTGCGTGGCCCAGCTACGCTACTTTATGGCTCAGGCGCGATTGGTGGCGTAGTTAACGTAGTAGATAACCGCATTCCAACTGATAATATCGAGCAGTTAACTGGGGCTGTTGAATACAGCCATGACACAGTTTCAAATGCCAACACCTATGCTGCCAAGCTTGAGACGGGCCATAACAACTTTAACTTCCATTTTGACGGTACCAAACGCACTGGTGATGACTACCAAACTCCGCGTTTTAACTTACCTGAAGAAGAGCACGAAGATCATGAGGGTCATGACGAAGAAGAGCATGAAACAGCCACCTCGGTAAAAAATACCTTTATTGATAGCCAAACCGTTAACTTTGGTACTAGCTATGTAGGTGAGCATTTAACGCTAGGTGTTTCTTATGGCCGTATTGAAACCGACTACGGTATTCCAGCACATAGCCATGAACATGGCCATGATCACGAACACGAACACGAACACGACCATGATGAAGGCGAAGAAGAAGCCGTTTATGCGCGTGTAGAACAAGATCGCTGGCAAGGTTTGATGAGCTATGCATTACACAACAACTGGATTGAAACTATTAATTTACGTCTAGGTTATACTGATTATCGCCATGCTGAAATTGAAGATGGCGCGATCGGTACTATCTTTAGTAATGAAACCACTGAAGCACGTTTAAATATCGAGCATAAGTTAGGTAATTGGCATGGTATGGCTGGTTATCATTTTAGTGAATCTGATTATGATGCCGATGGTGAAGAAGCCTTCACACCCGCTAGCAAAACGACTACTCATGCATTATTTATCCTCGAAGAAAAACAGTTTGGCAACGTGACATTAGAATTAGGTGCGCGTATTGAAGATTATAATATTGATAGTAATGTCGGTGCTGCTGCGCATGACCATGACCATGACCATGACCATGACCATGAAGATGATCATACTGATGAACACGCCAATGAAATAACGCCTTACAGTAAAAGCTTTACTAATCTGAGCGCTTCAGCAGGCGCTATTTGGCAATATACACCCGGACAAAGTATTGCGCTGAGCGTGTCACACTCTGAACGCGCACCGTTATCAGCCGAGCTATTATCAAATGGTGTCCATATTGCAACTGGCACCTATGAGCTTGGTTTAGGCTACGCGATAGAAGACGGTGAAATTCACTTCGAACCTGAAAATATCAAACAAGAAACATCAACCAATATTGATTTTGGCTTTAGACGCTTTAGTGGCGATTTTGGTTATACGGTTAACTTTTTCTATAACGACATTGCCAATTTTTACTATCAGCAAAACACGGGGTTAATGTTTGATGAAGAGCACGGCCTTGAAGCTGCAGAGCCTGGCCACGATGATGGTATGGCTGTTTATCAATTTGTCAGTAAAAATGCGAAATTATACGGCATTGAATTTGATGCACATTATCAATTAAATTCAAATGCGATGGTAAAAGTATTTGGTGACTCAACCACTGCAAAACTTGCTGATGATGAAGGGTATTTACCGCGTATTCCGGCAAATAAGTTAGGTTCAGAATTTCAGTATAATATCAGTGATTGGCAGTTCAGCTTAACTGGCACACACTACTTTGAACAACGTGATATTACGGCTTATGAAACCGCAACTGATGGCTATACACTGTTTGATGCGCAAGCAAATTATCAATTAAGTGTCGGTCCGGTAGATACACAGTTTTATATCAACGTTGATAATATTACGGATGAACTGGGTTTTGTACATAGTTCATTTATTAAAGATGAAGCGCCACTTCCTGGGCGTAACTTTAGAATTGGTCTACGTGGTTATTTCTGATCTCAGTAAATAACCATAAAAAAGCCGCGCTAATAGTTATTAGCGCGGCTTTTTATTACTCAATTTCTAATTAAAGAATTTCGTGTAGCTCAACGTCAAATACCAGTGTTGAGAATGGTGCAATTGCAGCACCGGCACCACGTTCTCCATAAGCAAGCTCATGAGGAACATAGATACGCCATTTGGTGCCTTCAGGCATCATTTGTAATGCTTCAGTCCAGCCTTTGATCACGCCACCAACTGGAAACTCAGCAGGTTGACCACGCTCATAAGAGCTGTCAAATACAGTACCGTTGATAAGTGTACCGTGATAATCAACACGCACTGTTGACTCAGCAGTTGGCTTGTTGCCTTCACCTGTTGCTAGTACTTCATATTGAAGACCAGACTCAGTCACTGTGATTTCAGCACGTTTTGCATTTTCTTCTAAGAATGCAATGCCTTCAGCTGCAAGTACTTTCGCTTCTTCTTCACGACGTGCTTGGATTTCAGTGTTGATTTTTTCGAATGCAGCTTGGATCTCAGGGATCTCAACTTGGAAATCGCCGCCCACATACGCATCTTTCATGCCTGCAAATACTGAATTTAAGTTTAAACCTTCGAAAGGGTTAGCTTTAAGTTGCTCACCCATCTGTAGGCCAATACCGTAACTTGCTTTTTCAGCATCTGTAGTAAAATTATCTGACATAATATGTTTCACGTTTTGTTTATACCAAGCTTAATAACGCTGGTATCAGTTAAAAGACGCGCCTATGCTATCATAAAAAAAAGCCCTTTTGGGCTTCTTTAGAGCTAGTTTTTAGTGAGTTTTCGCTTTATTAAGCGCACAGCAAAAGTCAAGATTGGCAAGCTGATTAAAATACCAGCAAGTAATGGACGACTCAGTAATGCCTGCGTACCAACTAATAACACCGGCACAACTAATAAACCGATACAACCAATAAATATTGCCGCAATTTCTGGCCAGTATTTATCATATTTAGTAATTAAATGCCCAGCTAATAGATTAAAGCCTAGGCAGTAAAGCATAGCTGTGAGCAATACATGCTCTGGTTGTGCATCCATCGCCATTTTAACGAGTAAGTTAATAGCACTGTGATAACAGTAGCCAAACACCGACCATAACAGTACGTGTTTTAGCACCCGTTGTGTGGTGTTTAATTGATTTTGCTGTGACATCTTAAACTCCAGATAGCAAAAAGCCGCCCATAAGGCGGCTTTTTAAATATGGTGGAGAGATAGGGATTTGAACCCTAGAGGGGCTATAAACCCCTGCCGGTTTTCAAGACCGGTGCATTCGACCACTCTGCCATCTCTCCGTACGGCGCGGATAATAGGGGTTAGCCGCCTTGTTGTAAAGCCCTAAAAGTAAAAAAGTTCAAATTAATCGTTACAATTACTCAAAGCGCTTAAAAATACATCAATAATACTGTTTTGGACGTTTCGCGACCCACGAACACAGTAAGCAGACTAATAAGCTAAAAGTTACAAAACTTAAGCTCTGAAAGATTAAATCAAAACGGTTTAGATCATCACTTGGTACAAGCACCAATACAAAAGCGGGTAAAATACTCACAAACAACACGTAACAACACACTTTAAACGCTCTACCAAAATCAAATCGTCTTGTGCGTTGCATCCACCACGCTAAGATAACCACAATAGCAGTTGATGAGATCGCTATTAAATGAGGAGTCTGTGTACTAAATGCTGTGTAAAGAGTGATAGCCGCACCAACAAAACCCCATAAGGACCACGTTAACCATTTTTCTTTTTCACGTAAAAATAAATTTCCCATTATCCTCGTCTTCTTGTTGTTATTCTAATTAAGACACTCCATACATTAACAAACTGCAGAAAAATAACAAACCATTGTATTGAGGGTTATTGCATCCAAGCGCTTCAGACAGCCAAGCTACCTAAAGATAATAACAAAGGTAGCCTTAATGCACTCTGACTGAAATAACACGACAAAGTTCCAGTTAATTACGTTTTGGCAACTATAAGTTTGTGAAAAAGTGTTCTGGGCTATGACGAACAGCCTTTTTACAGTCCACTTCTGGAGTGCCTAAATACAGGTAACCGACAATCTCATCTTCATTATCAAGCTTTAACGCCGCTTTTACCGCCTCACTTTGCGCAAAGTAACCAGTACGCCAGACACCACCCAGTCCCTGCGCAAAAGCTGCTTGTTGCATAGCTAACACAGCACAACCAGCACTTTGTACTTGTTCTATACGCGGTACTTTTGGGTGCGCTTGATATTTGGCAATGGCAATGATTATCATCGGTGCACGCAGCGGTAACTCTTTGGCACGATTAATGACTTTTTCATCTTGTTGTTCTGCAACTGCACTTTGATAATAAATTTCGCCGAGTCGTTCTCGCGCATCTTCTGCAACAACAATAAATTGCCAAGGCGCAAGGCAACCATGATCAGGCACACGAAGCGCTGCTTGTTTAATAATATCAAGTTGACTGTTGTTTGGGGCAGGTGCAATCAGTCGAGGATCTGACTGACGAGTCAATAAAAGCTCAATAGCGTCCATAGCGATTCTCTATCTAATTAAAAAAGAAACTAGCATAGCATTGATAGGGATTGCTGAGAAAGTTTGAAAGTTAGAAAGTTTGCGACGGGCGTCGCAAACTGACAGGTAGAGATTTAGATTATTCGAATCTTTTCCGTAACCAGTGATCAAGGCTAACAAAACGCCCACCGCCGGTAAAAAATAAACTCAATAACATCGCAAAATAAATTGCTGAAAACTCAATGCCATTATTCAAAATCGACGGTTTACCCTTTTCATAAAGGTAATCTGGGAAACCATGTTCTTGTACAAGTCCTCGAATTTTCTCAATACGTTCTTTTACTTCTCGGGAATTATCTAAACTTTCTTTTGCACCGGGGATCGCCAACCAATCAAGTACTTGTGCAGCACTGGTATCTGGATCTGTGGGCGCAATCGCAAACCAGCCATTGTGCCAATGTACAGAGGTTGCGGCAACGACCATAGTAAACATCAGCGGTATGCTAACCAGACGGGTTAATAAACCAACTAAGAGTAGCCAGCCACCGAGAAATTCACTCCAGCCAGCTAAAAAAGCCAGTAAATCAGGAAAAGGTAAGCCTAATCCCCAGTCTGGGTTACCAAACCAAGCAACAACATCTGGAGAAGCTAAAAAGAATTCAAAAAACCCATTACCATTACCACTGATATTTAGCTTGTTATAACCTGCGATGATCATAACTGGCGCCAGTATCAGTCTAAATAGTAAAGCAGGGATACCATCAAAAATGGCTATTTTTTGTAGGGAAGTTTTATATAGTGTGATCAATGTATTCATCGTAGCAGTCTAGTCTTTTGAAATGTATTAAACAAAGACCGCTACGATTAAAAGTTTATTTCAGTTAAATTTTACGCGCGACCTGAAGCGCTTCATAAATAGCTCGTTTTGCATCAATTGCTGATGCTAATTTGGCCCCGCCAATTACATGTACTTTAGGATTATCGATTAACCCCGACATTAATTCGTTATTAGAGACTTGCCCGATACAAGCGATCACTGTATCAACAGGTAGCACCTGCTCCTCTCCTGCCACAGTAATTTTTAGACCTTGCTGATCAAAATGATGATACTGACAATCAGCGATCTGTTTTACACCATGTTGCTTTGCAACTTGACGATGTATCCAGCCCGTTGTTTTACCAAGCTCACTGCCAAAACGCCCAGCGCTGCGTTTTAGCATAAACAATTGACGATTATCTTTATCTGGACTTGGCTGACACTCAATTCCCCACTGCGATTTAAAATCAGCAATACTTTGGTCTTTATGTTCACTTAAAAAAGCAACCATATCAAAGCCAATGCCGCCGGCACCTAAAATTGCAATCGATTGCCCTAATTCAACTTCACCACGAATAACTTCATCGTATGAAAAAACACGTTTATTATCCGCGCAGGTAAAGTTTGCCTCACGCGGGCGCACCCCCGTTGCAAACACCACGTCATCGTATTGCTCAAGCATTTTATCGGTAAAAGGAGTATTGAGTTTTACCGTGACCTTTAGACGTTCAAGTTCATTAATAAAATAACGCAAGGTATGATTGAAATCTTCTTTACCAGGAATTCGCATCGCTAAATTAAATTGGCCGCCCATATCTGTATTTTTATCAATCAGCGTTACCGTATGACCTTTTTGCGCTAAGTAACAACTGGCAGATAAGCCCGCAGGCCCAGCACCTACAACCAACACATTTTTAGCCTTGTTGGTCAGCTCAAGAGGATAATCTAGCTCAAACCCCGCTTGAGGATTCACTAAGCATGTTGCTCGTTTACCTTTAAATACATGATCTAAACAGCCCTGATTACAGCCGATACAAATATTAATGTGTTTACTTTGTTGTGCTTGATATTTATTAAAAAACTCTGGATCGGCTAATAGTGGTCGTGCCATCGAAATCAGATCGGCATCCCCTGCAGTTAATATTTCATTGGCAATCTCAGGAGTATTAATACGATTTACAGCAATCACAGGAACCGATACCACTTCTTTTAAACGTTTTGAAGCTTCTTTAAATGCACCTGCTGGCACCATACTCGCAATAGTAGGTACTCGTGCTTCATGCCAGCCTATGCCAGTATTTAAAATATCAACTCCAGCCTGCTCTAATGCTTTGGCCTGGATCGTAACCTCTTCAGGTGTTGACCCATTCGGAATTAAATCCATCACCGATAATCGAAAGATAATTAAAAATTCTTTATTTACTTTGGCACGTACAGCTTTGACTATCTCTAACGCTAAACGCATACGGTTTTCTAAACTTCCACCGTATTCATCTGAGCGTTTATTGGTATGCGGTGCCATAAACTCATTAATCAAATAACCTTCTGAGCCCATCACTTCAACGCCATCGTAGCCTGCCTTTTGTGCTAAATAGGCGGAATGAGCAAAGTCTTTGATGGTTTTTTTTATTGCACTGAGCGACATTGCTTTGGGTTGATATGGGTTAATAGGTGCTTTAATTGCACTTGGTGCTTGATTAAATGGATGATACGCATAACGTCCAGCATGTAATAATTGTAAGCAAATCTTACCGCCGTGTTGATGGACAACATCAGTGTATGCACGGTGCTTAAACACATCATAATAGCTATTAAAAGACGATGAGATTGGGGTTAATTTGCCACGCAAATTAGGACTGTAGCCCCCCGTAATGAGCATCGCAGTACCACCTTTAGCGCGCGCTTCATAAAAAGCACGCAGTCGTTTTCGGTTATGCCATCCCTCTTCAAGCCCCGTGTGCATTGAGCCCATTACCAAACGGTTACGTAGCTGTGTGTGTTTCAATTGTAATTGTTGTTCTAACATCCTCTGCCCCAATGAACTGGTCTAACCTCTATACATTAGCCAATTTTGCTCGATTGGCAAGCAATAAGCAACAAAAGCGATAAATTAGTTAATATGTTCACATTCTCACGGTTAAAACCTCGCTCATAAATACTTAGTTACGATTTAACAGTTAAATTAATTTTTATTCTGGGCTAAGATGGTGACAGATATAAGTTGTACCAGACTAAGGATTTATTTTGATTGCAAAGCTATTTAAAGGACTGTGGGCAGGAATTAACTTTTCTCGTCGTTTAGTCCTCAATTTTTTATTTGTGTTACTTGTCATTCTTTTCATTGTTTCAATCACAAGTGATGACAATGAAATTAATGTTGCTGACACATCTGTGCTCAGGTTAAACCTCAATGGTCCAATCGTAGAGGAAAAAGTTTACGTTGATCCAATTGAATCTGCCATCAATGACGCAACACAGAGCAACGATGAGCCCGCTGAAATTTTACTTGATGATATTATCAATGTAATTGATCAAGCCACTGAAGATAAACGCATTAGTGTGATCTTGCTGGATTTACAAAAAATGCCTAGCGCGCATTTAAATAAATTAAAACAAATCACTCTAGCGTTAGAGCGGTTTAAAGCGAGCGGCAAAAAAGTAATTGCCTCTGGTTATTATTACTCACAAGCACAATATTACATTGCTGCGCACGCTGATGAAATATCTATGCACCCTTATGGTGGTGTAGAGATCCAAGGCTTTGGCATGTACCCGTTATATTTTAAAGATGCGCTTGAAAAACTCGGTATCACTCAGCATATTTTCCGTGTTGGTACATTTAAATCGGCTGTTGAACCGTTTATTCGTAACGATATGTCAGATGCAGCAAAAGAAGCTAATAATGTATGGCTAGGTGCATTGTGGAAAGAATACAAACAAGACGTTGCCGCTGTGCGCCCATTTGATGAAGCAAACTTTGATGAAACAATGGACGTGTTTCTGGCAAAAATGCAAGCAGTTAATGGCGATTCAGGTAAATATGCCCTTGAACATCAATGGGTTGATTCTTTAAAAACCAATCAACAAGTGCGTCAACAATTAATTACCTTAGTAGGCACTGAAGAAACAGGCAAAACCTTTAACCAAGTATCGTTTAAAGAATATCTCTCATTAGTTAAATCGCCGATTGAGTTTGATAACCCAATGACAGAAAAAGTCGCCGTTGTGGTTGCACGCGGTACTATCTCTGACGGCGAACGTAAAGCCGGTGAAATTGGTGGTGACTCTACAGCGGCTTTACTACGTAAAGCACGCTTAGATGATAAAGTAAAAGCGGTTGTACTGCGTATTGATTCTGGCGGTGGCAGTATGTTTGCCTCTGAAGTTATTCGTGCTGAAGTGCTTGCTCTTAAAGCAGCTGGTAAACCAGTGGTTGCTTCAATGAGCTCAGTAGCAGCTTCTGGCGGCTACTGGATTGCCTCTGCTGCCAACGAAATTTGGGCAGCGCCGAGCACAATTACCGGCTCAATTGGTGTATTTGGTAACTTTATGACCTTTGAAAACACCATGGCTAAATTAGGTGTTTATTCAGATGGCGTTGCCACAACTGAAATGGCTGGTCTATCAATCGCTCGCCCGCTTAATGAAAAAATGGCACAGGTTATTCAACTAAGTGTAGAAGATGCTTATCAACGCTTCTTAGAGGTTGTTGGTGAAGCACGAAATATGACCCCTGAGCAAGTTGACTCTATTGCACAAGGCCGTGTTTGGATTGCAAGCCAAGCGCAAGAGCTTGGCTTAGTTGACAAATTAGGCAATAAGCAAGACGCTATCAAAGCGGCAGCTGAACTGGCTAAGCTTGATTTTTATGAAGTTAAAACCATTAAGCAGAGTCTATCGGCGGAAGAGAAATTAATGCAGGATATTTTTGGAAATGCATCGATTAGATCGCTAATTGGCTCACAAAGTACGCTACAAAACGCACTCTCAAACCAAGCATCTATCAATGGTTTAGTTAAGCAATTAACAACTGAGGTTGAAGGTCTAAAAGATTACAACGATCCGCAAGGCATTTATGCCCGCTGCTTAGTGTGTAATATTTCGCAATAAATAGTGTATAGGCTGTAATCGCAGCAACTAACCGTTATACTAAGCCCAGTTTTTTTACTGGGCTTTTTTTATGAAACGTAAACGTATTTATATCGCATATACTGGCGGTACGATTGGGATGAAAAAATCGAGTCGAGGCTATATTCCCGCTGAAGGTTTTTTAACACAAACCGTAGAAAACAATGCCGAATTTAATCGTGATGAAATGCCCTTATTCGATATTCACGAGTATTGCCCGCTGATTGACTCATCAGACATGTCCCCTGCTCATTGGCAACTAATTGCTGATGATATTAAAAGTAAATACCAAGATTATGATGGCTTTGTCGTGCTTCATGGTACAGATACCATGGCGTATACCGCATCTGCTTTGTCCTTTATGTTTGAAAACTTAACAAAGCCAGTGATAGTGACAGGCTCGCAAATTCCACTGTCGCAATTGCGCTCTGATGGCCAAGTAAATTTACTTAATGCGATGTATTTAGCGGCTAATTATCCGATTGCTGAGGTTAGTCTATTTTTCAATAATCAATTATTTCGCGGCAATCGTGCAACTAAAGCACATGCCGATGGCTTTGATGCCTTTGCATCCCCTAACTTAGACCCACTGGCTCTCTCAGGTATTAATATTCAATTATTAAAAGGCCAGTTGAGCCCGTATGTTGAAAATGAGCTACAAGTCACCAACATCACGCCGCAACCTATTGGTGTTTTATACTTGTATCCAGGGATCAGTCATGCTGTAGTTAAAAGTCTGGTAAACGACAATATCAAAGCCCTCGTATTATTGAGCTTTGGTGTGGGCAATGCACCACAAGATCCAGACTTTTTAGAGATCCTCTCCAGCGCAAGTAAGCGCGGTATGGTTATCATCAATTTAACCCAGTGTTTAAAAGGGCATGTAAATATGGGCGGCTATGCAACTGGTAACGCATTACTTAACATTGGTGTGATCAGCGGTTACGATATGACCTTAGAGGCATGCTTAACTAAATTACACTACTTATTTAGCCAAAAGCTTGAAATTGAAACTATTCGCCATTTAATGCAAGACAACTTACGTGGTGAGTTAAGTAGATAAGCTGAGCGCTTTATAATAAAAACTATTTTTTTAAACTAAAAAGGCACGCTAATTAGCGTGCCTTTCATTTTAACTTATTGGCCTAATTAACGTACTTTCGCGTCAATCTCTACTAAATCAGTTAAATGACATACCTCACCACTATGAGTTTTAATGCCATGCTCACCAAAATAATCTCGCTGTGCTTGTACTAGATGACCATTGCTTGGTGTCGTCAACGTCGCAAAATACGTTTGCGTTGAGCTAAGTACCGGAAATGCTAATCCAGTCATCATTGCTTGACCTGTTATTTTACGCAGCGCTAATGACTCTTTTTCTAAAGTGTCGATAAACTCAACACCTTCAGCGATGTTATCTAAGTAATCAGCACGGATAATACAACCAGCACGCCATGTTTGCAGTGTTTTAGATAAATCGACTTTCCATTGATGTGCACGTGATGCACCTTTGATCAGCGCAAGGCCTTGACGATAAGCCAGTAAACTTGCAAACAAGAAGGCATCTTTAAGTTCATCTAAATCTAATTCAACCTGTGAAGTTGATTTAGCTGCATACGTCATTTCTTTCGCTGCATGTGTGTCACCAGTATTGGTTAAGTGACGCGCTTGCACAGCTGCAACCAATGAAGGAACGGCTATACCCAGTTCTAATGCATTTTGTGCCGTCCACAAACCCGTGCCTTTCGCGCCAACTTTATTATCAATCAAATCAACTAACGCTTCACCCGCATCGGTTTCTAACGATAAAATATGACTTGAGATAGATAATAAATAGCTATTGAGTGTGCCTTCAGACCATTGATTAAAAATCTCTGCAACTTCATGTGGAGTGCGGTTAGTGCCTAAGCGTAATAATTGATACATTTCTGCGATTAGTTGCATTAATGCATATTCAATTCCGTTGTGCACCATTTTTACAAAGTGACCACTGGCTGATTGACCAACACGGGCAAAACACGATTCACCTTTGTAGCTTGCTGCTACTTTTTCAAACCATGGCTCAACGCGTTCCCAGCCGCCTTCTGAACCACTTGCCATCATCGCAGGACCATGACGCGCGCCTTCAGCACCGCCAGAAATCCCCATAGTGGCAAATTCAAATTTATTTTGATATTTTAGTTTACGAGTAATACCGTCTTTATAATTACTATTGCCACAATCGACGATAATATCGTCACAATCAACGCCTGCATCAACTAAATCGCTGCAAACTTTATCGACTAACTCACCCGCTGGCACTAATAACAAAATTGAGCGAGGCGGCGTTAACCGTTTTACCATATCACCTAAATCAGACACAATGTGCAGACGATCTGCCATGCCTTGTAATTTAGCACAGCTTAATAGCTCTTCGCCCGCGTCTGGGTTTTTATCATAAGCTACTAGCGTCATCCCTTGTTCAATCAAGTTGAGAGCAAGATTTTTACCCATAACGCCTAACCCTACTAATGCAACTTGCATTTAGTGTCCTCCTCGGTAACAACTATTGGTTAGTAAATGAAATAATACCGCGCGCATTATATACCCAAGCCACTTAAAATTGCGAGCCTAGACAACAGATACAACGCTTTGCGCAAGACAAACACGCAAGATACAGTGATTATATCAAACAACCGTTGCCTCGGGGCGATAAATTTTCCTGATATGGATTTCTGAGTCGAGCATTGACGAGACCTGACACCGGTGTCATAATGTGGTCATAATTTTTTTGTATAAAATAATGACAGCTTTACACGTTACCTTGATGTCAACGCGCTATTTGCTGTCAGTAAAAACTGTATTATGCGTGTCAGTTAAACTAACACCTATAAATAACGAAAAACCGTCAACCTGCTTACAACATTGTAAGCCTACAGGAGAATTTGATGCTTAGACGCACAAAAATAGTCGCGACCCTTGGACCTGCAACCGATCGAGATAACAACTTAGAAAAAATAATCCGTGCTGGTGCAAACGTAGTGCGTTTGAATTTCTCACACGGCATTGCACAAGATCACAAAGACCGTGCCCAAGCAGTGCGTGACATTGCCAAAAAACTAGGCAAGCACATTGCTATTTTAGCCGATCTACAAGGCCCAAAAATTCGTGTATCGACATTTAAAGATGGCAAAGTAACGCTACCTGTTGGTGCAAAATTTATTCTTGATGCAAAAATGGAAAAAGGCCTAGGCGATATCAACGCCGTAGGTATTGATTATAAAGAATTACCACAAGATGTTGCCCCTGGTGACTTACTACTTTTAAACGATGGTTTAATTCAATTAACAGTAGTAAATGTTGAAGGTCATTTAGTGCATACCACAGTAACTGTTGGTGGCGTGTTATCTAACAATAAAGGCATCAACCGCTTAGGTGGTGGTTTAACTGCTCCAGCCTTCACTGATAAAGATAAAGAAGATTTATTAACTGCAGCAGAAATTGATGTTGATTATATCGCAGTATCATTCCCACGCAGTGGCGACGATATGCGTTATGTGCGTTCACTAGCTGAAGCTGCAGGCTCTAAAGCACAGCTTTTAGCTAAAATTGAGCGTGCTGAAGCCGTTGAAACGGTAGAAGCAGTTGATGATATTATCCTTGCTTCAGATGCGGTGATGGTTGCTCGTGGTGACTTAGGTGTTGAAATTGGTGATGCTGCCTTAATGGGTAAACAAAAACTCATTATCCGTCGTGCTCGCTCACTTAACCGTACCGTGATCACAGCAACACAAATGATGGAATCAATGATCGATAACCCAATGCCTACCCGTGCAGAAGTTATGGATGTTGCCAACGCAGTCCTTGATGGCACTGATGCGGTAATGCTTTCAGCTGAAACAGCGGCAGGCGATTACCCAGAAGAAACCGTGGCAACCATGGCGCGCGTTTGTTTAGGGGCAGAATCACAAAAAGAAACTCACGTTTCTAAGCATCGCTTAGATAGTCGTTTCTCTTCTAATGCAGAATCAATTGCATTGTCAGCTATGTATGCGGCAAACCATTTAGATTCAGTAAAAGCGATTATTACTTTAACTGAATCAGGTAGCACAGCAAAATTGATGTCACGTATCAGCTCTGGCTTACCTATTTATTCATTGTCTCGTCATGCCAGTACACTTGGTCAAACAGCATTATATCGTGGTGTTTACCCGGTATTCTTTGACTCAACACAATGTGAAAAAGATAACATGGTAAAAGATGCCCTTAACACACTTGTGAATGCGGGTTCATTACAATCTGGCGATACTGTGATCATCACTCATGGTGATGCTATGGAAACGATTGGTGCAACCAATACTATGAAAATTGTTACTGTTGCTTAATTAACGCAGTTATAAAAAAACGCGAGCCAAGGCTCGCGTTTTTTTATTTAAAACACATGGTTTAATTTACTTCGTTATATAACAGCTATTGAGCCCGTTTCTAAGTTAACTTGCTAACGCAGCTTTTACTTTATCGCGATAACTACGGCTTACTTTTAATTCTTGGCCGTTCTCAAGCACTAATAAATACTCACCACTTACCTGAGTTACAAGCTTGCTAATTTGTTTAGTATTTACAATCGCACTGCGATGGACACGTACAAATAGCTGAGGATCAAGTTCCTGTTCTAGTTCTTTCATAGTTTTTCGTAAAATATGCGTTTGACCATCTTGGCAATGTAAACACATATAGTCACCAGCGGCATCAACCCATTGAATTGTCGCTACAGGTACACGGATTATTTCACCCTGCTCTTTCACCGCTAAAGATTCTGGGTAACGGCGATCTGTTAATGTATCGCCAGTTGCCAGTTTTTTCAAAATCTCTTCACAATTATTACCAGTAATTCCAGCTACAAAACTCGCCAATTTCTTTTTATGGGCGTTGTCTTGTTGCGTCTTCAAGTAGGTATGCACTTTTTCTACCGCCTGTTTTAGTCTGTTGTCGTCGACTGGTTTAAGGATGTAATCTAAAGCATGGATCTCAAATGCTTTGACTGCGAACTGATCAAATGCGGTTACGAATACAATAGCAGGTAACGCTCTGACACTTTCACTGAGTGCTCTGGCAACCTCAAACCCATTCATTCCAGGCATTTGAATATCTAAAAAAACTAAATCTATTTTCCCTGCTTGGCATGCATCGATAGCCTCTTGACCAGAGTTACATAACTTAATGACTTCGATATCATCAAACTCCTCTAATCTTACCGCTAACCCTCTACGGGCTAATGGTTCATCATCGACAATCAGGGTCTTAATCTTGCTCATTTCTTCACAGCCTTCTCAAACGGAACGCGCAGATTCACTTTCAATCCACTTGGCGTATTATGTGATAACACAAACGAATAGTTATTTTCATACAAAGTTTTCAGGCGGTCTTTCGTATTTGCCACCCCTACCCCTTGTGAATTAACTAATTGGCCATTAAGTAATTCAGTACCGGGGCCATTATCGCCTACTTCCAATAATAGTTCATTAGCAAAAACTTGTGCTTTAATATCAATTACTCCCCCTTCGCTAAGATGAGCTATTGCATATTTAATCGCATTTTCGATGATCGGTTGCAATATTAAACTCGGCACTAATGCATTTTTTGCTTCATCACTGATTTGCACATTCACTTGCAACCGTTCATCAAAGCGTACTCGCTCTATTTCAAGATAAAGCATCAGTGCATGCAACTCTTGTTCAAGTGGGACTTTTTTTATCGGATCGGTATTGAGTGTATAACGTAAAAAGTCGCTCAACTTTGACACCATTAAATTAGCATCTTTATTCTCTTTTACCAAAATCAACGTAGATATAGCATTAAGAGTATTAAACAAAAAATGAGGATTTAATTGATAACGTAGCATTTTCAGTTGTGCTTCATGCGCCATCGTTGTTGCTTTAAGGGCTTTTTGGCGCTCACTTTGCAGTAGTTGATAATATTTAATGCCAAAGTACAAACCACTCCAACAAAGAATAATATAAACCGAATCTAAGCCTTGTTGCAGATAGTAAAACCATTCTGTAGGACGATAACCATGGCGATAAATCTCCCATAAATTAAATTTTTGTATTACCGCCCATAAAGTGCCTGTAATGTACGAAGCGCCGAACACTACTAACATTAAAACCCAAGGAGATGCATTCCAGGCTTTGCGATACATATAGCGCAATGGCACAGTCATTAAACACCCGGCGTAAGCATTGAGTACGATCACAAATACATAAATATCGCGCATCTCAAAGACTTTTGAGCCAATGTAGTTAACAAGTGCATAACCGATCCAACCCGCA
Source organism: Pseudoalteromonas sp. SR41-4 (assembly GCF_014163985.1). Lineage (NCBI taxonomy): Bacteria > Pseudomonadati > Pseudomonadota > Gammaproteobacteria > Alteromonadales > Pseudoalteromonadaceae > Pseudoalteromonas > Pseudoalteromonas sp. SR41-4. The sequence continues at coordinate 245,681 of NZ_JACJEI010000002.1, read as the reverse complement.
ATCTGTAATACCCAGAAAAAGCGTTGGCGGTTATCAACTAAGGATTGCCAATTCAAAATAGTTAATTACCTCATTTATTTGTAATTATTATATAGCGTTAGCGCAGTTGGGATCACTACCGACTATCTCGCTTTTCACGAGCCTTACCGCAAATAACTGTTGGTGAAAACTTTATTTTAGCCACAAAAAAAGGAGCCATAGGCTCCTTTTTAATACTTATTTTAAAAGCTTAAGCTGCCGCTAGGCCTTCTTTAGCTTTTGCAACAAGCGCTGCGAATGCAACTTGGTCATAAACAGCGATATCTGCAAGGATCTTACGATCGATTTCTACAGATGTCTTTTTAAGACCATTGATAAAACGGCTGTAAGACAGACCATTTTGACGTGAAGCAGCATTGATACGTGCAATCCATAATTGACGGAAAGTACGTTTCTTCGCACGACGGTCACGGTAAGCGTATTGACCCGCTTTAGTAACAGCCTGGAAAGCTACGCGGTAAACACGTGAACGTGCTCCGTAGTAACCTTTTGCTTGTTTTAAAACTTTTTTGTGACGTGCACGTGCGACAACGCCGCGTTTAACTCTTGCCATTTCTAAAAACCCCTATTAAGCGAATGGTAACATACGTGAAACTAGACCATGGTCGTTCTTATGAACCATCATCTTAGGACGTAGGTGTAACTTACGCTTAGAAGTTTTCTTAGTCAGAATGTGACGAAGATGCGCTTGTTTACGCTTGAAACCGCCAGAAGCAGTCTTTTTGAAACGCTTAGCCGCGCCTCTGTGACTTTTTAGCTTATAAGCCATTGCAATAACTCCAAATGTATTGCTTTAAAATTAGTAAGCAGGCGTGAGATATATTGCTATAGCTCCACTTTTAGGCCTAACTTACTGCCATATTCCGGTGAAAACCCAACATAAATGCTGCAGTTTTACTTTATTACCGGTTAGCACAGGTGAATATTTGCATATTACTTGGTGACCTGAGCTAAATTCGCTGCGTATCTTAGCTTGTTTATTGCTTTTTAGCAACAGGCGCCATCATCATAACCATTTGGCGACCTTCAACACGATTAGGGAAAGACTCAACAACTGCAAGCTCTTCCAAATCGCCTTTGATACGGTTTAATAATTCTATACCAATTTCTTGGTGGGCCATTTCACGACCACGGAAGCGGATGGTAATCTTAGCTTTATCGCCACCTTCTAAGAACTTACGTAAGTTGCGAAGCTTAACCTGATAATCACCTTCATCCGTGCCAGGACGGAATTTGATTTCTTTTATCTGGATTTGCTTTTGCTTCTTCTTCTGCTCTTTTAGTTCTTTGCTTTTTTCAAAGATAAACTTACCGTAGTCCATGATTCTACAAACAGGCGGCTCAGCATTTGGGCTAATCTCTACTAGATCAACACCAGCGGCATCAGCCATAGTTTGCGCGTCTTTTAATGACTGAATTCCAGCTTGCTCGCCTTCAATGTCAATTAAGCGAACTTCTTGAGCTGTAATTTCTTCGTTAATACGATTTTTTTGGGCTGTTTGTTGCCCTTTCTTGCCGCCTCTAATAGTACGTTCCTCCAAGAATATCAAATAATAAGCGTGTAGTTAGCAATTAAATGTATGCCCTACACGCAGAGTTTTTATAGTCGATTTTTAATTTCTTCGCTAATTTTAGCGACAAATTCATCAACATTAAATTTGCCCAAGTCTTCACCTGTGCGGGTACGTACAGCTACTTCTTGTTGTTCAACTTCTTTATCACCAACAACAAGTAAATATGGGATACGTTTTAATGTGTGTTCACGGATTTTAAAGCCAATCTTCTCATTTCTCAAGTCAGCAGCGGCTCTAATTCCAAGTTTATTTAATTTTTGTACAATTTCCTGCACATAAGCAGCTTGTTTATCAGTGATATTCATAATCACTACTTGCTTTGGTGCAAGCCAAGTCGGGAATAAACCCGCGTACTCTTCTGTAAGAATACCGATAAAGCGCTCGATAGAGCCCAATATTGCACGGTGTATCATAACAGGTGTACGACGTTCGTTGTTTTCAGCAACATAAGTTGCCCCTAAACGCCCTGGTAATGCAAAATCTAGTTGCACTGTACCACACTGCCACGCTCTGTCTAAGCAATCGTACAAAGTAAATTCAATTTTTGGACCGTAGAAGGCGCCTTCACCCGGTAAATAATCAAATTCGATGTTATTTGCTTTCAGTGCATCAGCTAATGCAAGCTCTGCTTTGTCCCACATATGATCTTCGCCAATACGCTGTTCAGGGCGTGTTGACAGCTTAACCACAATTTTTTCAAAGCCGAATGTTTCGTACGTATCGTAAACCATTTGGATACACGCTGATACTTCGTCCATGATTTGCTCTTCAGTACAGAAGATATGGGCATCATCCTGAGTAAAGCCACGTACGCGCATTAGACCATGAAGTGCGCCTGACGGCTCGTTACGATGACAACAACCAAATTCAGCCATACGCAGTGGAAGATCACGGTACGATTTTAAACCTTGATTAAAGATCTGTACGTGACCTGGGCAGTTCATTGGTTTGATTGCGTATTCACGCTTTTCAGATTCAGTGGTAAACATTGCTTCTGAATACTTTTCCCAGTGACCTGATTTTTCCCATAAAGAACGATCCATCATCATTGGACCTTTTACTTCTTCGTACTGGTACTCGCGTAACTTTTCACGCACAAACTCTTCAAGTTCACGGTAAATGCTCCACCCATCGTTGTGCCAAAACACCATGCCTGGCGCTTCTTCTTGCCAATGCCATAAATCAAGTGCTTTACCAATACGACGGTGATCACGTTTTTCGGCTTCTTCTAAACGTTGTAAGTAGGCTTTAAGTTGCTTTTTATCGCCCCATGCAGTGCCATAAATACGCTGCAACATTTTATTATCTGAATCGCCACGCCAGTAGGCACCGGCTACTTTCATTATTTTGAAATGTTGGCAAAAACGCATGTTCGGTACGTGTGGACCACGACACATATCGATGTATTCTTCGTGGTGATATAATCCTGGACGGTCATCTTTAGCGATGTTTTCGTCAAGGATTTGAATTTTGTACATTTCGCCGCGCGCTGCAAATGCATCACGGGCTTCTTGCCAGCTTACGGTTTTCTTAATCACGTCGTAGTTTGTTTTAGCAAGTTGCAACATGCGCTTTTCAATAGCTTCTAAGTCATCTTGACTTAATGAATGTTCCATATCGATATCATAGTAAAAACCATTATCAATCGTTGGACCAATTGCCATTTTTGCATCAGGAAACAGTTGCTTAACCGCATGTCCTATTAAGTGAGCACATGAGTGACGAATTATTTCTAAGCCGTCATCATCTTTTGCGGTGATGATTTCAAGACGAGAATCGTCAGAAATTAAATCACAGGCATCAACGCGAGTGCCATTAACACGACCAGCGATAGTGGCTTTTGCTAAGCCTGGGCCGATATCATTGGCTACATCAAGTGTACTTACAGGGTTTTCAAAACTACGCTGACTGCCGTCAGGAAGAGTAATAACTGGCATTATAAGTCCTTACTACAGTGGTGACGCCTACAATGCATCACATGTATTTATTAAATTAAAATGAATAACTCGACAACGCTTTTACGAATAAGCATTGTTAATTTTAACCGTATTTGGTTAATGTATTTGTTGAGTCTTAGCAAACACAAGCGGTTATTGTCGCGTTTGGAGCCACTAAATACAAGTATTTAGCCAGACAAATTGACAAATAACCCTCGCATTTCATACTTAATTTAATTTCAGCTGTTGGATAACCTAATGACGACGTCTAATCGTATCCGTTTTGCCACTTTAAATTTACTTAATTTTACGGCGCCACCTTATTCTTTTTATCAATTACATGAACGTTACAACGCAACGCAATGGCGGCAAAAACAGCAATTTATCACTGACTTTCTACAGCAAAGTCAAGCAACGGTTGTTGCTTTCCAAGAGGTGTTTAGCCCTAAAGAATTGGCCATTTTGTGTAAAGAGCAAGGCTATGACTATTTTGCTACTGTTGCCAGTCCACGCAGTGATCATCTCTATCCACAGGTATTATTTAACCCTGTGGTGGCGATTGCCGCGAAAATCCCTTTTCAAGCATGCCACGAACTCACCCCTTGCCCAGAACTACTTGAGTACTTAAATAATCAAAATGAATTTAAATTTAATCGCACACCTATTAAATGCAGTTTTGATGTACCTGAATTTGGTGATTTAACCTGCTATGTGGTGCACTTTAAATCACAACGGGTGCATTCAATGGCGCATATTTTAAACATTCATAATCAAGACGATCCCTTATTAAATCTATTACAACAAACCGTTGGCATGATGCAATCGCAAATATCACGCTCACTGGAAGCTTCGATTGTTTATTATGATGCGCTAAAAACCCAGCGTGAAAAAAACTGTGCAACATTAGTAATGGGGGATTTTAACGACAATATTGACAGCCCTGCGCTGTCATTCATGACCCAAGGATTTCACCCTACTCGTTGCGAGCCCTGTTTAGAGCTTGAACAACCCATTGTAGGATTAACTGATTCGTTTGAATTAAGCAGTGAATCGGCAAATGGTAAAGTAAAACCAGCAACACATTACTATCAAGGTCGTGGCAATGTGCTTGATTATATTTTGACCTCAGGACACTTTAATACTGATTGTGCATTATCGCGGATAAAATCGTTGCACTATCTAAGCTTTGATAAACACTTAAATCCAAACCAAATTGATGAAGATATCTGCGTAAGCGACCACAGTGGCATTGGGATTGAAATCGGTTTTTAAAATGCACTGTTTTTAAGGCGTTTAATTGATATAATGCTGCCCAAATTAGTTATTTAGAGAATGACAATGAGAACATGCGGTGTAGAAATTACCGGTAGTGACGTACTACTGTGTATTTTAACAAAAGATAACGATGTATTTGATATACGAGATATTCGCCAAACTCGCTTTACCTTAGGTAATGGTAATGACACTGAAGTAATGCGTAAATTCCAATTTGATTTTGCGAAACTTATGCAGGACTATCAAATTGACTCAGTTGCTATTCGTCAACGTGCGCCTAAAGGTAAATTTGCCGGTAGTGCGAACGGTTTCAAAATGGAAACTGCAATTCAATTGATCCCTGAGCTGAGTGTTTATTTATTCAGTACAACCGAGATCAAAGAACAATTAAAACGTAATCCTATTCCTATTGATTTCGCTGAAACGGGGCTTAAAAAGTACCAAGAAAATGCGTTTGTAAATGCATATGTACATTTAATGAAAAAAACCTACCGCAGCGAAGAGCTTTAATTTTCAATTAGAGTTCAATTTATAATCAGATACTACGCTAGTGTGTACTGCAATGTTTTTGTTGTAGCTACAGCTAGCGTTTTTTTATTGCCTAATATTTATCATTTTTATTACTACATTGGTCGTATAGCGCTTTCATTTGTCGACAATCTGTGTTTTTCTAACTGAGTAGACTCTCACAACATTGACACGGAGACCGTACATGCAAATAAGTAACAATAATACAACTGCAACCGATGCGAATAAAACAGTCAAAGATACAGCTGGCTTAGAGCATAGCTACTATAAAGGAGCACAAAGCCCAGCATTGATCAATAAAACCATAGGTGATTACTTCGACTCCATTGTCGACAATAATCCAGACCACCCTGCGATAGTGCTGCATCATCAAAACATTCGTTTAAGCTATAAAGAATATCAGCAGCAGATCAACCAGCTGGCAATGGGGTTACTGGCTTTAGGTGTAAAACCAGGTGATCGTGTTGGTATCTGGTCACCAAACAACCTTGAGTGGTGCTTAACCCAATTTGCGACCGCCAAAATTGGCGCAATCATGGTCTGTATTAACCCAGCGTATCGTCCAAACGAACTGCAATTTGCACTAAATTCAGTCGAGTGTTCAACTCTTATAACCGCTTCAAGTTTCAAAGCCAGTAATTACCTAGGCATGCTTAATGAATTACTGCCCGAACTTGCCGCTGCAAAAGCTGGGCAACTGCAGGCAAAAAACCTCCCCTATTTAAAAAATATTATTCGCATTGGTGATGAGCCTGCCGCAGGCATGTTTAGTTTTAGTCAAGTTATGACAATGCCAACGGCCGCCCACCGCGTTGAGCTCAACGCCATTGGTGCAACTTTGCAACCAGATCAAGATATCAACATTCAGTTTACCTCCGGCACAACAGGCAATCCTAAAGGCGCTACGCTCTCCCATAAAAACATTTTAAATAATGGTTTTCTTATGGCTAATGCAATGCGCTTAACTGCAGATGATAAGCTGTGTATTCCAGTGCCGTTATATCACTGTTTTGGAATGGTATTAGGTAATTTAGTATGTATAAGTAAAGGAGCTACGGCAGTATTTCCAGGAGATTCTTTTGATCCAACAATCACGCTTGAGGTAGTTGAAAAAGAACGCTGTACTGCACTGCATGGCGTACCTACGATGTTTATTGCTGAACTGGAACTAAAAGATTTTGCTCGTTTTGACTTATCCAGTTTACGTACGGGCATCATGGCAGGCTCGACGTGTCCTGAGCAAGTAATGCGTAAAGTACAATCGCTGATGCATATGAATGAAGTTGTTATCGGTTACGGCCAAACGGAATGCAGTCCCATTAATAATGCCACGGAGATTGACTCATCCATTGAAAAACAAGTTACTACCGTCGGCCGCGCGCTGGCGCATACAGAAGTAAAAATTATTGACGAAGTAGGTAATATACAAAAAATAGGGCTTGCTGGCGAAGTATGCAGCCGTGGTGCGGGTATTATGCGTTGCTATTGGAATGATGAAGAAAAAACCGCCGCAACTATCGATAAAGAAGGCTGGCTACACTCTGGTGATTTAGGTGTAATGGATGCGGAAGGTTTTGTTGCAATAGTGGGCAGAATTAAAGATATGATCATTCGTGGTGGCGAAAATATCTACCCGCGCGAAATTGAAGAAGTACTTTACACTTACCCTGGCGTGCAAGATGCTGCTATTTTTGGCATCAGTGACGACAAGTACGGCGAAGAAGTATGTGCTTGGGTGCAGCCTAAAGATGATGCCGTGTTAACAGAGCAAGAAATTCGCAGCTTCTTAAAAGATAAATTAGCTTATTTTAAAATACCAAAACATATTCAATTTGTTGAAAGTTACCCTATGACGGTTACCGGAAAACTACAAAAGTTTAAAATGCGCGAACAAATGCAAGCACAATTAAAAGACAACGCGTTTTCATAATTAGCCAAAGCTCACGTTAGTTAATAACGCCCAATGTAATTTAAAACCTTGGGCGTATTATAAGATTAATAGCTTAACAGGCCTATTCTGGCGGTTTTAAAAAATACGTTTGCGCTAATGCATTATGAATGCCCGCTAATTCAATTTGGATTTGATCCATATAATTGTGTAAGTGGCCATTTTTAAGCGCTCTTACATCTTCAGCTTTCAATTGTTTTACCACTGCATCTATTAAATTTATAATCTCTGTAGAGTTTGGCAAAGGTGAAATCAGCGTTTTCAGCTCTATTAAGCAAAACAAAATTGATCGTGGAAATACTTCACTGTGCATCACGAATTCTAATACATCAGCACGTTGCACCCGTACGCTCATCTCTTGTCGATACATTTGATAAGCACTAAGCGAGCGCAATAAGCTGATCCACTGAATATTTTCATAAGGTTTTGCTTCATCGCTGGTGATCAACGTCTCTGAACGAATGTCTAATATCCGTGACGTCATATCAGCACGTTCTATTAACGACCCAAAGCGGATAAACGTAAAACCATGATCATGGTTAATAGTCGCATCTAAAGCACCAAATATTTGATGGGCTGATTCGATGATTTTCTTTAGATAAGCAAATCGGCCACGCTTAGCAAGCCCTTCTTTTTGATTATCTTTTACATAGTAATAAAGGGAGTTAATTTCTTCCCATACATCGCGAGGCATTACGTCTCGGATCGTCCGAGCGCTCTCTCTAGCATAGATAATAGAATTTAAAATAGACGAGCCATTATCACTACCTACAAGTAAATAACGCAGCGCTTTTTGCTCTGTGTAATCAGCGTGTTTATCTTCATACGCCTGACGTGCGCCAATAATATCTATTAATGGCTCCCAGCCTGTACATACGCCTTTAGGTAAATCCAACATCAGCATGTTGTTGACATTAATTAACCGTGCAACATTTTCTGCACGTTCAACGTAACGAGCTACCCAATATAAAGTTTCACCTACTCTTGATAACATATTATTTAGCCTCTTCGTCAACAATCCAGGTATCTTTACTACCACCGCCTTGAGATGAATTTACCACTAATGAACCTTTCACCATCGCAACACGAGTAAGGCCACCAGTAGTGATCTGTGTGTCTTTACCTGACGATAATATAAACGGTCTCAAGTCAACGTGACGTCCATCAGGCTCTGTCCCGTCAAGGGTGGGAACCGTAGACAAATCAAGAGTTGGTTGCGCTACCCAATTCCGTGGATCGGCTTTTATTTGTGCAATGGTTGCTTGTTGCTCTTTTTTAGTCGATTTAGGACCAATCAATAAACCATAGCCACCCGACTCGTTTGCAGGTTTGACAACTAGTTTATCGATATTTTTAATAACATAATCACATTCTTTAGGATCTAAACACTTATAGGTTGGCACATTTTCTATCTTGGGTTCTTCATCCAAGTAATATTTTATGATGTCAGGTACATAGGCATAAACCACCTTATCATCCGCAACCCCTGCACCGGGTGCATTGACTAACGCCACATTACCTTTCGACCATGCTCGCATTAAACCGGGTACACCTAATTGTGATTCAGGTAAAAAAGCTTCGGGATCTAAGAATAAATCGTCGATGCGTCGATAAATTACATCAACGCGTTGCAAGCCTGTAATTGTGCGCATATAGACACAGTCGTCTTTTTCGACTACTAAATCACGCCCCTCTACTAATTCACAGCCCATCTCTTGAGCAAGGTAACAATGTTCAAAATAGGCGGAGTTAAATACACCGGGTGTTAATACCACTACTTCAGGCTTATCGTCTGGACGAGGTGACATTGCTGCCAACATATCAAACAGTTGTGAAGGATAATCATCAACTGGTAAAATCGACACTTGTTCGAATAACTCAGGGAAAACACGTTTCATCACAGAGCGGTTCTCAAGCATATAAGACACCCCAGACGGCACGCGTAAGTTATCTTCGAGTACAAACATAGTGCCATTTCCATCGCGCACTAAATCGGAGCCGCAGATATGCGCCCATATATTATTTGGCGGAGTAATTCCAACACATTGAGAGCGAAAGTTAACTGATTTTTCGAGTAAGCCTTTTGGAAAAATACCGTCTTTTATTATTTTTTGATCATGGTATAAATCATTTATAAACAGATTCAACGCTTCAACACGCTGTTTTAAACCTACCTCAATAGTTTGCCATTCTTTTTTACCAATAGTGCGCGGAATAATGTCAAACGGCCACGCTCTATCGATCATATTGCCTTCATTATAAACTGTAAACGTAATGCCCATTTCTTTTATGGCAAGATCTGCAACAGCTCTGGCTTTAACTAATTCTTCTTTTGATAAGCTAGAAAAAAACTGTGCTAACTGTTTACCGTGCGTTCGAATATTTCCTTGTGCGTCTATTAATTCATCAAAAAAGCCATTTGTTTGATATGCTTTCCAGTCAATTTTCATACATCCTTCCGCCTTATCCATTATTAATATTGAGTTGTTTTAATCACTCCAATCGAATCATATCAACCGCTACATCAAGCAATTGTGTACCGCCACCAAAAACCACGCCTTTCAAAGGAGTGACATCAGAAAAATCACGGCCAACAGCAAGTGTTATATGCTGCTCATTAGGCATAACATTATTTGTTGGATCAAAGTCTACCCAACCAAACCTTGGCACAAACACAGAAAACCATGCATGGGTCGCATCTGCACCTGCTAACTTTTCTTCCCCCTCGGGAGGCATTGTTTCTATATACCCGCTAACATAACGTGCTGCTAAACCAATACTGCGTAAGCACGCTATCGCAAAATGTGCAAAATCTTGGCAAACGCCCCTTTTTTGTGCAAAAACAACACTCAAAGGCGTACTAATCGTAGTAAAACCGGGATCATACTGAAACTCATGAAAAATCCGTGCCATGAGATCTTTACAGCCACAAATCAAGCTAATATCAGCTAAAAACGACGTTAAAGCGTATTCCTTTATACCCTGTACAAAAGGAGTATATTGAGATGGCAAAATAAACTCCGATGTTTTTAACAGCTGATATGTATTTGGCTTTGCGACGATATCGCGAGCCTCTTGCCAAGGCATATCAGTGTCGACGAGGTTAATATTTGCACTTAATAAAAGTTCCACTTCACTGGTCATAGTCACTTTCAGTTTTTTATGCTGAGTGGCTATTTCAAACGCGGTCACTTTATTATCAAAATAATCCGTAAATTCTTGTAGATAATTTGCCGGCGGCTCAATATCTATGCGACTACTGTGGCATATCTGAGCACGATTTGTTTTTGGTGTTAACCGTGCTTGGTTTTGACACAAGCTAACAAAATCGGCATAACTGTAGGTTGTGGAATGCTTTATTTTATATTTCACGATTGAGCTTGCTCAATATTAGTCCAATTCAATTTATTCGCCGTTTGTGTATGAGAAAAATACTGCAATAATAATACATCACAAAAGGTATTTAAGTTCAGGCGAATATTATGGTTAAACTCGATTAACTGTTTACGAACTCCAGCGTCCGTCCTTTGCAGGTAGTCTTTTTCTGTGACATAGCAACTCGTTTTAGAAAGTAAAATTGCTTTTTCATGTGCTGCTATCACTCCCTGTCTGCGTTTAGTCGGTAAATGCTTACATAACTGGTTTATTTGCTCTAACTGAAAAAGTAATGAGCGAGGGTATTCTGCATCCAGTAATAACAGCTCAAGCCCAGTACCTATACTTTGATACATTCTATAGCGACGTTTATGGGTCACTAAGCTAACTTGACTACTCAAAACCGCTTCGAGTAAACCAAGCTCTTCAGCTTGCTCGAGTTCTTGCGTTAATAAAGCCCCTGTTAATGAGGTGATTTGTAAGCTGCGCTCAATCCTGCGACCCATCTCAAGTAAAAACCAGCCATTGCTGTTTGGCATACAATCCACTAACGAGCCATTAAAGGCCATGATCAAACCAATCACTTTATCTAAAATACTTTGCATCGCACGTGATGAAATATTGATATTGATATGCTTTAGCACTTTAACTTGTTCATTGATTTCATCAATAATACGACGACTATCATGGGACAATAATTCTTGGACCTGTACTGATGCATTCGCTAAATAATTTAACGTATTTATTATACTACCCGCGCGTAGCTCATCAGCGAGTAAAGCAAACGCTGTTTGCTTAGACACTGCGCTATCAAATTCTTCAAGCTTGATTGCTTGCTCTACATAAGGGTAAACAATATGCTGAGCGCTGATAGCAGCCAACAAACGAGCAACAGTACTGCGGCGTATTAAATCTGGATAAATAGCCAACTCAGTGTAACGATCAATAAAGATACGTAATATTCTTATGGTATTTTCACAGCGCTCTAAATAACGACCGAGCCAAAATAAATGTTCTGCAGTACGACTTGATATAACCCCTTCAAGTAAGCTTACATCCATTCTTTTTTTAATTGGTGTTGGTACACTTTGCTCAGTTAAATCAATATCTTTACTGGTATTTATCCAAGTATCTTTGAGCCAACCAGCGCCCTTAGCGTTAGCACTATTTTGATAAGAGAAACACAGTGCCGATGGCAGCACTTCGATGCCATTTTCTGTGGTTAATACATAACACCTAAATACCACAGGTTTTGCAATTAACTTACCGTCATCCCAAAATGGTGCGCTACTAAATGCGGGTTTATCTTGAAAATAATAATCGCTAGGTTGCTTAGTTATAAGTTGTTTAATTTTATCCGCGTCTAAATGGCCATCAAGTGTTAGTTTAGGATCTTTATAACTACCAAACACTAACTGTGACCAATCCGATGATTTAACATCTTCAATGCTGTGGTACTTAGGGCAATCTAGTAATAATGGTTGTTGTAAAAGTTGCTCTGATAGCTGGGCTAAATTACATTGTATTGCTGGTGATGAGAGTACCCCGCTACCAAAAGGATTTAATACTTTTACTGAGCCCTCACGTACAGCTTGTAATAAGCCTGGAATACCATGTAACGAGTATTGTGTTTGTTCAAGTGAATCGATACTTTGATCTGGGATCCAACGTAAAATCACATTGATTTTCCCCAACCCTTGTAATGACTTTAAACACACTTCGCCATTACGCACTGTTAAATCAGCGCTTTGCACTAAAGTATAGCCAAAGTAAGTAGATAGAAACGCATGCTCGTTATAATTTGGATCATCGATCCCTTGAGTTAAAATAACAATACGAGGATCATCCATATAATGAATAAACTCGTTAATGCCTTCTTGAAACAAATTTAAAAACTCTTTAATTTGTTGCACGTTGCATTCAGCAAACTCTTCAGCCATAACGCGCCTAGCTATAATGCGGTTTTTAAGCAATAGCCCTAGACCTAACGGACATTGGCAATGATCAGCTAAGACTTTAAATTCACCCGATGGTGCGCGATACACATCAACCGCTGTAAAAAACAGTTTTAGCTCATCACTTGGTAAGCTAAATCCTTCACGTAAGTAATGACTATCTTGGTACAGCTGCTGCGGTGATATTTGCCCACTCAAAAGTAGCTTTTGCTCAGAATAAACATCTTGTTGGATCTTATTAAGTAATAAAGTTCGCTGTTTTATGCCTTGCTCTAACGTATTCCAATCTGCTCGAGAAAACATAAAAGGCAGTGGATCGAAGTGCCACTGTTGATTACTCTCACTTTTAATATTGCCATTTTGCAAAAGTTGCGTAATTTCAATGGCACGACTACTTACATCTTCAGCGGTTAAACTTGCTAAACGATTAAATAAAGTATCCCAATGCTCAGGGTTTAAGCCACTGTGATCCGCCAATTCATCATGACCGTGGCGTTTATCAAGGTATAAAGACAACCAATTAGGCAGCTCTGGCATCGTATTATTATTAATGTACAAGCTAAAAGCGCTCCGCTATAGAAAGTAAACTATCATTCTAGTTCAATTTGTTGGTAATTGTATTAACAAAAGCGTCTGTTAAATAATGACTCTACTTTGCGTAATGTCAAAGTGGAGTCATACAATGAACAACCCAAAAAGATGATTTATTTGAACTTAGGTTGTCTCCTTAAATCGAGCGTATTAGGGTAATCTGAATTAGTATTTTCTTCATCGGGAACAACAAATTCACTCACCGATTGTGCTGATTCAAAGCTTCGTGTCGCAGCCGATGGGCTCCAACTAGGCTGATCAGATGCTAATAATGATGGTGTGTGACCATGCTCCCAAAATCGTGCAACCCTTCGCCCTTCAGCTTCAAATGCATTAACGGGTAATGTTTCTGGATTTCGCCCACCAGCATGACTAACATGGTAGACAAAACCACCCATTGAGCGGCCTTCCCAGGTATCGATCAGATCAAATACTAACGGTGCATGTACACCAATTGTAGGATGCAGCGCTGTTGGTGGCTGCCATGCACGGTAACGGATCCCGGCAACCATTTCATCTTTCGCTTTGCCTTTAACAATTTTAAGCGGCACGCGTCGGCCATTACATGTAACGATATAGCGGTCACTCATTGTGCCAATTACTTTGATTTGCACGCGTTCTAATGACGAATCAACATACCGAGCAGTACCAGATGCACTGGCTTCTTCACCCAGTACATGCCAAGGTTCAATCGCGGTTCTAAGCTCTAACGTCACATCATCGAGTTCTCGGGTGCCGCAAACAGGGAACCTAAACTCAAAAAATGGGTTTAGCCAACTTACTTGGAATGCAAAACCAGCTTGCTGCAGATCTCTAACAACCTCAGCTAAATCATTTTCAACATACTGAGGTAATAAAAATTTATCATGTAATTCGGTGCCCCAACGGATCAACGGTTTGTGATAAGGCTTTTTCCAAAACCAAGCTAATAAAGTCCGTAATAACAACATTTGCACTAAGCTCATTTGTGAGTGAGGTGGCATTTCAAACCCCCTAAACTCGACAATACCTAGTCGTCCTGTTGCTGAATCGGGTGAATATAGCTTATCAATACAAAACTCCGCCCTGTGTGTATTACCTGTTAAATCAACAAGTAAGTTGCGTAACAAACGATCAACGAGCCATGGCTCAGGTACTTCCCCTTCAGGCATATGTGAAAATGCGATTTCAAGCTCATAGAGCAACTCATCACGTGCTTCATCCACACGAGGTGCTTGGCTTGTAGGGCCAATAAATAAACCTGAAAATAAATAAGATAATCCAGGATGGTGCTGCCAATAAGTAATAAAACTTCTTAAAATATCTGGGCGTCGTAAGAACGGGCTTTGCTGCGGCGTTTCACCACCTAAAGTGACATGATTACCCCCCCCGGTGCCGGTATGACGACCGTCCGCCATAAACTTATCTGTTCCTAAACGTGCTTGTTTGGCTAGATCGTAAAGTGTCGTTGTTCTATCTACCAATTGCTGCCATGACGAAGATGGGTGGATGTTCACTTCAATGACACCTGGATCAGGTGTCACGGCGTATTTTTCTACACGACTATCTTTAGGCGGGCTATAGCCTTCAATAACAACTGGGATTTGCAGGGCTTTTGCGGTGCTTTCAATCGCATTTAATAGCGACATATAATGTTCAAAATGGCTCGTTGGGGGCATAAAGATGTACAACCGCCCTTCTCTTACTTCCAATGCCATTGCGGTTTTGATCATTTGTTGACCAATAAAGCCTTTTTGCAGTTTTTTAGCTTTTGTAAAGTTATCTGGAATATCAAACGGATCTCGCTCAATAATGTTGCTTGTCCACTCAAGGCTATCAAGCGGTAATCTATAACCAAGGGGTGATTCACCTGGTAATAAAAAACAGTATTCGCGTTTAAATTCCCATTTGCATGACTGCCAGCAATGTTTCGCTTGATTAAACTGCAGCGGCAATGCATAACCAACAGGCTTTTCAATACCTTGTTCCATTTTAGCTAAAAAGCCTTTACGGCTCATTGCACTAAGAAGTTCAGGCTGTTTAGGCCCCACCTCTTTGGGTAACGATGCCTCTTGCCATAAATGATATAAAATATCTTCATAGGCTGTAGTGATAGCCTTGGTTTCAAGGCCTATTTCTGCACATAGCTGTTCTGTAAAACGCTTGGTATCTGTGTGGTCTAATTTATAATCTTTATTCGGATCAGCTAATAAACTGGCATCTTGCCACAAAGCTTCACCGTCTTTTCGCCAATAACATGCATATTGCCAGCGAGGCAGTGACTCTCCCGGATACCATTTACCTTGCCCATAATGTGTAAAGCCACCTTTGGTATATGCTTTGTTCATCGCAATAAATAAGCTTTGTGCTAACACTCGTTTTTCTTTACCGTCGGCTTCTGTGTTCCATTGGGGATGTTCCATATCATCAATAGAAATAAACGTCGGCTCACCGCCCATTGTTAAATGAACACCTTCCTTAACATATACATCATCAACTTGCTGACCCAAGCGGTTTATTGCAGCCCATTGTGTTTCTGAATATGGCTTTGTAACGCGAGGGTCTTCATGTACGCGCGTTACTTTGTTATAAAAACTAAATTCTGATTCGCACTTATCTATGCCACCAGAGACAGGTGCTGCTGAGCTAGGTTCAGGTGTGCACGCAAGCGGAATATGGCCTTCGCCAGCAAATAAGCCGGAGGTAGGATCAAGCCCGATCCAACCTGCGCCTGGGATATATACTTCAGTCCATGCGTGTAAATCAGTAAAATCTTCATCAGGACCACTTGGGCCATCAAGTGATTTTTGATCTGATGTAAGTTGGATTAAATAACCAGATACAAAACGAGCAGCCAAACCTAAATGACGAAACAGTTGTACTAACAACCACGCAGAATCTCGACATGAACCGGTTTTTTTTGTGATGGTTTCGTTCGCCGTTTGAACTCCAGGCTCTAAACGAATGCCGTAGCCAACAAGATTATAAATTGACTGATTGACCGCAACTAAAAAATCAACACTTCTGATTGGTTTTTCCGGACGTAACGAATCAATCAATTCTAAAAACTTAGGACTCGCCTTACGTTTTTTTAAATAGGGATTAAGCTCAGCCTTTGCGACTTTATCGTATTCAAATGGAAACTCTTCAGCATATTCTTCTAAAAAGAAATCAAACGGATTAATTACCGTCATTTCAGCCACTAAATCAACAGTAAAACTAAACTCAGTTGTGGGGCTATTAAATACCACTCTTGCCTGATAATTACCAAAAGGGTCTTGCTGCCAATTGATGTAATGATCTTCCGGCACTATTTTTAATGAATAGCTTTTAATTTTAGTTCGGCTATGCGGTGCTGGACGTAAGCGGAAAATATGCGGCCCCATATTTACTGGGCGGTCGTACTTGTATTGAGTATGGTGCGCTATACCAACAGTAATTGTCATCGATTAATCCCTCTTTAATTTTTTGTATAGCCATTTAAGTATAACTTACTACTACCTGCCTGCTATTTAAGCAATATACATTCCATATAGATTACATAATAAAATTAGGCTGTTAGCCTATATATTGGTCACTATTGACTGTTTAGAATCAAAGAGCGAGCGCTGTGAAGAATTATTTGGTGCGACATTCGCACCAAATTAGCACAAAGCTAAGTATTAAAAATCACACAGCGCTTATTATTTTATGTAATTCACCAATAAAGCATGCCTGTTTTTTCTAGCGATTAAATAGAAAAAAGTCCCAATTAATCACAACACCAGTTAAATGCTTCGCTAAAACGAACTTAAAAAATAGTTCGCAATAAAACCACGATTAAGCTTCTTAACAGTGTTATAGTAGTTTGATTTTTAATCGCCCTGAAAGCCAAACTAGCAAGCTTAGTGTCTTTAAACAAGCAATGTTGGCATTTTATTTTGCTAATTTATTATTAGCATCAATGCTTAAGGTAGATTGTTCACAGTTAGATCATGACGTAATACACATCCCGCCTATCTTCATATTAAGGACTCTATTTATGCAAACATTAACAAACATTGGTGACAACTTGGTTAAAGGAATATCTGCCCGCTATGGTTTAAGTTATGAGGCAGTAGTACATATGTTAGTTGCAGTAAATAATGGCGGCGGTTCAATGGCGCAGTTTAATTGCCCAGAGCTTGGCGGCTCAGGTCAATGGATGCGCGGTGGAATGACAATGGTAGGAGACATGTTCAATAATGGCTTGAAAAACACCGTTGATAACTTATGTAACGAACTTGCCACTATTTTAGCAAACAACCAAGTTTTCCCCGTCATTCCTGCCGGTACTTTAGGTAGCAACCAGTGGTGGCCAGTTAATTTAGGTAATCCATCGAGTACCGGTTCACAAAACAACACCCGTTATGCTGTTTTTCCTAATCGCTTAGCCATTGAAAAAAATGGTCAGGTCACACTCTATGATACGCTCGATCACCAGATCGGGGGAGTAAGCCAGCAACAAGGCAACGATATATCGCTTACCTTTAGTAGCCAGTGGGGAAACATTAGCGTAAATAGTTTGCCAGTGATTGCTGATGATAGCTTCACTCAGACACATTCAAGTCACAATACCAACTTTGCCCAATCAACAGACTTTGCAAAACAACAGCAATCCCCCCCTGAGACAGGCTCAAATGATAAAATGATGAGTAGCGAGTCGACAGCTATTAATGCTTCGCAATACTCAGTGAATGAAACCCTCGACATTATTGAAAAATTAGCACAATTACGTGATTTAGGCGCACTCACTGATGCTGAGTTTAATGAGAAAAAATCAGATTTATTGCAACGAATTTAACGGCAAGTAATCTCAGGCTTATTAATTTTATAATTTGCTAACTTTATAATTTGTTAGCAATATAGCTAATGTAAGTCTGTTCACTGAATAATTTGTCATTGTATTTATCAACGGATACGGTAAAAAATATGAAAACGTTTAAATGTAACTGCAAAGATAATCAAATATTGTTTTTTGAAAGTAGTCACTGCCTTGCCTGTGGCAAAACTGTTGGTATTGATGACAATTTTAACCTTGTAGAACCCTACGAATTTAATGACACAACGGGCTTATATTACAAAGCGTCAGCCCCTGATGTGCCCTATCAAAAATGTGATAACAATGCACACTATAAGGCATGCAATGGCATGGTTGATATCGACAGTTTTGTACCAGCGCCAGACACAGAAGAAGTGCTGTGTTTCGCATGTCGGTTTAATGAAACAATCCCAGATCTAAGTATTAATCAACACATTCCACTTTGGACCAAAATGGAAACAGCAAAACGCCGAGCATTGTATACACTTAAAGCGCTTTCTTTACTATTAAATAACCTCAGCCAAGATGCCGAAGGTGGCCTTAGTTTTGATTTTATAACCGACCGCAGTGTTAATGACCATTTCGTGACTAAATTAGCAGGTCAAGAAAATGTTTTTACTGGCCATAACTGCGGCCATATTACTATCAATTTGGCTGAAGCTGATGATGTCGCTCGCTCACAAACAAAGCATGCTATGGGTGAGCGCTATCGCACTTTGCTTGGTCATTTTCGTCATGAGTTAGGACATTATTATTTTGACCAGTTAATTGCAAATTCACCGCATAAACATGCTCTATGTAAACAATATTTTGGCGATGATTCTTTAGATTACCAACAAGCGATTGATGCCCATTATAAAAATGGCGCTCCTGCTAATTGGCATGAAAACTATATTAGTGAATACGCCACCATGCACCCTTTTGAAGACTGGGCAGAAACTTGGGCGCACTACATGCATATTATTGATACTTTAGAGACAGCAAAAAATTTCTCTATTACCGGTTCTACACTCGGTAATGAATTTGAAGTTGAGGACACTGATGAGTTAAGGCTACCGCAAAACTCGTATTACTTTAATAGCCAAACATCAATCGCAGTAATGTTGGATAGCTGGATGGAATTTTCGATTATTTTAAATTCGTTAAATCGCAGCATGGGCTTAGCTGATGCTTATCCATTTGTTTTAACACAGGCGGTACGCACTAAGCTTTCGTTTGTTCATCACGCGATCCATAACAGGCTTAACCTTATGCCTGATTTAAATACAACAGCTGAGAACACATAACAACAGCTTTGATAATGTAATTTCGGCAAATGCTCTATCCGGATTAACAGCACTGACACAGATAACAAACCGCAGTACGTTATCAGCCAGCTAACACAACACATCCGCTAATGAGTATGACCTGTATTGCGTTATAAACTTTTGGTATTACAAACTAAAGCTTGCCTGATACTTAGTTGAAATTAATCGTACTCGTTCAAATGGCCAATGCTCAGCGAGCCAATGTAAGATGCATAACCGTAAGGTATTATTTAATTCCTGACTATCATTACGTAGCCAAAAAGTAATCTCACTATCGAATTCATTGTTCACCCCAGGATCAATATACACTGAGCCTAGGCAGCGTGTTTTTTTAGGGTTTAATATCGCATAAGCAAATGCTTTTTTTTCGTTAAACTCTGCGGCATGTTGAGCTAAGCTTTGACGATTCTCTTCAAGGGTCATATCGGCTTTTGGCCAATCAGGCTTGGGGGCGAATATACCTTTTAGCTGCGGCACACTTGACATTACAGCAGTAAAATCAAGCTCGACTACCTGCTCATTTAATGGAGTAAAATAAAACGCAGTTGTTTGCAGCGCTTCTGGGGGGTTAAAATCCGTCGATACAAATAAAGACATTGCTTCCTTCCTTGCTAATATTTAACTGATAAAACCAGCCATTGTTGTTTTAATCCTATAAAATGAAAGCCGCCAATCAGTAAACAAATGATCGAGCTCCAAAGCCAAAACATCTCACTGCGTCCTAGCGGATTAGTCATTAAATATAATCCTGCAATACCGCGAAATAAATAAATCGCAGTTACCACAACTAACACAAAGCGTATGAAAGGTAGCTGTTTGAACAAACCCGCGGCTGAAAAAGCATATAACGACCAAACGCTTAATACAAAAGCGATGAAGAAAGTGATCAGCGAAGGCGTCAACTTACCCTGCTCCGCGAGCATTGCCATGTGCTCACCAGCACCGAAAAAGCGATACCACGGCGCACCAAAAACAATACAACCAAGGTGAGCGAGTGCGGCTAAAGCACTTAAGCTGCCTGCAATCAGCAAAAATAGGTTCATACACTGTCAACTAATTCACATTTAACTCCACCATAATACGAAAAAGCTATTAACTTCAAGTATTCACTGAAATTATTGTATGAAAAGCGTACATTCATAAACTAAGGTCAACATAAAATACAACTATTGCTGTTCAATTGCGAAGTCCGCTACTAAATTGTCTTGCCTGATATTCAAGCGCAACTGTAATTACGCTTGAATATCAGACGCTACACATTACTTTAGTGTTTGCTCAAACGCACCTACATCGCCAGGGAAAACCACCGGTGATTCAATACCGTCTTTATTAACCGCAGCAACCCCAAAATAATAATTATCAATGACTACATTTTTAAGAGTCGCTTCACTTACATCACCCACATAGCGGCTAAACTGCCATTGTGGTTCACTGGTATAACGCCAATAGAGTCTGTACCCCGTGGTCGTTTTATCATTATTTTTTTGCCATTTTAAGGTCGTACTAGGTTGCACAGCACCTGATATTTCAACGTTATTAGGTGGTGCCGGTGCCCATGCCATTGACGCTAAACTTACCGCATTAAGCGCTGTTAATTTTGCGGTATAATCAAAATCAACGCCATCAATGGTATCACCATAAACAATACCATCCTCAGTGCGTAAGTCTTGATGTTGATGGTTATAATTTTCGTTCGTTTCCATTACCCTTACAGCAGCATAACCCATGTCGTTAAACGGGCGATGATGCCCTCCTCGACCAAAGCGATCGAGTCGATAAACTAACAATGTGTCAAGATTGGGAATATAGCGATCGGCAATGGTATCGATATAACGGGCTAAATTACGACTAGCTGAATCGACCTCGCCACCGGTAAAACGGCGTTTATGCGCTTGCTCTTTGGTTTCGATAACCCGCGTACCTTCAGAGAAAATACGTGCAGTCGTGTTATCAGTAACGCCATTAATACCAGTAATATTACCAATCATGTCATTATTGAGTACACCGTGTACTTGCCAGCCTTGCTTTTGTGCATAGTCGGCTAAAATTTTACCACCAAACAGTCCTTGCTCTTCGCCTGAAAGCGCGGCATAAACAATTGAGCCATTAAATTTATATTTAGATAACACGCGAGCTGATTCAATCACCCCAGCAACACCCGATGCATTATCATTCGCCCCTGGTGCGTCGCTGGTAAAATCCATTACATCGCTGACCCGTGAATCAATATCGCCCGACATCATCACCATCCGGTTTGGCTGATCAGTACCGCGTTGAATAGCAATAATATTCACCACTTCAACAGGATTTGGAATACGCTTTTCGCCAGAAATGGTATCTTTAACTTCTATTACTTCTAAACAGCCACCGCATTGCTGAGAAATTTTCTCAAACTCAGCCTTGATCCAACGCCGAGCTGCACCAATTCCTCGGGTGTTTGATTTTGTATCTGATAACGTATGACGAGTGCCAAAATCAACAAGTGTTTGAATATCACTGCCAATACGTGTTGCTGAAACATCAGCGGCAATATCATGAAGCTTGGTTTGATCTTGATAATTTAGCTCAGCGGCCAAGGTGCTTGTTGAAATAAACAATGTAGTTATTAAAATTGCGGGCTTGAGGGTCGATAGCTGATAGGTTTTATGATCAGACATAGTGTTGATGCTCTTTATTATTTGATAAATATACAATACGTGAGCAGTTACCTGCTGCAAATAATTTTGAGACCAACACCTGTTTAACTCGTTCAATCACTGATTGGTTAGATAAACGGGATAATAATCGCGATATGAACAAATATACGTCAATAAAAAACCCACCACCAATATAGTGGGCTCATGTACATTAAGACTATCGTTTGTTAAACAACACCTTGCTCAATCATAGCATCTGCTACACGACGAAAAGCAGCAATATTAGCACCTAACACTAAATTACCAGGTTGATCAAATTCAGCGGCTGTATTACTTGCTGTATCAAAGATATTTTTCATTATTTGTTGCAGCTTAGTATCGACCTCTTCGAATGTCCACATTTGCATACTGGCATTTTGCGCCATTTCTAATTGGCTCGTCGCAACACCACCCGCATTAGCTGCTTTGCCAGGGCCATAGGCTATTTTAGCAGCAAGCAACACATCGACCGCTTCTTTAGTACTTGGCATATTTGCGCCTTCACAAACTAATATACAGCCATTGCTTATTAACGTTCGCGCATCAGCTTCAGTTAACTCATTTTGCGTCGCACAGGGAAAAGCAGCATCAGCAACAAAACGCCATACCGCATGTCCATCACTGGGGTAATCTGCACAAGTAATATACTTCGCATCGCTGTGGGTTTCTAAATAGACAGCTAAACCTTCACGCGCACCTTCTTTAAGCTTTTTAACAAGTGCAACATCAATACCTGATTCATGATACAGCGTACCGCTTGAATCACTGCAAGTGATAGGTGTTGCCTCTAATTGATAAAGTTTTTCCATCGCGTAAATTGCCACGTTCCCGGCACCAGAAACTAAACAGCGCTTACCTTTAAGTGAGTCATCATTGTCTTGCAACATGTAATTGGCAAAATAAACAGCGCCATATCCTGTCGCTTCTTTTCGAGCCAATGATCCACCCCACAATAAACTTTTGCCGGTAAAAGCACCGTCGTAACGTCCGGTCAACCGTTTATATTGACCAAACATATAGCCTATTTCGCGTGCCCCAACGCCAATATCACCCGCAGGCACATCGGTGGTTGGGCCGATATGACGATACAGCTCGTTGATAAATGATTGGCAAAAACGCATTATTTCGCTGTCAGAGCGGCCCTTAGGATCAAAGTTTGCGCCGCCTTTACCACCACCAATCGGTAAGCCAGTTAACGCATTTTTAAAAATTTGCTCAAACCCTAAAAATTTTATGATGCTGGCATTTACACTTGGATGGAAACGTAAACCACCTTTGTATGGACCTAAGCTTGAGTTAAATTCAATTCGATAGCCTTTATTGACATGAATATTACCGTCATCATCAACCCAAGGGACTCTAAACATAATTTGACGTTCAGGTTCAACTAGACGTTGAATAATCGCATTTTTTTGATAGTCGGCTGAGTTTTCAAGAATAGGTTCAAGTGATTCAAGCACTTCTTCAACGGCTTGATAAAATTCGCATTGTGCTGGGCTAGTTTGTTTTAAATGTGCAATGGTATCATGGATATAATTCATAATTATTCTTCCGTGTTAAAAGTTATGCTTGTCTCAGATGTTAAAATAGACGTGATCAAGTTTATGGGTCATCTAGTTAAGAGCCTTAAAAATTGTAATATTTTTAATACTGTAACATGATAAACCTATATATTTAACGTTCGATAACGTGAATTATTTTTGAGTTCATACGCAAGAGCAACAATTAACGCTCATTAAAAAGAATATAAATTTATGAAATGTGAATAAATAAAGATTTAAATACTAACGCAGAGAGCAGCTTAAAACACCGATGCTTAAAGTGGGGTTAAAAATCATATCCGTACGGTATAAATACGGATATGAACACGTAAATTATTCGCCGCTTGCCTCTGGACGAAGTTGTAGCTGTAAACCAGTTAAAAAGTTACGTAATATTTGGTCATTACATACACGATAATGCTTGTTCTCGGCTTTACGAGAAAATGCACTTAACTCATGCTTACTCAAACTAAAATCAGTTAAGGCAAGGACATCGATCACGTCTTCCGTTTTCATATTTAATGCGATACGTAATTTCATTAAAATAATATTATTATTTAATTTAATTTCTGGCGCTGGTTGCTCACCGTCGCGCTTACCGCGCTTTGTATTAATAAAACCATTTAGAAAAATGGCAAACTCAGTATCACTTGGATCTACGTAACCCTCTTCCCCTTCTCTGGTTAGCCAACCAATCACTTGTTGTTGAGTCACGTCATGATCTGCTGCAGCAAAAATTTCAATCATGGTAGTATCAGCTAAATTAAAGGTATAGCGAAGGCGGCGTAAAATATCATTATTAGTCAAAGTAAATTCCAGAGTAAGATAAGACAACCAAGCAGGTATTGCTGGCTTATGAGTAGCCATACAGTTTAGCAGAGTTAACAAGGCCACCCTATTGATTTTTTGTTTTGCTCAACATCCCCATTATGAAGGAACGGCATGATTGATTTAACGCCATTTACTACCGATGCATACCTAGTAGCAACAATCCAAAGTAAGCAAGACACGCTAAAGATTTTTGAAAATGCTGATTATCGTTGGCTTACACTCGGGGATAAGCTAACTTTACAAGGTGTAATGGAAAAATCACAACCGCAGCAAGTATGTAATCCGGTAAATCAAGCTATGCTGCTATTTTTGCTTTGTAGCGAACCCTCCTCACAGATATTAAATTTAGGTTTAGGCAGCGGTTGTTTTGAACGAGCAGTGACTAATAAAGCCGGATTTGAATTAACGACTGTCGAAATTAATCCGAATGTAATTAAAGCAGCTAAGCAGTATTTTTTCCTCAATGACAACAATCATATTGTAGCGCAATGTGCTGAACAATTTATTGCTCAAAGTAGCCGCAAATTTGATGTGATTTTAATTGATGTTTTTAGTGGTAAATCGCAGCCAGCGTTTTTACAAAAGCAGGCATTTTTGTGCGACTGTCATGCTCGACTTAGCACATACGGTAAGATCTGCATCAACTTTACTGCAAAAAATAAACAACAATTAATCGCTCTACTAACGACACTTCGAAGTCTATTCAGTCATATTGTGGTGATTGAATTTAACCAATATAAAAATATTGTGCTGATCGCCAGTGAGCAACGCCTTGATGCTATTAATATTGAACAGATAAAACAGCACAACAATTTTAGCTCGCCTGATTTAGCTGCTGAAATTAAACAATTATTTCATATACCTAAGCTTGATTAAAAATGCGAGCCTGGTTGAGCTAAAAACGCAACTTCCTCGGCGCTGGACTGACGCCCTAAAATGGCATTTCGGTGTGGGTAGCGACCAAACTGATCGATAATATTTTTATGGGCAAGTTCATAATCTTCATTACTCAAACCTTTAAATAATACCATCGCCTGTTGGTGTATAAAGCTCGATTCGCTGTGCATAAACGGCATATAAAAAAACACCCGCTGCTCAACAGGTAATAATTGATCAAAGCCTTTTTCGATTGCCAACTGTGCCAATGTTAACGCTTGCGGATCTTGACTAAACGCGTGAGGGGTATCCCGGTAAATATTACGAGAAAACTGATCAAGCACAATCACTTCAGCTAATGCACCTAAGGCAGTCACTCGCCAAGACGCATACTCGCCTTTTGTAATAGCTATCAACAGATCACTAAATGTATCTCGTATCTTAATATCTGTAGCATCAGATTTTTTATACCAACCAGATGGACCAAGTTCATCAAACCAATAATCAATTACTACTTGATAACTAAACATAAATTTCCCTTAGTTGCCTAATACCTTGGCTGGATCCACTCTTGTTGCCTGCCATGCAGGGTAAATAGTGGCTAATACTGCCAACACAAAAGTTACAATAACAGTGATCACAATATCTTGCCATACCAGCTTACTGGGTAAAAACTCAATAAAATACACCCCTTCCAGCGGGTTTGAGCCTAACAACTGACTCAGTAGGGTAAAAAGCTCACTGATGTTCAGCGCCAGTATCACACCTATAAATGAGCCCAGTACCACGCCAATAAATGCTTGGCTAAGTCCTTGTAAAATAAAGGTCGCTAATATCGTACTGTCTTTAGCGCCCATGGTTTTTAATATCGCTATGTTGGCCTGTTTTTCACGTACTTCTATCACTAATGACGAAACAATATTAAAACTTGCCACCGCAATGATTAAAAACACCACAATATAAACAATGGTTCTGACCATTTGTATATCTTGGTATAAGCTACCTTGGGTTCTAAACCAGCTAGAGATATAAACATAATCATCAATTGTTTGGCCAACCCGTAGCGCAATTTGGTGCGCTTGAAAAACATCGGTTACTGCTAAGCGAAGCCCTGTTACTTGCAGTGGTTCATAACCAAGTACTGATTGCGCCTTACTGAGATGGATGAAGGCAGCAGAACTATCAATAGGGCCACCCATTTCAATAATACCCGCAAGGGTTAAAGTGACCCTTTTGGGTGCTAAAATCTCAGTACTTATCTCATTAACTTGCGGGATCAATAAGGTAATTAACTCCCCTTGCTTAACACCTAATTGTTTAACAATTTGTTGGCCTAAAATAATTTCGTCTTCGCTTATTTGGCTGACCAACTTGCCATGAGTAAACTGATTAACCGCCGATACGTCACTTTCTAGAGCAGGATCAACCCCTCGCACTTCAACCGCTTTTAGTTCACTTTTGTATTGCGCCATGCCATTGACACTAATAAAAGGTGCTGCACCGGTTACGCCACGTTGCTCTGAGAGCTTTTGAACTTTATCCGGCCAGTTATCAATTGGACGATTAGGCGCAACATATTCAACTTGTGGCACAACGCTTAATAAGCGATGTACTAGTTGTTGTTCAAAGCCATTGATCACCGACAAAGCAACAATTAACACTGCAACGCCGAGTAAAATACCAATGGTTGACGCTTTGGCAATAAAACTAACAAAGCCATTTTTTTCATCGCTGCTGCCGGAGCTTGCTCTAAAACGTTTACTTAAATAGGCACTAAGCAACATGGCTGGCCTCTTTAATTGCCAATTTCCCATCATCAAGGTAAGCAATTTTACCCAGCTTATAGGCTAATTCTAAGTCGTGCGTCACCACTACAAAACTGGTATTCAAACTGCTATTAAGCTCTTTGATCAAATCGTAAATTTTAATCGCATTTTGTTTGTCTAAGTTACCTGTTGGCTCATCGGCCAATACTAAATCAGGTTCGCTCACCAATGCCCGCGCAATTGCCACACGTTGACGCTCTCCACCAGAGAGCATTGATGGTTTATGGCTACTACGGTGCGATAGCCCTACTTTATCGAGCATTACGAGGGCTTTAGCATTGGCTTTTTTAGCGCTGAGACCTTTGATCAAAAGCGGCATCGCAACATTTTCTAACGCGTTAAACTCCATTAATAAATGATGGAACTGATAAATAAACCCTAAATGCTCATTACGAAATTTTGCTTGCTCAGCACGTGATAGCTTAGCAACTTGTTGACCTTTAATTTTTGCCACACCGGCACTTTGTGAATCCAAAGTCCCCAAAATGTGCAGTAAAGTACTTTTACCAGAACCAGAGCTGCCAACGATAGCCAGCATCTCACCTTGTTGTAAGGTTAAATCAACCCCTTTTAAAACCTCAACGTGATTTTCACCATCTTGATACACTTTACTTAACTGTTCACATTGGATAACTAAATCATTCATAGCGCAATACCTCTGCTGGGCTAACATTGGCAGCTTTACGCGCCGGATATAAAGTGGCTAAAAAGCTCATGGTAATACTGCCTACGGCAATCAGCGATAAGCTCATTACGTCAAATTTTACTGGTAAGGCAATCCCTGTTAACAAGTTTAAACCTATGCCTGCCAGCACTTCGTTGATATAAGCACTGAGTAATAAGCCAAGGGCTGCACCGATACTGGTGCCAATCAAACCATTGTACAAACCTTGGATCATAAATACTTGCTGCACTTGAGCCGGCGTTAAGCCAAGCGTTTGTAAAATAGCCACTTCACTTTGTTTTTCGCTCACCATCATGGTCAACGCAGAGACAATATTAAATACCGCAACTAATACAATCAGCGCCAGCAGCATCGACATAATGCGTTTTTCCATTGCAACTGCTGCAAACAAAGTACCTTGTGACTGGCGCCAATCGGTGACTGTATGTTGACTTAAAATTGCACTAGCTGAAGCGCTAAAGGCATCTAGTTGAAAAGGATCGTTCAGTGAAATACTCAAATTAGGAGCACTAGTTTGTGGCAACTTTAATACCCGTTGTAGCGATTCGCCGCTAGTAAAAGCAAGTCCCATATCAATTTCAGAACCTGTTTCATAAATGGCAGCAACGGTGAACAAACGTTGGCTTGGTACGCGACCTAAAGGTGTATAGGTTGACGCATTAGGCATGATCACGCGCACTTTATCACCTAAACCAATTCCCAGTTTACGTGTTAAATAACGACTAACCGCAATGTGATAGCGCGATGTCATGACTGTTTGCCAGTTGCCTTGAATAACTTTATCGCTGATTTTATAAAGCGATGCGTTATCGTCGTACAAACCTTGCAATAGCACACCATGTAAATCGCGATTGGTTTGTAAAATGGCTTCACCATGGCGATACAAACTCGCTCTTTTCACAAATTTGGACGCAACAATGGTATCTTGCAGCTGGATCATTTGTGCTTGAGTTTGTCCATCAGACGCAATTTCAACATGAGGAATGAGGCCCAACATATTGGTTTTAAGGTTATTTTCAAAACCATTCATCACTGAGCTGACAGTAAATAATGCCATTAAACCAATGGCGATACCGGCAATGGAGAAAAACGAAATAAAAGAGATAAATGCGTTCCCTTTCGAGGAGCGACTGTATCTCAGCCCGATAAACAGGCTAACAGGTTGAAACATAATTATTTATGGTCACATTTAATGCCAATTCAGCGCTCATACTAGCATAAATAAAGCGCCATTGGGTATGCGCAAAAGTGTAAAAATTCACGACAAATCAACTGCTGTATCAAAATTAAGCCGCTTTATTTAAACTTTTAGTTTAGAGATTTAATAAGGTGATCGAGTAATGCTCTGACATTGGTCGCAACAAATTGTCGCGGAGGATACACTCCCCATACACCTTCTGGTTTTGGCTGATTATTGGTTAAAATAGGCACTAAATCACCCGTGGCTAAATCACTCTCAATGTAATAGTTTGGCACTTGTATGATACCAAGACCCTTTTTAGCTGCATCAGCTAACGCCCAGCCACTATTACACTGTAACCGCCCCGCAATTTTGATATGTTTATCACGCCCTTGCTCGCACACCCGCCAATAACTGCTGTTGCCGACTAAGCATTGATGGTGCTGTAATTCAGCTAATGTGTGAGGTTCGCCAAAACGTGCTAAATAGGCTTTTGAGCAGCAAATTACAAAATGACGCGCACTTAAGCGTCGTGCTTTTAAGCTAGAGTCTTTTAAATGACCAAGGCGAATAGCTAAGTCAAAGCCGCCCTCAAGTAAATTTTCTTGTTCATTGCTCAGCGCCATCACCACTTCTACATCAGGGTGCAGTTGCATAAAAGTATGCACTGCTGGCATCACGAAGCTTTCTCCATACATAACCGGAGCTGTGAGTTTAATTTTACCTTTAGGAGCATTTTGCTGTTGTGCTAATAACGCGGTGGCGTCGTCCATTGCATGCTGTAAATGTTTTGTTTGATGTAAAAAGACTTCGCCTTCTTTAGTCAGTACAACTTTACGGGTAGTACGCGTTAATAATTGGGTATTTAAGCGCTGCTCTAATTGCGTTACATGGCGGCTTATGTGTGCAACAGATACCCCTAATGCGGTTGCAGCGCGGGTAAAGCTGCCTTCTTCACCGACTGCGATAAATTCGTCTATGCCTAACCAACGACTCATTATTACCATACTGTAAAAGTGTTTTATTAAAATGAAGATTAACATTGTTTGAGAAACAAATAAAATAGCGTTATTGTTTTCAAGTCATCTTCGTATTTAACCAGCAAGAGAGTTACTATGTCTGAATTTATAAAATCAAAAGCCGCAATTGCTTGGGGTCCAAATCAACCACTATCTGTAGAAGAAGTGGATGTAATGATGCCTAAAAAAGGCGAAGTAATGGTAAAAATTACTGCTACTGGCGTATGTCACACCGATGCATTTACATTATCAGGTGCCGATCCTGAAGGGATTTTCCCAGCCATTTTAGGGCATGAAGGCGCTGGTGTTGTTTATGCTATCGGCGAAGGCGTAACCAGTGTTGCTGTGGGCGATCATGTTATTCCTTTATATACTGCAGAATGCGGTGTATGTAAAATGTGTACTTCAGGCAAAACAAACTTGTGTTCCGCTGTACGTGAAACGCAAGGTAAAGGCCTAATGCCAGACGGCACGACTCGCTTTTTCAAAGATGGCCAACCAATTTATCACTACATGGGCACATCAACCTTTTCTGAATATACGGTACTGCCAGAGATCTCACTGGCTAAAGTAAACAAAGCAGCATCACTTGAAGAAATTTGCTTACTGGGCTGTGGTGTTACAACTGGTATGGGCGCGGTCACAAACACTGCAAAAGTTCAAGCAGGCGATACCGTTGCTATCTTTGGTTTAGGTGGTATTGGTTTATCAGCAATTATCGGCGCGAAAATGGCTGGTGCCTCGCGTATTATCGGTATTGATATCAACACATCTAAGTTTGATCTAGCCACTAAATTAGGTGCCACAGACTTGATCAATCCAAAAGATTTCGACAAGCCTATTCAAGAAGTTATTGTCGAGATGACCGATGGTGGCGTTGATTTCTCATTTGAGTGTATAGGTAATGTTGATGTCATGCGCTCAGCCCTTGAATGTTGTCATAAAGGTTGGGGGGAATCGGTGATCATTGGTGTTGCTGGTGCAGGACAAGAAATTTCAACTCGCCCATTCCAGCTAGTCACTGGCCGTGTCTGGCGTGGTAGCGCATTTGGTGGGGTTAAAGGTCGTTCACAACTACCTGAGATTGTTGAACGTTACATGGCTGGCGAATTTGCATTAAATGACTTTATCACTCATACCATGGGTCTTGAAGACATAAACGACGCGTTTGATTTAATGCATGAAGGCAAAAGTATTCGTACTGTGATCCACTACTAATATTAAAAATACAGATACCGCATAGCGTGTAAGCTATGTGGTATTTTAGCGAGGAATCTATGTTAGATAATTTAAGCGCCACAAAAGTTAGCGGTGGCTGGCACAAGCAATACAGCCATACATCTACAAGCACCCATTGCCCAATGCGGTTTGCTATTTTCTTGCCACCCGGTGCCAGCCAAACTAATAAAGTACCGGTGCTGTATTGGTTATCAGGCTTAACCTGTACGGATGAAAATTTTATGCAAAAAGCAGGTGCATTTAAAAAAGCGGCAGCGCTTGGTATTGCTATCGTTGCACCTGATACTAGTCCTCGTGGCGACACTGTGCCAGACCAAGACAGTTATGATTTTGGCCAAGGCGCGGGGTTTTATTTAAACGCCACCCAAGCCCCCTATAACACGCACTATAATATGTATGACTATGTGGTAAATGAATTGCCTTCGCTAATTGAACAGCACTTTCCCGTGACTGATAAAAAAGCGATTAGCGGGCATTCTATGGGGGGGCACGGTGCGTTGATGATTGCATTGCGCAATCCAAAAAGTTACACCAGTGTTTCTGCTTTTAGCCCAATCACCAACCCTATTGACTGTCCTTGGGGGCAAAAAGCGTTTAGTCAGTACTTAGGAGATGATCAATCACAATGGGCCAATTACGATAGCTGTGAACTAATGAAAAAAGCACACAGTAACGAATTTTTACCAATGCGTATTGACCAAGGTGATGCCGATAATTTTTTAGTCGAGCAACTAAAACCAGACAATCTAACTGCAGTGGCAAAGCAAGTTAATTACCCGCTAACGTTGAATATGCACGCAGGCTACGATCATAGTTACTTTTTTATCAGCAGCTTTATCGACGAACACTTATCATTTCATCAACTGTATCTTCAGCGTTAATTGTATTCTCTACTGTGAGGTTGTCAGTCGTTACCTCCTCACATTGTTGTATTGATTTAGTTATTCTTTTGCAGACCAGAGTAGGCTCTGAGCTATCTTGCACTAACCCCACTAAAAAACGATCTACTTCGATGCCTAAGTCCGCAAATGACAAAGTCTGTTCATGACTAAAGTAAGTATTATCTTGAGGCGATACATGTGCGGGGGCCTGCGCTAAATCAGCATCATAATTTGTATCCGCTTTTGAATAAATAACTCCATCAACTAATACACCCGCTACAGTGCATGCGCTTAGTAATTGGCTGACAAGTAAAACAGTAATAAAGTGCTTGAACATAAATTTAATCCTTTATATCCCATTGCTTAAATGCGTAAGTTATTATTTAACTACCTCGAATGAGCCAGTTTTTAATAGCATTAGTATTGCTTAGTGGTTGTATCTGTAATACTCACTATAAACGAACGAGTATAAAACACTGTAAAAAACTGTAAGTGAATAACAATAAAGTAATTAAACTATAAACTAGCTCGAGCATAGCAACAGTAATAGGTTTAACTACACTTGTAACTCCTTCATAAACTCTTTTACAAATCCTATCAGCTGCAAAATAAAAATAAACAAAAATGGCACTGCACCAATAATTGCAATACTTCGGTTAAGTAATTCATTATTTTGTAATAACAATACCCAGCTACTTAGAGCTAAAGTAAAAGACCACACATACAAACTAAATCGATGACTGCTTTTTGTCCCCGCTAAATTACGGATCACTAAAATTGCAGAATCTGCCGAAGTAGCAACAAAGATCAGTAATAATAATAAGCTCGACCAAATAAGCACACCTCCTTGCCAACCTAACTGCTTAAAAAATACAAATAAGCCTTGTGTATAATCAGTTTTAATAGCGGCCATAATGCCACTACTATGGCCGCTATCCCAAGCAATAGCAGATCCCGAAAAAACACTAAACCAAATTAAAGTAACGAAAGTTGGCACAATTACTACGCCAACAATGTATTGCCAAACTGGCCGACCTTGACTTATTTTAGCTAAAAAAACCCCAACAAAAGGTCCCCACGCTAGCCACCAAAAATAATAATTATACGTCCAACTATTAGCCCAAGCAGGATCATTTAGTTGACTTGATAATTGCCATGTCCCTGTCACTAATAAGTGGCTATAAAATTTAACGCCACTGATCGCCACATCTATAATCGGTTGTAGTGGTACCATCATGATGAGCCAAATAAGTACTCCAAATGCTAAAAAAACATTAAATTGACTGAGTGTTTGAATACCCTTTTTTAATCCTAAGCGCGCAGATAAGCTAAACAACAGCGCTAATAACATAATAATAATCAAACCAACTAACCAAGGCGAGTTAATGCCAAGCTCAAGCTCAATCCCTTTTCGTAGTAATAATGTTGAATTTGCAATCGTGCCAACTACACCAAAAAAAATAGCTAAAATGGCCACTAACTGGATCACGTATTTACACTTTAGCTGCCCTGCGCGACTTAAAAATGAAATTGTTACACTCAACACCGGAGCACTTATATCTCCCGCTTTGCCACTGTTATGGCTCAAACCACCTAAGACTAAGCCAAATACTGCGTAGAGTGCCCATGCATGAGCGCCCCAGTTTACTAACGTAATAGCCAATGCAGCACCTTGTCTATCAGGGTAAAGACTTTGCTTTAATGGCGGTTGCAATACGTGCATGGCAGGCTCTGCTACGCCCCAAAAAATTAAACCCGATCCCATTCCTGCAGCAAATAACATTGACAACCAACCAAAAGTTGAAAACTCGACAGATGTATGCTTTCCACCTATTTTACGTTGTCCGAGTGGGCTAATAGCCAGCACAATAACGCTTATCAATAAAAAATTAACTAACAGAAAAAATGGTCCACCCAACACTGATAATGCATTAATGATCAGTGGTTGAATATGCGCGGTGAGCATATCAGGAAATAATAGAGCCCCGCTAACAAATAGCACACACAAGGTGAGCGCTAGTTTTTCAAGATTCGACACTAATTTAGGAATACGAGCTTTAATTACCACATAGATACCTTAAAAATTATACTAATTAAATCGGTTTTATCAGCGCTAACGTTACGACGCTTTAAAGCTACACCAAAGCAACTTTTTAATTTTACATAATTTAGACACAAAAAAACCGGCCGCAGCCGGTTTTCTGATACTTAATAGCAATTATATTGATTTACAGAGCTCTTGAACTCGCTTGCATGATCATGCATTTAATAAAACTGAGATCAATAAACTTTACTTTGCAGCCAAAAGCTTCGCTTGCTCTTGTTGGCTTGCCATAAATTCGTTAAAGGTGCCGTGGAAATTAACCACTTCTTTGTCACGAATATCAATAATACGAGTTGCCAATGATGAAACAAACTCACGGTCATGGCTGACAAAAATCAGCGTACCTTCAAAGCCTTTTAATGCATTATTAAGCGCTTCAATGGCTTCCATATCCATGTGGTTTGTCGGTTCGTCCATCACCAAAACATTTACGTCTTGCATCATTAATTTGCCAAACAATAGGCGATTTTTCTCACCACCTGAGCAGTTTTTAGCTTTTTTATTCGCATCATCCGCAGTAAACAATAACCGACCTAACATGCCACGCACCATTAAATCGTTATGCTTGGCTGTACGCCACTGTGACATCCAATCAAACAAGGTTAAATCGTTATCAAAGTCTTTACTACTATCTTGCGGACAATAGCCAATCGATGCATTTTCTGACCATTTTACAACACCGTGATTAGCTTCAAGTTCACCCACTAAACAGCGAATAAAGGTTGATTTACCAACACCGTTTTCACCAATAATCGCAAGTTTTGAACCCGCTTCTAAAATCAGCTCGCCGCCTTCAAACAATACTTCACCGTCAAAACCATGGCCAAAGTCTTCTAAGATCAATGCTTGGCGGTGCATCTTTTTACCTTCATCAAAATACAATGACGGCGCCATTCGGCTTGACGACTTCACTTCATCTAAGCTGATTTTATCCATGCGTTTAGCACGTGAACTCGCTTGTTTTGCTTTTGACGCATTAGCACCAAAGCGGTTAACGAAATCTTGTAACTCTTCAATTTCAGATTGCTTTTTAGCATTACCAGCAAGTAATTGATCACGAATAAGTGTTGATGCTTCAATGTATTTTTCGTAGTTACCTGGGTAAATACGCAGCTCACCGTAATCAATATCAGCCATATGAGTACATACCGCATTAAGAAAATAGCGGTCATGAGAAATAATGATCATGGTACATTTACGCTGGTTAAGTTCGTGCTCTAACCAGCTAATGGTATGAATATCCAAGTTATTGGTTGGCTCATCCAGTAATAAAATATCAGGGTTAGCAAACAAGGCTTGCGCAAGTAAGACGCGCAGCTTCCAGCCTGGGGCTACTTGTGACATTAGACCAAAATGAAATTCTTCTTCAATACCCGCTTTTAATAAAATATCACCCGCGCGGCTTTCTGCACTGTAACCATCCATTTCAGCAAAAACGCTTTCAAGCTCAGCGACTTTCATACCATCTTCTTCACTCATTTCTGGCAGTGAATAAATACGTTCACGTTCTTGCTTTATTTTCCATAATGCAACGTCACCCATGATCACAGTATCAACCACTGAGTATTGCTCAAATGCAAACTGATCTTGGCTTAAGTTACCGACTTTCAGTCCTGGGCCAATTGATACGTT
Source organism: Pseudoalteromonas sp. SR41-4 (assembly GCF_014163985.1). Taxonomy (NCBI): domain Bacteria; kingdom Pseudomonadati; phylum Pseudomonadota; class Gammaproteobacteria; order Alteromonadales; family Pseudoalteromonadaceae; genus Pseudoalteromonas; species Pseudoalteromonas sp. SR41-4. The sequence goes on along the minus strand of NZ_JACJEI010000002.1, from coordinate 209,844 downwards.
ACCTGATGTTGGCACTAATGAGCCATTGAGGATTTTCATGAAGGTTGACTTACCGCATCCATTGGCGCCAATTAAGCCATAACGATTACCGTTACTAAATTTAGCGGAGATATTTTCGAACAAGGGTTCGGCACCAAACTGCATGGTGATATTAGCGGTAGAGATCAAAATGAATTTCCTAAGCAAATACTGACAAGTACACTGTTCGCTGAATAAGGAAAAGTTAATACAGGCAATAAGACGGTATAAAGAGGCCGCGAATTATACAGGCACTAGCTGCACTAGTCGAGCTTAGTCTCAATAATTGACTCACCGAGCACTGGTTTTTATGTGACTTAAATAAATTTTAATGTCATCTACGGTTTCAGCCAATGATTTGTTCGATAGCAACAAAAAAGCGAAGGCAGTGCCTTCGCTTTTTTATCAAACGTCTCGTTTAAGCAAGTTTGTCTGAAGCAACTTTATAAGTTGGATCTTCTATTACATTAACTTCTACTAAGTCGCGCGCTTTATGTAATAACTGTATACAGTCTGGGCTCAAGTGGCGTAAATGCAACTGCTTACCTGCCTTGGTGTATTTATCAGCTAAAGTATCAATTGCTTCAATGGCACTGTGATCTGCCACTCGGCTGTATTTAAATTCGATGATAACGTCTTTAGGGTCATTTTTAACATCAAACAACTCCGCGAACTTTTTCACTGAGCCAAAAAATAATGGGCCGTGTAGTTCGTAGACTTTAGAACCTTCTTCATCAATGTAGTTTGTAGTAAAAATATGTTTAGCATGTTGCCATGCAAATACTAAGGCTGACACAATCACACCCACACATACTGCAATTGCTAAGTCAGTTATCACCGTTACACCCGATACTAATACAATGACAAAAGCATCTGATTTTGGGACGCGTTTCATCATTTTGAAACTCGCCCATTCAAAGGTGCCTAATACCACCATAAACATCACGCCAACCAATGCTGCCAGCGGCACCATTTCAATCAAACTGGCGGCAAAAATAATGAATGCTAGGAGCATTAATGCTGCTGTAATACCAGATAAACGCGAACGACCACCTGAGTTAATGTTGATCATTGATTGACCAATCATCGCGCAGCCCCCCATCGCACCAAAGAAACCACAGGTAACATTTGCAGCGCCTTGACCAATGCATTCTTTATTGCTGTGACCACGGGTTTCTGTGATTTCATCAATCAGGCTAAGGGTTAATAGTGATTCAATTAAACCAATTGCCGCTAAAATAAGTGCATAAGGTAAAATAATTTTCAGTGTTTCAAAGGTAAATGGCACCATTGGAATGTGAAATTGTGGTAAACCACCAGCAATAGTTGCCGCACTGTCACCAGTCATATCTTTTAAGAAATCAAGTACTGTACGCGCTTCTAAATCAAATCCGATAACAATGGCGGTTACAGTAACAATAGCGACTAATGTTGATGGCACAGCTGTAGTCAACTTTGGCAAAAAGTGAATAATAGCCATCGTTAAAGCGACTAATCCTAGCATGATCATCATCGGCGTGCCTGTCATCCACTGCATGCCACCTTGACCATCGGACACCTTAAATTGACCTAGTTGCGCTAAGAAGATGACAATCGCTAAACCATTTACAAACCCAAGCATCACCGGATGCGGAACCATACGAATAAACTTACCGAGCTTAAACACCCCTGCTAGTATTTGCAGTATCCCCATCAGCAATACAGTCGCGAAGAGATACTCAACCCCATGATCTAGCACTAAACTTACCATAACAACGGCAAGTGCACCGGTTGCACCGGAGATCATACCTGGGCGGCCGCCAAAAATAGCGGTGATCAAGCCAACAATAAATGCTGCATATAAACCAACTAAAGGCTCTACATTTGCAACAAACGCAAATGCAACAGCTTCAGGAACGAGCGCTAGGGCAACCGTTATACCTGATAAGATATCGTTTTTAGCAGAGCTCGGCGCCTTGCTTAATAAGTTAAACATTGAATTCCTCTTCGGGGTGTGGGATCAAAAAAGCGCTGAATTCTAACAAATTAAGCTAAGGTTAACAATTGCAGTAAGAGGAACATGCTAACGCCTTTATAGCGCTAGCATGATTAGATACGATTAAAGTGGCAGCGATGTACTGCGTTTGACACAAGTCATAGTGACATTTGAGTGAACTTCTTGAACAAATTCAAGATTCAATAAATTATCACGAACAAACTGTTCATAGCCTTCAATGCCTTTAGAAATGATCCGCAACATAAAGTCCATAGTGCCAGCCATACTGTAACATTCTGTTACTTCATCATAACTTAGGATAAGTCGTTCAAACTCAGCTAAATTTGTACGGCCATGATTTGATAAACGAACATGAGCGTACACTAGCATATCAAAGCCGAGCTTTTTCTCATCCAATAAGGCAACTTTGCCTTTGATGTAACCATCTTGCTCAAGCTTAGCAATACGACGCCAACAAGGTGATTGAGATAAACCGACTTTATCAGCAATATCAGCGGTCGAAAGACTTGCATCTTGCTGTAACAGTGCCAAAATTTGGCGGTCAACATGATTTAGAGACATTTTATTTCTTATTTATTTTACTAAATTGGTTAAATTATACATTGGTTTATAGGTTGAGTCTTGTACTTTTATGCATTTATTATGCGCAACTAACCAAATTTACCACTTATAAATGGATTCGATATGCGCTCAGTCAGCACTTTAGTGTCAGGTCCATGCCCAGATAGAATTCGCGTTTCATCAGGCAGTGTCAAAATTTGATTTTTAATCGAGTCAAGTAACTGCTGGGCATCCCCTTTAGGGAAGTCTGTACGCCCTACTGAGCCTTTAAAAATAACATCACCCACTATCACTAACTGATGTGTTGCTTCATAAAATACAATATGCCCAGGCGTGTGGCCCGGACAATGACGAATGTCAAATCGCAATTGACCCAATGTAAACGTATCACCATGACTTAACCAATGCTGAGGATGAAAAGGCGCAATTGGTGCAAAGCCAAACATTTGCGCTTGCATAGGTAATGCATCAAACCAAAACAATTCGTCTTTTTGTGGCCCGACAATATCAACAGAAAAATGCTCAGCAAGTACTTTTGCCGCACCGACATGATCAAGATGGCCATGGGTGAGTAAAATACACTGCAAGCTTAACTGATGCTTGGCAAGCTCAGTAATGATTTTATCAGCGTCGCCACCTGGGTCGATAACCGCTGCGTGGCGTGTTTGTTTACAAATAACCACTCGGCAATTTTGTGCAAAAGCGGTCACCGGTACGGTAATTATTTCCATATGTTAATTCTTTATTTGCGGTTTAGTGTCAAATGTCATCAGCACAGGATACTTTAAATAAGCTTGATCATAAAATGGCGTATGCTCATAGAGCCAGTTTAATCGTGCTTGTGCATCTTTAGCAAAAGCGGCATCCTCACGAATTTTTTTATCAAACTCAAGTGCAAGTGCCGGTTTATCTTTGAGCATATGGCGAGCATACGGCGCTAATGCATAGTTTTCCATGTACTCAGTACGTTGAAAAATCGTATTAAACTCACCCCACGCAAAAAATGAATCCGGTGCTTTGGGGTGTAAAAGATGGGCAACTAACTCACCGAAAGGTTGAGCAGTTTCAACTTTAGACCAACCGATCAGAGACTTTTCTGGTACATCGACAAAATCAAAATCTGCGTTTACTCGAAAGCGTCCTTCAAACGGCGCTTTATCAAATTCATGCTTTGTTACTACCGCGACTTTTAAATTAGTTACCAGCTCATCACTGCTCACGTTTTCTACTGTAATACCATGTAATTTGAGTTTTTCGACAATGTCTGGATACGCAGGTGGAATATAAAATGTACTTGGTACGGTGATCACGGTTTTTGCGTCCTTCTGCCAGTAAATAGGCAACGCATCATAGTGCTGTTTTTCGCCTAAATACTTTACTTCCATCTGGCCACTCAAGGCGCTTTTACTGCGCGAATATTTGATCCCTGCAAATGCGATAGTGTTTGGCTCTTTTGCATAACTGCGTTCAACAATAAGCTGGCTTGGCACAAAAGCTCGTTCTTTTTCAACCGCTTCGGTTAATTGATGATGATGTTGCGCCAATGCTGAAATAGCCCCATCTAAAAATACATAGGTGCCAAGTACACGTTGTTTATACGGTTTTAATGAATGATTTTCGACAAGAATTGTGGGTAACGATCTTAAATCCCCCCAACCATTCGAATAACGAGGCGTGGCAACCCAGCCCGCTAAGCCTTTTTTAAACTCGCGCTTATCCATTACAAATACCAGCGGCCCAGGTATATGGCCTTGCTCTTGTAATTTTGTGTCGATAATAGGTTTAAAATAATTATTGAGCGCATCTGACACACTTGGCGATTCACTGGCAAATACGGGGTTGTAACCGTAAGTTACATCGTATTGATAATCTGCACCGTCAGTCACATGCACATCGATATATAAATCTGGGTTAAACTGCTTGATCACCTTTAATACACCACGTACTTCCGGCGTATCTAGTTTGGTGAAATCACGATTTAAATTTAAATTATTAGCATTGGTTCTAAAGCCCATTTCAACTGGCCCACGCTGGTTTATGCGATTAAACTGACTACTACGCTCATGGCCATCAACATTTAAAATAGGAATAAATAAGATGTTCACTTGGCTTAAAATATCTCGACGTTTACCGGTTGCAATATCGCGTAGCAACATAAACATCGCATCTTTACCGTCAATTTCGCCGGCATGAATTCCCGCTTGAATAAAAATAGTCGGCTTGGCGTTTTGCATTAACTGCGAAGGTGTAAATGCGCCATCTTCGCTTGCTACCATCATGTTGATCGCACGGCCACTGGCACTATGTGCAATAGTTTGCACTTGGAATTGGGTAGGGTTTGCTGCAACAAGACGATCTACAAAAGCCATAGTTTGCTGATAATTTGGTGACTTTAGCCCTTCGCTTAGTTCGAAATCAGTGGTTAATGGGCCTTTTTGTTGTATCAGTGCCAAACTTTGACCTTGCCATGGCAACAATGGCGGTAAATGGCTATCTAATGTAACACTGGCACTTAACAATAATAAACTGGCGATCATAGGACTCTCAAACGTTGGCCTCTTTAATAGCTTGAAATTATAACAAGGATAAATGACAGATCGCGTAAACTGCGGTGATTCAACAAAAAAATGCAGCCAATGACAATTTAAAAACTTTATAGGGCTAATTTTCACGCATTAAAAAAGGCGCTATAAAAGCGCCTTGCCACTCAAGAATAATGTGCTTAAAACATATCTTGATAAGGATTCGTTTTACTAAATGCAATGGCTTTATCAAAACCGGGAATATGCATGTCGGTATCAGAAATGACAATTTCATCTTCATCAATCATGCCATCACCAAAGCGATAGATTAGCTCATATTGTCCTAAGTCAGCTTGTTGCTGATAATTAGTCTGAGCAGCTGTAACGGTTTGATTGCTCAATGCATATGCATCCATCACCGCACTACCATGGCGTTTTGCTAACATTTTCATGGTCACCATGGGTGACAAAACAGTGGCGGTGGCATTATTTCCGCCAAAGCCTTTTGAATTAATAAAAGCAATATCCATGTCTTCGCATTGATAATGCTCAGTACGAATATCTAAATACTGGTTATGCACATCCTTGGCCACTTTATCTATGGTGGTAATACCCGGCATAATATTATGTGCAAATACACCCAGCGCCATCGCTAATTGGTCGCCACTAGCTGGCGCAATTGTGTGCCCTACATACGCTTTTGGTGCTGCTACTTTCCAATTATCAATGGCAAACGTTTGTGCCACCTTATGATAAATTAATGACTCTGTTACGCGGTTTTGCGGTGTGCTTGAACCATGCGCTAAAATAAAGCTACGTTGTTGTAATGCTTCTTTACCTAATAAGCTCGTGGCTAATGCCGCCGACTTCGCCATGGTTATATAATTACCCGGTCCCGGTGATGTAATTGATTTTTTAACGCCATCAGCATTTACAAATACATCAGGCACGCAGCCTAGAATGTCTGCCCCCAACTCCAGTGCTAACGCATCATCCATTAGAATCGCTACTTGTGCGCCTTCACCTAAAGTAAAGCCACAATTTTCGCCAAATGGGCGGCTACTTTTACGATAATCAGGCTCATCATCATTGCTTAAGTTATCCAAGCGGCGTAAACCTTCAATATTCGCCAGCGCACTCATATTACCAAAGCCTTCAACAACTTCAGGGGTAATTGCGCATTCAACACTTGCCACAATAGCAACACGTGTACGCCCTGCTTGTATATCGTTTACTGCAGCGCGCAAGTTATATAAAAATGTTGCACACGCGCCTGAAGTTGAAAACGTAGTGCCTACATTGCCCGTCACATAGGCATTAATAAAATCGGTCGACATTGTATTTAAGCCAAGCGCTAACTGCTTGGTGCTGACGCGATCACCTTGCTGGCGCGCTTTTACTAAACCACCTAAGCCCTTGTCATCCATTTGACCAATAACCGACGCTGAATAAGTGCCAATTTTATCAGGCTCAACACTATTCATAATGTGTTGCCAATCGAGTCCGGTTGATTTAATCGCGTCAGTAGCAGCAAATATAGTGGCTTGTAAACCACGTGGCTGGTAGCGACTGTTGTACATAATAGACGGATCAAACCCTGTTGGTAGTTGCCCAGCCGATTTAATCGGATTATCGCGAGTAGAATCATGTTTAATATCAAACTGAGCCGCAATGGTTACTTTTACTTTTTTATTTTCAAGCTCTTCTACTTGCCAACTTGTAGGGACCGGCGAAGGTAAATCTTTACGACGTGTTTCAAACACAATAGCGCTTTCATCTGACGCGGTTAACGTCATTTTTTGCTGCCACGGTGTTGCATCGACATCAAAATGCTCTTTTTCAATTTTACGAATTAACGTACCGGCAATAATTTGCTCACCAAAGCGTGCTTCTATGTCGCTTTGCTCAACAGTATTGCCTTGTAAATCTTGCAGTTGCCCATTCACAAGACTCACTAAATTCATTAACGTGGCGAGGCCTAAAAATGTTTCTTGGCGGGCTTGAGTATCTAAGTTATTTAACACGATACGACGATAACCTTGATGAAAAGAAGTACGGCCTGCGGCGTTAATTCCACCCATGCCGATAATAACGGGTAATGCTGTCATAATTTACCTTGAGAAAACGTGTTATAGGAGAAGCTTGCAGTTTAGATGGATTTAATTATCAACATTGTGCTTAAATAGCCAAATAATGAGCCTATGAGGCCAAATCAAACTGGTCGGAGCAATTAAATGGACAACAACTTGGTACTTAGCCCTTTGCAAATAAGTATTTTGGTATACCAGCACTTATTGATCACCAGTGTCACCTTGCCAATTGAAATGCTCAGAGCCGGTGAGGCGTACGCCAAAGGGCATATAAACAGCGGAACTTTTCGGCCATTAACGATTAATTTAATCGCTGAGGACAGCGAACCTATCAAAAATCGCAGCGGCTTAGCAATATTACCGGATCACACTTACGGCACAGCACCTTACAGTGACTTGATTATTGTGCCCGGTATTTGGCGCAATCCTCGCCCTGTTGTCAGAGCAAACTCTGGGTTAGTTCAGTGGCTTGCCAGCAGCTGGCAAACGGGTAGCTCAATCATTGGCGTGGGTACTGGCAATTGCTTAGTCGCTGAAGCTAAGTTATTAAATGGTCACCCCGCTACCACTCATTGGCATTATGCAGAACAATTTAAACGCGACTACCCACAAGTGCTGCTCAAGCCTGATTTTTTTATCACTCAATCTGAGCGCTTATACAGTGTGGCAAGTCTAAATGCCTTAGCAGATGTGATCGTGCATATTATTAGCCAATACTACGGACAGGCCGCCGCTCAGCATGTTGAGCGCAACTTTTCTCACGAAATTAGGAAACCTTACGAAGATCAGCGCTACCTTGAAGGCGCCGTTGATCGGCATCCAGATGAACTCATCGCGCAAATTCAATTTTGGTTAAAAAACAACTTAACCACAGAACAAAGTTTAACAGAGGTCGCTCAACTATTTAGTTTGAGTTACCGCTCTTTTACCCGCCGTTTTCGCATTGCGACCAACCAAAGCCCCATTGAATATTGGCAGCAATTACGCGTACAAACAGCCAAAGAGCTACTTGCATCATCTAACTTATCAATTCAGGAGGTTGCTTTAGAGGTGGGTTACAATGATCAAGGTCATTTAACCCGCGTGTTTAAGAAAGTGCTCTCGCAAACGCCTAGCGAGTATCGAAAAGTGGTTAGAAGAAAGTTATTTGGTTAATAAGTTGGCGGGGTGTTATTTTTAAACAGTTAAACCTTTAGATAGCAAAATATACAGTGCGGGTTAAACATGAGTATCGACGTTTAACGCGTATCATTTATCATCGCTGTCGATTTGAGTACGCCTTTCAAATACTAACTTTAATGCTGCGTCCATTTCTTTAATAAAGTCATCCTTAAATGGAAATTTTTCTGATGGTGCTTTCAAATAACCAATGTGAGCAGTTCGCTTGAAAATAATTCTGTCTTGTTGAAGTTGACTCAAATCAACAAAAGGATGGCTTTTCTTAAGTGCTTTAATGCCTGATAAAATGGCCCACTTATCGTTGATATAACAGTCGATTCTATTTTTAGCCAGCTTCAAAATATTTGATAATGTATCTTTATTTTCCCATATTTTTATTTTGTTTTGCTCCATGGCAGTGTTCAATGCTTGATCGAATAAGAGATACCCTGCATTGATACCAACATTAATCGGCTTTAATGGATATTCTATATTTTCAATCTTGAGTAAGCTTGAGTTTGGATTACAAAAAGCTTGTATTACTTCTTCATGCAGCGGCTCTGAGTAAGGCCAAATAAAACTGCGCCCTTGCACATTTTTATAAGGAGGTAGTAAGGCAAAGTCCTCTCCTCGTCTAAGTGCGTCAACACCGCGCTTCCAAGGTACTGGTTGCAACTCTATAATATATTTTTCACTGATCAAATCGGCAGCTTGACGAACTACATCAACATATAAGCCCACTAACTCACCGTCTTTAAGGTAAGAATATGGGGGATAACTATCATCGACTAATATCACAACACGATAGCTTGGTTTGGCCACTACCTGTATTGTAAAAAAGAAAGCAAACAGCAGAAATACAATTCTTTTCGGCCCATTCCACTGTATTATTTGCCAACTCGATTCCATTAAACAACACCTAAATAATCACTGGTTATTAGCGTAGTCAGATTCATATTTTTTACAAATCTTACCATCCCCAAATATTATACCTACTGAAACGCTAAAATAACAAAAGCATAAGGCTTACTCTTATTATTACGATAAACGTACGACAAGGACCATCTAAGTGCCGGACTTTCTAGGCCATTAACGACCGATTTAATCGCGCAGGACTGCAAATCTATAAACGAGCTAGTCCCTCCCTGAATTATAGATAGAGAAAACTGAACTAAGCAGCAAATAAAATCAAACGCTAATTAGACGTTTATATCTATATAAATTATAGTAATAGCATTAAAAGTGCTAAAAAATCACATGGAGGCGCCATGACGGCAAATTTTAGCGATGTGCTTTTGGATCAAAAAGATAATTCGTCAATCGATGCTAAATTGACAAATTTGCTGGGATTAGTGCGCAAACATTTAAATATGGATGTTGCTTTTATTTCAGAGTTTATTAACGATGAACGCGTTTTCAAAGTTGTCGATAATCCATCAGTAAATAAAACGGTTAAAGTGGGCAATTCCGATCCTATTAATGAAACATATTGCCATAAAATCACTGAGAAACAGCTTAGCCCTATTATTACCAATTCAAAAATAAATCCAATTACTCAAATAATGCCAGTAACCGACAAGTTAAACATAGGCGCTTATATTGGTGTGCCTATCAATCTTTCAAATGGTAAATTATATGGTACGTTTTGTTGTTACAAATCGCATCATGATGAAAGCTTAAACGAGCGGGACTTGTCTTTTTTAAACATGATCTCTGAAATTGCAACTGGATTAATTGAAAAAAACCTGCATAACACTGCATTGCATTGCATTGCCAAACCAAATTAGCAATTGATGAGGTTATTGCAAGCAACAGTATAAGTATTTATTTTCAGCCTATTTTTAATCTATTTAGTAATGAAATTGCGGGCTTTGAATCACTGTCACGCTTTTTTACCAAACCTTATAAAACACCTGATCTCTGGTTTAAAGAGGCAACAGATGTGGGCCTAGGTGAATCTCTGGAAATGCTGGCGATAAAAAACAGCCTCGCCTATATTGCGCAATTTAATGACACCACTTATATCGCCATTAATTGTTCACCATCCCATATACTCTCGGGTGCACTTGAATATACTCTGCAAGGAGCCGATTGTTCAAGGTTGGTATTAGAAATAACTGAACATTCACCAATATCAGACTATACAGTAATGCGAGCTGCATTAGCGCCACTGCGAAAAAAAGGGCTACGTTTGGCTATTGATGATGTAGGTGCTGGCTTTTCGTCGTTTCAACATATTTTAGAACTGGAAGCCGACATTATTAAATTAGATATCAGCCTTACTCAAAATATAAATAAAGACAATCGTAAGTTTTTACTGGCCAAGGCACTGTGTGGCTTTGCTAAAGCAATAGACTGTTCGATTGTTGCCGAAGGCATTGAAACGCAAGCAGAGCTTAACGCATTAAGAAAACTAAATGTTGATAATGTGCAAGGTTACTTTATTGGCCGCCCAGCTCCTATTGAAGATGCATTGAGCTATCAAAGCATGACTTTATCAACATAAAAACGCCACTCTTAGTGGCGTTCTGATTCGTTAATTTCTTTTCGATAGTATCGTTTGTGATAACTTTTAACTTTAGCGTGTACACCTTTACTTAAGCTTTTAAACTTAGCTTCAAGGACATCTACACCATATAAAATACCCACCACTAAAATGGATAGTTTAATAGCTGCCAATAAATTATCGGTTGCAATCACTACACCAATAGATGCCAAAACCCAGATAGTTGCCGCAGATGTTACCCCAACCACAGCGCCATCTTTAGCGAGCATCACTCCAGCACCTAAAAAGCCGATGCCAGTAATAATTTGACCAACCACGCGCGAGTGGTCAATCACATCACCATGGAGCATAAACGCCGTGGCTAAAAACAAATAAGTACCTAATATAATCAGTACTGAGGTTCTTATTCCTACTGGTTTGCCCCGTAACTGGCGTTCCATACCAATCAAAGCACCACAAAATGCAGCACTGCCTATTGCCGACCACGAATAGGGGGCGATATCTACTAATTCAAAAAAAGTCACTCAAAATCCTAAAATTACTGCATGTGTATAGCCAGTGCCGTACTCAAACGAGAACTACCGAAACTGGCCATTTTTAAAAAGTCACTCTTAGCGATGGGTACGTGTTGACAATCAATCGCCAGCTGTTTATCGCTTTCACAAAAAGGGTCATGGACATATAGACAATGCTCATCTAAATGCGTTACACACACCCAATGCGGTGACTTTTTACCATCAAAGCGATACGTACTGATCAATAGCACCACGGCCATTTTGGCTGCTAACCAGCGCTCTATGTGCTCAAGGGTTAAGTCTTGATACTTCACATCTAGTTTGTGATTAATTGCCTCAACCACAAATTGATTATGAACCGTGTGTAAAATTGCTTTCTTCTTATCACTTCTTACGCCATCAACAAACAATGTATCACGTGTATTAATAATCACATCGGCTGTAAAACCGCGTTTATTGGCAGCTAAAGCAAGTCCTAATGGATGACAACCACCATGACCAGAGGTCATAAAAATAGTGGTTGCTTCACGCCAAATATCAAGCTCATTCACTTGTGAAATAATCGCTTTTTTTATTGATGACATTGCCATTAATAATGCCGCTGGCCCGCAAGTAAATTCGGTTGTTTGCTGATACCAAGGCGTTTCACGCGAAAACTCAAGCTCATTGGTTTTACGAATGTTTTTTTGCATCCGCAAGGCATCACTATGATCATCATAATAGTCACTGTATTGCCCAAATACCCGATAGCCAAGCTTTTCATAAAGTGCGATTGCAGCTTTATTATTTACCGCCACTTCAAGACGCATAAATAACCGTCCGCGTTCAGCCGTTGCTCTTTCTAGTGCTTTCAAAAGCTGCTGAGCAACGCCTTTTCCTTGTGCATTTGGTGCAACTGCTAGCGAATATAAACGTGCTAAACGAGTGCCTTTATGGCACCACACTAAGCCATAGCCGAGTAACTGTTGTTCTGACTCTGCAACCATTAAAATACCATGCTTGGCTGCAATCCAGCGCTTAAAGCTACGCGCACTTAATCTATCTTGATTAAAACTTTGCTGCTCTATCTCAAGTAACGCTTTTAAATCGCTATCTGTGGCAGCGCGAACTGCCACACTATGCTCGGTCATTAACTTCGACCTCGTGCTTCGAGGCGTTGTTTAAATTCTTCCATAATGATCATATAAAGTTCATCACCTAAGTAACCATCTTCTACTTTATGGTCAATACTTGGGTTATCGTTTACTTCAAGCACATATGCACGGCCTTGGTGTTCTTTAACATCCACACCATAGAGCCCTTTACCCACAGTTTTACATGCTTTTAATGCCGCATCTAAAACTGCTTTTGGCAACTCAAAAGTAGGCAGTGTTTCAAAACCACCAGAGAAAAACCGTTTTGCATCATGATTATAAATTTGCCAATGATTACGCGCCATTAAATAACGGCATGCATAGATAGCACGACCATTTAAAACTCCTACTCGCCAATCGTATTCTGTGTACATATATTCTTGGGCTAGAACTAAAGCGCTAAATTCAAATAACTCAGCCAATTTTGCTGCCAGCTCATTGCGATCAGTTACTTTGTAGACACCTTTTGAAAACGACCCTTCAGGCATTTTAAGCACTAATGGGTAAGTAAATGCCTCTTCAAGCTGACTGATGGTTTCATCACTTTGATCAGCTACTACCAAGGTTTTTAAGCTCGGTACTTTTTGATAATTAAACGCATCATGTAAATACACTTTATTACAACAGCGTAAAATAGACTCAGCATCATCAATCACCACTAACCCTAGGCTCTGCGCCTTACTTGCCAGACGGTAAGTTGGGTGGTCAATTGCAGTTGTTTGGCGAATAAATAGCGCATCAAACTGAGCGATATTATCTATTTCTTCAAAACTGAGCGCTTGAGCATAGATACCATGTTTAGCTGCCGCTTTAATAAAACGGGCTATTGCATCTTTATCGCTTGGTGGCACTTTTTCATTGTGATCAACTAAAATAGCCATATCCCAGCGGTAACGTTTTTGCGAACTGCTTATACGCCACTGTGTTTGCGTAAACTCAGTTAATTTAGCAACAAAGTCTTGATGCTGCTGAGTATTAAGCGACGCCAATGAACCTTGCTGTAACAGCCCGGCTTCATCTACAAATAAAATAGGCGCTGGATATTGTTTAAATACCGCTTTTGCTGCTTTGTTTTGTAGTTCATTTACTGCATGCCCAAAGTATAAGGCATCATCGAGATGGCCAACATTAAGCATCAAAGTTTGGCCATTACGTAGCGCATTAATCGTTTTTACGCTTGGCAATACTTGATGTTTACGTGCCTCAGCAAGTAATGAGCAATAATAGCCTTTACTCAAGTATTGGCTTGAGTCGCATAGATTAATAATGCGCGTTTTTGGCTCATTATGCTTTGGATAATCTCGTAAGTAGGTATTGAAGGTAATTACGTTTTCGAATGAGTGAGCAAGTGCCTGCTCGTTGTTATCAACCACAATCAAGGTTTTAAACACGACTTTTCCTAAAATAAGTCAAAATACAAATGTAAGAGTGAATATAAATAGAAACACCCATACTGCTAAGTCATCGTTGTGCAACACGTGTACTTAACAGGATGGGTGCTTTAGATTCAGCTACTGCTTAATCTACAGGTGATTTATAAAGGGTTTTTCGCTACCTTTCCAACGAGTAATTTTTAGCGTTAAGATAAGTAAATTTAATCAACCACAGTAAGATCAAAAAAAGCTGGTTAAAGCTCCTTTCAGCATCACTAACTTATTGAAATAATTTCTAATAACGTGGATTTATTCGCTATTGTAAAACTAAACTCATCACCTTGTTGCTTATCCATCAGTAATTGACCTAATGGTGACAGTGGTGTGAGAACATACACTGTAGTGTCTTTTATTTTAATGCTTAAACCACCAGAAAGTGGCCCTAAAAAATACCATTTTAGATTTTCGTCTTCATCGCAGATACAGACCAGCGAACCAATGGAAACTTTACTTGATACAGCGATTTTAAATGCCTTTTCAAACTCGATAATACTCAAATGGCAGTCATTCACACGCTGTGCTTGCCCTTGCGCTAAATAGGCAGCTTCTAGGCCTAATGTATCGTATTTATTTTCAGCAATATTTTCTTCATGAGTGGCGGTGTCATGGGCTGTCTTTGCAGCAGCCTGCGCGGTACTAAGTTGCGCCTCTAAAGCAAAACGCAGGCATTCAATCACATGGGTTTTATTCATATCTAAGGAATTATTTTAAATCTATAATGACTGTATTTTAACGTGCTTTGGGCTGCGTGTAACTCAATTGGCTAAAAACAAGGTTATTCATAGGCATTGATTAGTAAATATGGAAGGATATTTTTTAATTACTCTTGATTACTCTTGATTAGTAATAATATAAATCAAGCGCTGCTGTTAACAGCGCTTACTCAACTGTTTTTTACTACTTAGCAATCCATGGCGTTACTTTTAGTAATGGCACCGGCACAGTAAATGCTGTTTTATCGTCTTCCCACTGCTCAGTAACACTGACATGACAAATTGCTCCTTGGCAATCAAAAGCAGGATCGGCAATCGTCACTGGCTCTGCAAAAGTCAGCACCACACCTTGTTGTTCAGGCAATAAAAAGCTCATCAGTTTGCTAACAAAAAATCCCGACAGATCCGATAATAATTCATCAAACTCATCATTAAGCTGATACAACTGGTGTTTATTTAAATTACTATTATTGAACTCACGCGCCTCAATTTGCAGTTTTAACTGGCAATCATGGTTTTCATTTTGAGGCTCGATAACCACCACAGCTTTATTTGTATCAAGTTGTTTATCAAAAGGAAGTAAAAGCTGAGCATGCTCAGTATAATTAAGTGAAAATTCCTCTCGCTCAGTAATAATGCGCCCGGTTTTAATTAAACATTCGTCATTACTGGCAATGTCGGTGATGTAAAAATTGACCTGAGCAAATTGAAAATCACCTTTATTGACGACTTTTAAACGATCATAAAAGCCATCATAGGAAACCACAAACTCTTTTGCTTGCACAGTAAACGTTGCTATTAGTACAACGGCTAATGCCATAATATGACTGATACTACGTACTGGGTTATTCATCAAAGTAAGCTCTATTTTGGTTGATCATTTGATTTAATTCTTCGATATACGCTTCACCACGCTCGGAATAGGAGATTAATCCGTAACTTAGCTTAGTCGCTGAAATTGGCTTTTCTTGTAAACGCAAATCGGCGCGGATACTACGTAACTCTTTATAAGCTGCATGGGTATTAATATTTTTAAAATAAGAAGTCACGGCTGCTCGCACAGATTTAAATGCCGCCACTTCATGGTCTGCACCAGTATTACGACGATTAGGCACCATACCGCAGCCTTTGCTATAACACCACTGACCAAAAAAGTTTAATCCTATTCGAGCAAATCGAGACGTTCCCCATGCTGATTCGTTTGCCGCTTGCATCAGCGCTAGCTCTTTAGGAATAATATCAACTCGACGTAATGCCTGACGCAAAGACAAACTATCAATCGTTTCTGGTAATTTATAGCTGTTTAAAATCGTTTTAACTTGCTTAGTTTGCGTGCGACTTAATGGCTCATCGTATTGCACCATCATCAATGCAATCTCCAGCGTTGCCCGTTGCTGCAGGATTTTTTTATTTTCAGCCTCAACATGCGGCCGAATAAAGTTAAAAAAAGCATGTTTTTTTTCTTTTACATCACTAAAGCCGTTAAAATCAGGAAGCTTAACGTTATGTAATGGCTTTTCTTTCTTTTTGACTGGTGGCTTGATTAAGGCTGTTTCGCCCTCAATAGTTGAATTCGACCTTTCTATAAATGGGTAACTCAATGCCCAAATAAAAAATAGGCTAACGATTAAACGAAATAGATACTTAAGCATGTATTCTCTCAAAAAAACTAATGTTTATGCATGGTATATCCACACGCATCTGACCATTCATTATACCTAAGCACTCCAATAAAGGCGAATATACCCATTTGAAGGATTTATAATCTATAAAAATCGGCTACAATTAAGCGCATAAAAACGCTAAAGAAGTTACCGGATACCCATTAATGAAATTAGACTGGCAAAGCCGCATAATAAATCAAAACAAGTTTCGCCCTAATGACAATCGCTCAGCGTGGCAAGTAGACCGCTCCCGGATAATCCATGCAGCTGCATTTAGACGTTTACAAGCTAAAACTCAGATAATGGGGATTGGCCTAAATGATTTTCATCGTACACGATTAACCCATTCTTTAGAGGTATCGCAAATTGGCAGTGGTTTACTTCGTCATTTAGAGAAACAACACCCTGACTTCACACATTTTCCCGACCCTAGTTTGCTTGAGACGCTTTGTTTGGCCCATGATATAGGCCATCCTCCTTATGGTCATGGCGGTGAAATTGCCCTTAACTACATGATGCGTGAACATGGTGGTTTTGAAGGCAATGCACAAACACTGCGCATTGTTTCAAGACTTGAACCATACAGTGATGGTCATGGTATGAACTTAACGCGCCGTACTTTGCTTGGCTTTATAAAATACCCGGCTTTTATTGATGACTTGTGGCACACCATCCCACATCATGATCCGCAACGTGCATTTATAAAAGCTGACGACTGGCGCCCAGCAAAAGGTTTATACAAGGATGATAAAGCGACCTTTGACTGGATTGTAGCGCCTTTATCTGACGCTGATAAACAACGCTTAGGCGATTTTAAGGCCGTCGATGAGTTTAGATCTAAAACCAGTTTTAAATCCCTTGATGCGGCCATTATGGAACTTGCCGACGATATCGCTTATGCCGTACATGACCTTGAAGACGCAATTGCAACAGAGCAAATCACCCTAAAAGAGTGGCAAAATCATGCCTTACCCGCACTTGAGCTTGTGCAATGTGAGTGGCTTAGCGACAGTAACTTAACCGAGCGGCTATTTTTAGGTAGCGAAGCACAACGTAAAGATGTGATTGGGGAATTAGTAAACTTATTTATTACTCAATCATCCATTGTGCACACAGAACTTGAGTTTGAAAATCCAATTTTAAATTACACCGTTGAATTACCGCACAGTTATCAGCATTTACTTGAGACGTTAAAGTCATTTATTTATCAACGACTCATTCGTGCTTCACATATGCAGCAAATTGAGTTTAAAGGACAAAAATTAATTATTGAATTATTTGAAGCATTTGCCTGCGAACCATTACGACTATTACCTGAAACCACAGCAAATGTGTTTCGCCTAGCACAACAACAAAATGGTAATACACACAGAGTAATTTGTGATTATTTAAGTGGTATGACTGACGAATATGCGTTTAAAACACACCAACGCCTTTTTTCAAGTAATAG
Source organism: Pseudoalteromonas sp. SR41-4 (assembly GCF_014163985.1). Classification (NCBI taxonomy): domain Bacteria; kingdom Pseudomonadati; phylum Pseudomonadota; class Gammaproteobacteria; order Alteromonadales; family Pseudoalteromonadaceae; genus Pseudoalteromonas; species Pseudoalteromonas sp. SR41-4. Next base: position 192,085 of record NZ_JACJEI010000002.1, on the reverse strand, counting down.
CTAATTAATACTCTTGCGTTGCAAAGTCCCACTGCGCAACCTTAAAAACACCGAAACAATCGCTTCGGTGTTTTATTTATATTATTCAATTACAGTGATTTGATACCCATGTTATAAAGGGTGAAACCGTAAATATCTGCATATTGATCAATAATTTTACTGGTTGGTGTACCTGCACCATGACCCGCATTAGTTTCAATACGGATAAGGTATGGATTGTTCCCTGCACCTTTGGCTTGTAGCTCCGCTGCAAACTTATAAGAGTGAGCTGGCACCACACGGTCATCGTGATCGCCTGTGGTGATCAAGGTCGCTGGGTATTTAACCCCAGCTTTTACATTATGAACTGGCGAGTAGCCTTTTAAGTAATCAAACATTTCTTTACTTTGCTCACTCGTACCATAGTCATATGCCCAGCCAGCTCCGGCGGTAAAAGTGTGATACCGTAACATATCAAGTACGCCTACTGCAGGTAGTGCGACTTTAAATAACTCAGGGCGCTGAGTCATGACCGCGCCAACTAATAAACCGCCATTTGAACCACCGCGAACGGCTAGGTAATCACTTGATGTGTATTTCTCTGCGTTTAAATACTCAGCAGCAGCTATAAAATCATCAAATACATTTTGCTTTTTAAGTTGTGTACCCGCATCATGCCACTGTTTACCGTATTCACCGCCACCACGAATATTAGCCACGGCGTAGACACCCCCTTGCTCAAGCCAAGCAGCAATGGTTGAACTAAAGCTTGGCGTCATGCTGGCATTAAAACCGCCATAACCATATAGAATAGTTGGGTTAGTACCATCACGTTTTAAATCTTTTCTATAGGAGATGATCATCGGTACTTTAGTGCCATCTTTGGAACTATAAAATACTTGTTCAGAAGTATATGCCGCAGAATCAAACTGCGCCCCAGATTTACGGTAAACGTCTGAGTTACCAGTATTTACATCAAACGCATAGGTATTGCCCGGCGTTGTGTAATTAGCGAATGAATAATAAAGCGTACTACTTTCTTTTTTACCACTGAAACCACGAGCGGTACCCACACCGGGTAAACTAATTTCACGAACTAACTTGCCAGCTTTGTCATATTGTTGCACTTTAGAAATGGCATCAACCATGTATTTTGCAAAAAAGAAATCCCCCCCTTTAGACATACTCAATACATTATCTGTTTCTGGGATCAAATCTTGCCAATACTCAACAGTTGGGTTTGCGGCGTCTACCGTCACTACTTTCTTATTCGGCGCATTTAAGTTTGTTACTAAAAATAACTTACTGCCGTCGTTATCTAAAACGTAAGTGTCTGAATCTGTATTATCAAGCACTGTGACAAGTTTGCTGTCTGGCTTGGTTAAATCTTTAATAAACAGTTTATTACCAGATGTTGAAACACTAGCAGAAATCAATAAGTAGCGATTATCACGCGTTACCGAGGCACCAATATAGCGATGTTTTTGTTCCTCAGAGCCACCATATATAAGTTCATCGGTTGTTTGTGCAGTTCCTAATTTATGGTAATACACTTTGTGTTGATCAGTTTTTGCCGAGAGTTCACTGCCTTTAGGTTTATCGTAGCTTGAGTAATAAAAACCATCGTTGCCAACCCAAGCAATACCACTGAACTTTATATCGATTAATGCACTTTCAATTTGCTCTTTACTTTGCGTATCAATAATAATGACTTTACGCCAATCACTGCCACCTTCAGAGATCTGATAAGCTGCTAGCGAACCATCTTCAGAGAAAGTCAGACCAGACATTGAAGTTGTACCATCTTCGCTAAACTTATTTGGATCGAGGAAAACCTCTGCTTCGCCCTTGCCTTTTCTACGATAAAGTACATATTGGTTCTGTAGGCCATCATTTTTATAAAAGTAGGTGTATTCACCTTCAGTAAATGGAGCCGTTACTTTTTCGTAATTCATTAGCTTTTCAAGGCTGGCTTTTAATTTATCCCGGTACGGGATATTTTCAAGATATGAAAAAGTCAGTTCATTTTGTGTTTTAACCCACTTAGCCGTATCACTGCTCATATCATCTTCTAACCAACGGTATGGATCAGCCACTTTCTCGTCAAAGTACTGATCAACCACAGTCCCTTTTTTTGTTTCTGGGTAAGTGATAGATTGGTTAGCAGTTATCGGTGCTGCTGCATTATTTTGATTGTTTGTTGATATTGATGTCGATTCAGAACAACCCCAAAGCGCAACTAACACCGCGCAAGTAATGGCTTTTTTTAACATGATTATGATCTTTTAATTATTTGTTAGACTCATAACGGTATAAATTTGTCTTAAGTATGTCTAGTAGTATGAGATCAAAGCGCCTAATATCTGTAAAGAAATGTAAAACTAAATATTTAAAACCAGTCAATAGCATTAACAAGATATGTGATATGAAAAATACACCAGAATTTACTAGCTTTAAAAAGTTTTACCCATACTACTTACAAGAACATAAAAATATTACCTGCAAACGGTTACATTTTTTTGGTAGCTCTTTGGTGCTTATTATCGTTTTGTATGTGCTGTATAGCCAACAATTTATGCTGTTGTGGTTGCTACCCATTATTGGTTATGGTTTTGCCTGGGTTGGTCATTTCTTCTTTGAGAAAAACCGCCCTGCTACGTTCAAATACCCGTTTTATAGCTTATGGGCAGACTGGGTGATGTTTAAAGATATGCTGATTGGCAAAATAAAATGGTAGTCACTGTTGTTTTGTAATAACCGACAAACAAGCAAAAAGATCACTATGCAAACCTGTTTTTGTCGCTTTTCAGTGATATAGTTAACGCCATTTTTGCTATTCAAGATATTAAAATGTATCGATTATTTGAGCGGATGATCAAGCCGTTTCCCGAACAAAAGCCAACCCAGCCTCCTGCGACGCTATTTGCATTTTGTCGTCACTACACTAAAGGTATGGAAGTCTCGCTATTTTTTATGTCGCTAAGCGCAGCATTGCTCGCGATTTTAGAAGTATCACTGTTTAGCTATATGGGCCAGCTTGTTGATTGGCTAAGTATCTACACCCCTGAAACATTATTTGTTGAGCAAAAATCTGAACTCATAAAAATGGCGATAGTGCTACTTGTTGTCCTACCTATCGTGGTGTTTTTTCATTCTGCGATATTGCACCAAGCCTTGTTAGGTAATTACCCGATGTCAATTCGTTGGTTAGCACATCGCTATTTGCTTCGCCAAAGTGTGAGCTTTTACCAAAATGAATTTGCAGGGCGCATCGCCACCAAAGTAATGCAAACATCCCTCGCGGTGCGTGAAACCGTGATGAAACTACTTGATGTATTAATGTATATCGTGGTTTATTTTGGCGCTATGGTGTTTTTAGTAGCCGAAGCCGATTGGCGCTTAATGCTTCCTTTGCTTGTATGGTTAGCTCTGTATATTTTGATCCAAATGTACTATGTACCTAAGCTCAAAAAAGTGGCTAGCTCGCAAGCAGACGCTCGCTCTGAGATGACCGGCCGAATAGTCGACAGTTACACTAATATTTCGACTATTAAATTGTTCTCATATACCCAACGTGAAGAGCAGTACGCAAAAGACAGCATGGATGTTTTTTTACAACCTGTGTATAAGCAAATGCGCTTAGTTACCAGTTTAAATTTTGCCATTCAAACGCTTAACTACTTTTTAGTATTTAGTGTTGCGGCATTATCTTTGTATTTATGGACTCTGAGCGCCATTAGTGCCGGCGCAATTGCAATTGCGGTAAGCTTAGCACTGCGTTTAAATGGCATGGCACAGTGGATCATGTGGGAAATTAGTGGCTTGTTTGAAAACATCGGCACTGTCGCTGATGGTATGAAAACGTTATCAAACCCAATTGAAGTCGATGATCTGCCTGATGCCAGCACATTAAGTGTAACCACAGGTGCAATTGACTTTAATAATGTGCATTTTAACTACGGTAAAGCCGCAAACGAAACGAATCGCGGCGCTGTTATCAATGGCTTAAATCTCAACATCAAGGCCGGAGAGAAAATAGGTCTTGTTGGTCGCTCTGGCGCTGGTAAGTCAACACTCGTTAATTTGTTGCTACGTTTTTACGATATTGATAGCGGTAGTATCAACATCGACGGCCAAGATATCTCAAAAGTGAGTCAAGAAAGCCTGCGTAAGTACATTGCGATGGTTACCCAAGATACTTCTTTACTGCATCGGACAGTCAAAGAAAATATCCTTTATGGCCGCCCAGATGCCAGCGATGAAGAAATGATGAAAGCGGCTAAACAAGCCAAAGCGCTAGAGTTTATTGATGACCTTGAAGATAGCAAAGGCAACAAAGGTTTTGCAGCCCAAGTGGGTGAGCGCGGCGTAAAACTCTCAGGAGGTCAACGCCAACGTATCGCCATTGCTCGGGTGCTGCTGAAAAACGCCCCGATATTAATTTTAGATGAAGCCACCAGCGCGCTCGATTCTGAAGTTGAAGCGGCTATTCAAGCTAGTCTTGATGATTTAATGACCGGTAAAACCGTCATTGCCATCGCGCATCGACTATCCACTATTGCACAAATGGACCGGCTCATCGTACTTGATGAGGGCGGCATTGTAGAGCAAGGTAGCCATGAAGAACTGCTGGCACAAAATGGTATTTATGCCGCGTTGTGGACACACCAAACCGGTGGGTTTATTGGTGTAGAATAATTTTTACCTAGCCATAACGCCCTAGTTAAGTTTCAAAATCCAAGCGCTGTTTTTTGAAACTTAACCAGCCAAGTGTCATTACAAAAAACTTCATCGTTTTTAATACAACTTAAAAACCACACCTTCCCTGCCAATTTGGCTACGAAACTGTTCCCTACAAAACTCATATCTTGGGTGGCTTGGCTGTCTATATACCCAAACCACCTCAAGATGCGAGCGTCGTTGGAATTAAAAGCGATTTAGTAAAGGCATTGATTGCAAGTAATAGTGGTTCTATTGTTAAAATCAATAACGCAGTATAAATCGCTTTTAAACCAACCCGTTGGGCGTTTCACAGGCACTTACTCTCAGCGTTGTTACTTATTAAAAGGGACTGCCATTGTTGCAAAGTAACGCCTTGATATTAAGCACCTGTGAAACGCTGAATTCTGCATCTTGAGGTGGTTTGGGTATACTGCTATAATCGCGGCCTTTCATAGCCTGCGTAATTTGTCAGAGTGTCTCCTTTTAGCTCTATAATACGCGTATGCGCTAGTAGTTTAAATGACAGCAACCTGTATAAGCGAAATTATCCATGAGCGAAAATAGTCACATTAAAGTCATCGTTGGCATGTCCGGCGGTGTTGATTCTTCTGTATCAGCTTATTTATTAAAACAACAAGGCTATCAAGTTGAAGGCCTGTTTATGAAAAACTGGGAAGAAGATGATAATGATGAATATTGCGCTGCTGCCGACGATTTAAAAGACGCGCAAGCAGTCTGTGACAAGCTGGGGATTGAACTACACACAGTTAATTTTGCCGCAGAATATTGGGATAACGTATTTGAGTACTTTCTTGCTGAATATAAAGCAGGCCGTACGCCAAATCCTGACATCATGTGTAATAAAGAAATCAAATTCAAAGCTTTTTTAGAATTTGCAGCAACGGCGCTTGGCGCTGACTTTATAGCCACGGGCCATTATGTACGCCGTGAATTACGCGATGATAAATACGTTATGTGTCGTGGTCTTGATGATAACAAAGATCAAAGCTACTTTTTATACACATTAAGTCATGAACATATTGCACAAACGCTGTTCCCAGTTGGTGATATTGCCAAACCTGAAGTGCGCCGCATTGCTGAAGAACAAGACTTAATTACCCACGATAAAAAAGACAGTACCGGTATTTGCTTTATCGGTGAGCGTAAGTTTAAAGACTTCCTACAAAAATTCTTACCTGCACAACCGGGTGTTATTGAAGACACAGACGGTAACAACGTTGGTGAACACGAAGGCTTGATGTATCACACTCTCGGTCAACGTAAAGGTTTGCTAATTGGTGGCATGAAAGAAGGCTCTGGCGAACCATGGTATGTAGTAGATAAAGACTTAGAACGCAACGTATTGATTGTTGGTCAAGGTAAAGACCATCCGCGTCTTTACAGCAATGGACTAAATGCCAACCAATTACACTGGGTTGATCGTGTTGGGCCAAAAGGTACCACCCGCTGCACAGTAAAAACTCGCTACCGTCAAGAAGACCTAAACTGTACGCTGCTCGTTGGCGATGATGGTTTTGCCCGAGTATTATTTGATGAACCACAAAAAGCAGTAACCCCAGGACAATCTGCGGTATTTTATGCCAACGAAATATGTTTAGGTGGCGGTATTATTGATTCGGTGATCAAATAATGAATGAACACCAAGTCATGGCATTAGCAGCCATGTGCCAAGTTGCTAAACAAGTTCAAAAAATAGCGCAGTACGGCAGTAGCAACGATTACGAATTAGAAAAACTATTAACCAGTATTGTACAAACCTCCCCTGATTCACCCAGTGATGTGTATCAAGGCACTGAGAATCTAAGAGATGGTTATAAAATCTTACTTGATCAACTCAGTGCAGGTGAAAAGAAAGATGTTGAAATCGTCAAATACGTTGGCGGTTTAATGCAACTTGAGCGTGCACTGAGCGCAAAAGCAAGTAGCTTAGCAGAGCTTGGTAAAAGCATTGATGATATCAAGCGACGTCTTGATCACTTTGCTATTACTGATGACACTGTTATTACGGCTCTTGCCGATATTTATTCAAAGGTGCTTAGCCCCCTAGGGCACCGAATTCAGGTTTATGGCAAGCCTGACTTACTAAAACAGCAATTAGTACAACACAAAATACGTGCATTATTATTAGCAGGTATTCGCAGTGCAGTATTATGGCGACAAATGGGCGGTAAACGCCGTCACTTTTTCTTTGCGAAAAGAAGAATTATCGCCATTGCTAAAAACCATATTTAATTATCGTTCAAAACTAAAATTTAGGAGTTATTATGGAGCTTTCAGCGTTAACAGCTATCTCTCCGGTGGATGGTCGCTACGGCAGCAAAACCACTGAACTACGCAGTATTTTCAGCGAATTTGGCTTGATAAAATACCGTGTAACAGTCGAAGTTCGTTGGTTACAAGCCCTTGCAGCAGCTGATGCGATCAAAGAAGTACCGGCATTTAGCGACGAAGCCAATGCTTTACTTAACGCGATTGTTGATAACTTCAGCGAAGCCGATGCGCAACGTGTAAAAGATATCGAGCGTACTACAAACCACGATGTTAAAGCCGTTGAATACTTATTAAAAGAAAAAGTAGCTGACAACGCCGAGTTACATGCAATTAATGAATTTATTCACTTTGCATGTACATCAGAAGACATCAATAACCTGTCTCACGGTTTAATGCTCACTGAAGCACGTAACGAAGTATTACTTCCTTACTGTGATCAACTACTTAATGCAATTAAAGAAAAAGCCATTGAGTACAAAGCAGTACCAATGATGACACGTACTCACGGTCAACCTGCAACACCTTCAACTATGGGCAAAGAATTTGCCAACGTATATATGCGTTTAAAGCGTCAACGTGACCAAATTGCACAAGTTGAAATGCTAGGTAAAATCAACGGTGCTGTAGGTAACTACAATGCTCACCTCAGTGCCTACCCTGATTACGATTGGCACAATCATGCTGAGCAATTTGTAACTAGCCTAGGGTTAACATTCAACCCATTTACAACGCAAATTGAACCGCATGACTACATTGCCGAGTTATTTGATGCGATTGCTCGCTTTAACACTATCTTATTAGATTTTGACCGTGATGCATGGGGCTATATAGCGCTAAATCACTTTAAACAAAAAACCATTGCGGGTGAAATTGGTTCATCAACTATGCCACATAAAGTTAACCCGATTGATTTTGAAAACTCAGAAGGTAACTTAGGTCTAGCAAATGCTATTTTCGCTCATCTAGCGCAAAAGCTGCCGGTATCTCGCTGGCAACGTGACCTTACTGACTCAACAGTACTGCGTAACTTAGGTGTTGGTATGGGTTATGCGCTAATTGCATACCAGTCAACCCTAAAAGGTGTAAGCAAGTTAGAAGTAAACGAGCAACGATTACTTGACGAGTTGGATCAGAACTGGGAACTGCTAGCAGAGCCAATTCAGACGGTAATGCGTAAATACGGCATCGAAAAACCATACGAAAAGCTAAAAGATTTAACCCGTGGTAAACGTGTAAATCAAGAGATCATGGCTGACTTCATCGATGGTTTAGAGTTACCGGAAGAAGCAAAAGTAGAAATGAAAAAACTAACACCGGCTAACTATATTGGTCGTGCTGTCGAGTTTATCGACAACCTAGTTTAAGCTTTCTGCGACAACTTATTTTATATACACTATAAAGCGAAAGGCTCTTGCCTTTCGCTTTTTTCATTTTAATGGGCGCAGCATGTATCAATTAACGATTAACGACTTATCCGAGCAAGACTTTCTAACACAGTATTGGCAAAAAAAACCGCTCTTGATCAAGCAAGGGTTTACAGACTTTGCCGACCCGCTTGATGCTAATGAGCTTGCCGGTCTTGCCATGGAAGAGAGCATTGAATCGCGTATTATCACTAATCATGATAATGACTGGCAAGCGCATCATGGCCCATTTGAAGATTTTGAATTACTAACCGAGCAACATTCTACCCTACTCGTACAAGCAGTCGATCATTGGCATCCTAATGCTGCGCAGCTGCTGGAACCATTTCGGTTTATTCCTAATTGGCGTATTGATGACCTAATGATCAGCTTTTCAACGCCTGGGGGTGGAGTCGGTCCGCATTTAGATCAATATGACGTATTTATTATTCAAGGTGAAGGCAAGCGTCATTGGCGTGTCGGTATGCCAGATAATAAACTAAAACAATTTGCACAAAATAAAAGTTTATTACAAGTTGAACAATTTCCAGCCGTGATTGATTGCATCCTAGAACTAGGCGATATTTTATACATCCCGCCGGGCTGCCCACATGAAGGTTATGCTGTAGAAAACGCATTAAACTACTCGATCGGATTTCGTGCACCAAATCAACGCGATCTATTATCAAACTTTGCTGATCACATCATTGATAAAGAAGCGGGAAATAGCCGTTATCAAGACCCTGCAATAACACTGCGCGATTCTAAAGGTGAGATCCAAGCTTGCGAAGTCGAAAACATTAAACTATTAATGCAAGCGGCCCTAAATGACGACGCATTACTTAAATCTTGGTTAGGTAATACACTTAGTCAACCTAAGCATGAAATGGATTTAATGCCACCAGAAGATTTATTTAATAGTGAACAAATAGCTGAGCTATTGAATGATGATGATGTGATTTTTGAGCGCCTCGGTGGCACCCGTGCATTGTATCAAGTTTTTGAAAATGAAATACTTCTCAGCGTAAATGGTGAAAACTACCCACTCCCTGTTAGTGACTTAACTGCGGTTAAATTACTCACTGACCATACTATGGTGACAGCAGAGCAACTAAATAGTTCAAAAAATAGTTTAGTTTTTATACAAACCTTTACTACACTAATTAATGAGGGGATTTGGTTTTGCTAGGAGTGTGTTTGTATGGGCTATCATATCAACAAGGTAGAATGGGATATAGGCAAGGAGTTACTACAACAGATCAGAGAGCGGGTATTTGTATGTGAACTACATATTCCCAAACATATCGAGTTTGATAATCTTGATAGATATGCTCATCATATACTGGTAACAGATGACAGCCAAGGCCCAGTTGCAACAGGCCGATTATGTAGCGATGGCCTTATTGGCCGTATTGCGGTGCTGCCAGAGCACCGTAATCGCTCCGTCTATCGTTCATTGCTGAATTATATTGTTGAGCTTGCACAACAGCAGGGTTGTGATTGCGTCAGCATTAATTGTATTTTAAATGAGGTAGAACGATTTAAACGTAATGGCTTTGAACAACAAGGTTGTGTGTTTATGGAAGCAGGTATTCCACGGCTTCGTATGCAATGCCCCATTAATAAATTCAATACGAAACCATTTACACTGGTGCATTGATAAAAATTTATTAAAAATGGCCATCCTAGCGAGTTAAAAACCACCAATTTAACGCAATGGGCATTAAAAAAGCGAACATATTAATGTGTAACTCCACATAACACGTTCGCTTTTTTAATTTTTAAAGCTGTTCTTTATATTAAAATCTTTAAGTTAAAATTATAAATAAGCTTTCAGGTCAATTAACTTCGTTTGCCCACAGCTCTTCTTTTTCGTACATTTCATAAATACCATGCGCACGATTAATTAGTAGGTTTGCAAAATCAACTTTAGTTTTATCGTGTCCACCGGTTTGCATAATTTGATCTGCTTTTAACTGCCATTGCAGAGAAAAATATCGCAGCGCATCACGCGCATTTTCGGCAACTGATGCTAACGCATGATCAGTTGGTAAGCGACCGGTGATAACCCAATAACTTTTACCGTCTTGGCCTTTAAACTTCCATAGGGCACATAACGGAGCGATAAAGCGGCTTTCTTTTTCTAGCAAAGTTTTTGGCATTACGCCCTTCTCTGCTAAATGCTTTTGTGCATTTTGAAAACACTCACGTTGCCATGCAATACTTTGCTGCTTTGCTTGTTCTTGTTCTTCTGGTGTTAATTCTTTAAGTTGTTTTTGTTCCACAGTATTCATCACTCGTTTACATCATTTTAGCTACTTTAAGTGCATATAATTATCGGTGCAAGTATAAAAGACCAATTCCAGCGAGATCATAAGCGATCGCCTGTTTTTTCTACATTCTAACCCATCGTTCTACGCACAACTGTTTACTAATACTGCAAAAAAATCAATTTATAGCTAATTTATAAACTATAAAGCCGCTGTTAATGCATACCAGCACGGTGTTATTCATCGTTTGTTTAACGATAATTCTTTTTCGCTGTCATACGATTAAAAAAACTAGGAAAGAAACGTTTTATAGTCGGAGCCCAGCCACTGATCCCCTCGCCAACCACCACTTCATCTTTACGTTTAGCTATTGCACTGACCATTTGCTTCACAGCAGCCGTTACATCCATACCATTTTCAATGGAGTGTTCAGCCTTATTTTGCGCAATACCATGTTCATTAAGTGAATTATGAGCAATAGCCGTTTTTATAGAGCCTGGGCAGATAGTCAAACAATGAATGTTTTTATCGGCCACTTCAGCTCGCAAACAATCCATAAAACCAACGACTGCATATTTAGAGCCTGAGTAACCGGTTCTGAATTTAGAGCCAACTTTACCTGCGACACTACTGATTGATACTACACAGCCGCCGCCATTTTTAACCATACTCGGTAATACCGCTTTAGTTAGCGCAATCAAACCAAAATAGTTAACTTCCATAAGTTGACGATACACAATAAAGTCATTTTCTAAAAACAAACTACGCTGCGACACGCCACCATTATTAATTAAAATATCAACGTTACCAATCGTAGCCATACTATTTGCAACATACTCAAGTACCCGCTCAGGTTGTGATAAATCAAGTGGTATTACTTTGTGTTGTCCAGCCGGTAACTCGCTACAAAGTTGATTTAGTTTATCTGCACTTCTGGCTGATAAAATAATATTAGCGCCTAAGTGTGCTAACTGTATCGCTAACTCTTTACCAATACCTGATGATGCCCCGGTGATCCACACCGTTTTATTATTAAAGTTCATGCTCTACCTATGATTATTATTAAGGCTTTGTAGGACCCGCAATGTCTGTGATCTGTTGCTCGAGTTGTTTATATAGTCCGAGTAAAAAAAGCGCCTCAACAAGCACAAATAATGGCCCAATGATAAGCCCGATTAAGTCATCAACAAAAGCTGGTTTTTTACCTTCAAAATAATGCCCAATAAACTGTAAAACCCAGCCAAAAATAAAAACACCTATACTAACAGCTAACCAGCTAGTAAAACTAAGTGATGCAATTGGCGCAGCCGCTATACTCATTACTACTAAAATAACAGCCATTATCAAACCTAGTGAGACATTAAGCAGTAAATAATAAATCACAGTAGCTAACACAAAAACATGAGCGCCATTGATAACATGATCAGCAACCGGTAAATAAATACGCGCTAATAAACACAATACAGCGTATACAATGAGTGGAATACCAAAAAAGTGTGTGAGTACATTGCGTTTTGAACGGTGATATAAGCCATAATTGCCCAGTTGTTGTTGCAGTGTTTTCATTTTCTTTACTTTATATAATTATCTTATTATTTACTTTAGCAGTTAACACAACGTAACAATGTCTTCTAGCCGACATTTGTAAAATCCACTTATACAAATGCGCTTATGATTTTACCTTTATCGTGATCCGGAGTTTTAGATTGTAACTCACGGCCTTTTTGATATTCTTGTCCAAGCATTTTTTGTAACGATTCCATTTGTTTTGCTAATTCGTCATTCCCCCCTCCCTGCTCTTGTATTTTTTCTGTCAGCTTTTCAATCGCGGCCTTAAGTTCAGCTATTTTATCTTTATCAACACCTAATCGTTGATAAATAAGCGCTTCATTTGCTTTTTCTAAAAAGTCTTTTCCATATAAAGGGTTTTTAGGGCTGCTAACAGTATTAGCTTGGCTATTTATTGCCGTTTCTGGCAATTCGGTTGCCGCTTTAGGATGGCTTATGCTTTTCGCTTGCACAGGAGGGTTATAAGGTTCTGTCCGGTACTGATTATTAAATATTAGTGAGCTCATTGCTTCAAATCCATTGATAGTTTTATTTTATAAAGCAAATTTAAGGCCAATGTACTTATATCAGGTAAAAATAATAACGCAGCTAATGTACAAGTAAAGCCAGCTGTTGTTTATCAAGAATTTCTATACGCTGGTAATGCAGGGAAATAAGCTTTTTTTCACTTAATAACTGCAAGATTTGATTAATAGTTTGACGAGTTAAATAGGTCATATCTGCGAGTTGTTGCTGCGATAACATAATAGTAGCGGTATTACTGGGCAGCGACATGGTTGCCATCATAACCAGCCGTTTGCAGACTTTTTGCTGGGCAGTTAATAAAGCATGATCTTCTAATGAAGTGAACAGCAGCCGCATTTTTTGTGAAAGTAAAACACCAAAATCATGCCAGTAAATAGGCGTGATTGCTAATAATTGTATCAGTGCCCGATGCGGTACATGTAGCAATCGAGCGGGTGTTTGTGCATAAACATCGTGGGTACGCAAACCACCATCAAATAAAGCAACTTCACCAAACCAAATAGCTGGATCTATAAAACTCAGTACCGCTTCTTTACCTTCTCCATTTACTCCACTAACTCGCATAACTCCATTAACAACAGCGTATAAACCCGCATTTTCATCTCCTCTTAAAAATAATGCTTCACCCGCATCGAGTTTAATTACTTTTGCATGTAACAATAGCTGGTGTTGAAATTCTTTAGAGCGGCTACTAAACCAATTTCCTTGGTTAACTATCGCACGGTCCTGTTCATTCATATCGGTTTACTCTACATTAGTTTTAATAATCAAATAATAAAAGGGATCATTATGTTACACAAAGTTATTTACAGCGGCTTATTGCTAAGTACGTTATCTGCACCAAGTTTTGCAGCAGCTCCTGATCAACAGCTCAACAAGAATCTAAAAAAAGCTAACCACAGTGTAAGTGAAAAAGTGATCACTTGGCGACGCCATCTTCACCAATACCCAGAGCTTAGTAACCGCGAATTTGAAACGGCTAAATACATTACTAAACATTTAAAAGCACTGGGGCTCGAAGTACAAACTGGGATAGCCCATACGGGTGTAGTTGCTAAACTCAAAGGTGGTAAAAAAGGCCCTTTAGTGGCGCTGCGTGCCGATATGGACGCCTTGCCTGTCACTGAGCAAGTTGATTTACCGTTTGCTTCAACTCAGACCTCAACCTACCGTGGTAATGAAGTCGGTGTTATGCACGCCTGCGGCCATGATAACCATGTCGCTATTCTAATGGCTGTAGCTGAATCGTTGGCTAAAATTCAAGATGACTTAGCGGGTGATGTATTATTTGTCTTTCAACCAGCTGAAGAAGGTGCCCCAGAAGGTGAAGAAGGCGGTGCTGAACTCATGCTAAAAGAAGGCTTATTTAAAGAAAAACCTGACGCCGTGTTTGGTTTACATGTAACCAGTTCATTAAACACAGGCCAAATTGGCTTCCGTGAAGGCCCGCTTATGGCCAGTGAAGATTCATTTACAATTAATGTACAAGGCCGCCAAACTCATGGTTCACGACCATGGAATGGTGTTGATCCGATTGTTGCATCATCACAAATAATTATGGCCACACAAACAATTTCATCTCGCCAAGTTGATGTTACTAAAGCGCCGTCAGTTATTTCGTTTGGTGCTATTAATGGCGGCGTACGTTCCAATATCATTCCGGATAGTGTCGAGTTAATTGGCACTATTCGCACCTTTGACCAAGCAATGCGCGCTGATATCAAAAAGCGTTTAGTGAAAACAGCTGAAATGGTCGCTGAATCCGGTGGTGCTAAAGCTGATGTACATATCGACCACGGCTACCCTGTCACCGTAAACGATGTAAAACTCACGCAAAAAATGACGCCAACACTAACTAAAGTTGCTGGGGCTGAGAATATCATTACCACTGATTTGATCACCGGCGCTGAAGATTTCAGCTATTACGCTTTAGAAACTCCTGGATTGTTTTTCTTTTTAGGTGTTACCCCACAAGGTCAAGATGCAAAAACGGCAGCAAGTAATCATTCACCACAGTTTTTCGCTGACGAGCAAGCACTGCAATTAGGCGTGAATGCGATGACGCAGTTAGTTGTGGATTACTTTGCGATGAAAAAATAACCAGAACTCCAACGTACATGCTAAATCATAATCGGTTAGCATAAAATAAATATACCCACACTCTGTGGGTATATTTAAAAGTATTGATAAACCTACGCGGATTTATTTTATCGTGCGGTTAGTAGCTGTGATAAATAGTCAGGCTTACCTTCAATACGTTCAAGGTGAGGATATTTAAGGCCATCATGATAATCGATCTGGATTTCACTGTACTGATCAAAGTTTTTCACCAAGAGCTTAATTGGCGCTTTTGAGCCTTTAGCATCCGTCACTGCATCTTTGAGTGCATCAGCACTAAATTGAGTATTATTAACGGCAACAA
Source organism: Pseudoalteromonas sp. SR41-4 (assembly GCF_014163985.1). Lineage (NCBI taxonomy): Bacteria > Pseudomonadati > Pseudomonadota > Gammaproteobacteria > Alteromonadales > Pseudoalteromonadaceae > Pseudoalteromonas > Pseudoalteromonas sp. SR41-4. Next base: position 176,903 of record NZ_JACJEI010000002.1, on the reverse strand, counting down.
TTTGCATACTTGGCGCAAGACCCGCATTAAATGCAGGGCTATCCCATAATACGTCACGCATTTTGCCTTCTTTATTTACCGAGAAGCCCAGAGAATAAAGTAAATCAGTTGATTTATAGCGGCTTTCAATTGCTTTAATGCCCTCAGAGGCTTTATCGTTATAGGTCAATTTCCAACCTTGGTCTTCCAGTGATTTAGATAAGTTAACATGGCCTTTTAAACGCGAATTAATAAAGTCATCCCATTGATACTTTTCAATACCATTAAGCGTGTTAATCACATCATCAAATTTGTAGGTCAACACATTCCAATCACCCGGGTTTACGCCAAAAAAGTTGTGGGCAAAATCATCTAATGAATGACTGTTGTTACTCAATTCACGTAATTTTGCATCAACCGCAAACCAAATTAATTCTCCACCAGAGTAATAGTCTTCGCTCATTTGATAACTACGATAAGGCAAAGATGAACGCTGAGCGATAGTTGGATCGTTGGTTGTATCTAAAATATTACGCCATGCCATGCCAGGTCGGCCTTGGTCGTAGGTTGCACCTAAACGAGCTAGCATATCCATCGCATTTTCTTGGCTCCAAAGTCCTGAACGAGCCGCAATGACTTGCCCCCAAAACTGTGTTTGCCCTTCATATACCCATAAACCATTAGCTTCTTTAACTTGGTTATAGGTCGGTGTCCATAATGCGTCAGGGCGACGATATTTACCATTCCATGAATGATTAAATTCGTGTGCTAATAAATCGCGACCGACCCATGACTTATCCCAGTCAGTAAAATAATTTTCTTTCGCGCTATTTTCACTTGAGCGATGATGTTCCATGCCGATACCGCCTAACTTATCTGTCAGGGCAAGTAAAAAGTCATAATGATCAAAGTGATGTGCACCATAAAGCGCATACATTTGTTGAATAAGCTCACGGTGTGCTGTTAACCCTTCTGCACTGATCTCAAGATCTTTTTCTTTATCGGCAAAGACATTTAAGAACACCGGAGTATCTGCATTTGGGTTTAAATCAACACGCTTATAGTGGCTACCGGCAAACATTGGCGAGTCTACAAGGTTTTCAAAATCAATTCCCTCAAAGGTAACTGTATTGCCTTTTTGCGAAGACTTTTCAAGTGCAGTAGCAAACTGCCACCCTTTTGGTAACGTTACACTCGGTTGAAATTTAATTTTACGGCTATAGTGCCCAGCAGGGTAAAGCGCTACTGTATCCCATTGTAAATTGAGCATTTCTGGCGTCATCATAACGCGCCCTTGCTCTGAACTTTGTGGTGACAAGAATTGATATTCAACATGCAACTCACGTACACCTTTAGGAACTTTAAGATTAAAAGCATATACGTTGCCAGGATCTCGTTGCCATTCGATCACTTTACCTTTTGCTGACATTTTCAATCCAGCCAACTGACTTATTGGTCCAACTGGTGAGTGATGTCCAGGTATCCATTGCGGATAAAGCAAAGTCATTTCACCAGCATTAACAGGGATAGTTTCGTTTATTTTAAAAATACGATGAGCTAGATCTGTGGCATCAACAGCTATTTTTATAGTGCCGGAATATGGGGTATCAGTCGGATTTGGAACATCAGCAAACGCTGGAAGCATAAAGCCCATAACAGAGCTGAGGGCAGCAGCAAAAACATGTTTATTCACTTACTTCTCCAATTAGAGAGGCGCAAAGCACGCGCATTAGATGGGTATTGTCCTAGTAATTTGAGTGCAAAACACTCGGCAACCTCCATTTAATTTCAGAAACTTCTGAAACAATCAACATCCGTTATAACTATAACAACAGCTAATAGCAATGATTTATGGACGAACAACCATTTAATGCGTTCAATTTATTTGCGCTTTAAGTCAATTTATAGTGCCGTATTTAGCTGTATCAGCGCTTATTTGCATTCTTGTACTGAGAATATAAGAGCGCTGCAAGCACTGTTTTAAAACTTAATCATGCATAATACCTATGTTCAGGCTAAATAAATCATCAGTACGCTATCCTAATAGGCTACTTTTTTGGTAATGGTATGGAGACCACAATGGCATCTGACTATTTTCATTTGTTAAATTTGATCGGGGTAGCGTTTTTTGCCATCTCAGGTACTCTAATGGGCCATGAAAAAAACATAGGAGGTTTTGGTGTTGTGGTTGTCGCGTCAGTGACAGCGCTCGGCGGCGGCACACTGCGCGACGTATTATTAAACCACCCAGTATTTTGGATAGCCGAACCGGATTATTTATACGCAACATACAGCGCCATATTTATCGCCGTAATATTTATTCGTCATTTACCTCACGTATCAAACTATTACATGTTGCTGGTCGATGCTTTGGGCATGGCAATTTTTAATATTGTTGGCATTGAAAAGTCCTTAATCGAAGGCACTACGATGATTGTGGCTATTACTATGGGCATGACCACGGGCATCTTTGGTGGTCTAATGCGCGATGTAATATGCCGTGAAGTCCCCCTTGTCATGCGCGAAGAGCTCTACTCCACCGCGTGCCTATCTGGTGGCTTAACTTATGCCACACTGTTTCTATTAGAAGTACATTATGTTTGGTGTATTTTAGGCGCACTCTTTATTACCGTATTTTTACGGCTCGGTTCCCTACACTGGGGATGGCAACCAAATATATTTAGAAAAAGGTCGGTTAGAAAACAATAGTTTGCTATGTGAAGTTCCGATTAAAACGCCGAACTTTTGTACGTACCTTTTTCATCGATGATGACGTATTAAACTGAATCTTACATCCCAATGTCCATTTTTCGTACCAGGTTACACCATAAAATTCATAGTTATTTAAGCTGAAATAAGCAAGAGTATATCGTTTGCCTTAAATTCAAGCTCCATAAGTAGATCATCGTATTTCCAGTCTCGATACTCTTGTTATTGGGTCAGGATTTGCTTTGTGAAGTCAGCCATTTATAGGTGGAAATATGATACTTTTAGGCACCTTGTCTTATTTTACCCCTATTTTCTCCACTGTGTTTGCCTCTATTAACTTATCCGTTGCTTTAGCTGACTATTTTTTACAAGGTGTTGTACTCGTGACTATTGGGTCGTTAATTTGCTTTTGGGTTACCCGCACAAAAAAACCTGTAGTAGATAACTAAATGTAAAAGCGAAAAGCAAATAACGCTTTTCGCTTTATCAGGTTTTATTAGTTGGCTAATCTTAGCCCTAGCATCACCAGCATAACTAGATTCGCAATTACGCCAATCAAAAAGAAGTAGCTACGCGGGCTGGGGTTTTTCTCTGTGGCAATTGCGTAATACAGTACCATATGAATTAAACGTGCAATGACGTAAACCCAAATACAGATTGCAAAAACCGAACTGTGGTAATTAATCACAAAGGCAAATAAAACCGTTCCTATAAATAACGCGCTGTTTTCTAATGTGTTATGAAAGGTGCGATGCGCTCTAAATATAAAACTCTCATGAGATAGGTCTTTATCAATTTTTCCTGGCACAGCCCCAGGCTGTTTGGCTTTACTAAACGTCGCCACTGCCCACTGTACTAACACCATAATTAAATATAAATAAAATGCTATAAACGCTGAATGTGCTATATCGGTCATTGCTTAATCCTTTGTGTTGGTATTAGAGTAGTAGTTATAGCAACTATCAAGCCACATATAAGCCACTGATATATATAGAAATTACTTTTTAGTAAAATGATTTTTTGTAATAGATTCATTCTTTATATAAAACTTACTCTATAACAGCGGCTTGGTATTTTTTGCAGCCTAAGCGCAACCACAAAAACAATACTAATTACCTACTTTATAAATTTTGTTTGATTATTTATTCTAAGTATTGTTTTATAGCGTTACTGATAACGGAACGGTAAAATAAATATGATGAATAAAATAACCAAATGCTTGGCAACCTTAGCTCTGTTGAACTGTGTATCAGCGCCCGCTTTTTCAGCTCAATATGAAATCGAAAAAGGTGAAAACTTGTCTAAGTTGGCGCAATACAAAGACGTAACCACCATTAAACGCAATTTTGCAAAACAAATAGCGCTTAATTACAGTGTATTAAACGCTGATCTTAAACAAACGCTAAGCCAATATAAACTGGTTTTGAATGCGGATCAGCTACCGTCTTTAGGCATGCACACACAACAAAATACTCGTTTAGCAAACAGCGCATTACAACAGCTTAAAGGTTTACCACAAAACACCGGTAGTTTGTTACAAGTGCGTTTGGCAAGTGACACAATGCTTAGCGCTTGGCAGCAAGGCGAACGCCCTTTATTTGCATTTGCACCTGCTGGTGACGATTCGCAATGGAGCGAGATTGAAGCGTTCGATCAGTTTGGTGACATTCACTATCTTAGTGTTGATCAAATGCCGACCCAACCTGTATTTATTGTCGAATTAGATCAACAAAAAGTACAAGATGCGGGTATTGCAGTAATGAGAGGAATTTTATCTGCTAACAAATTCAGTAAAACCACGGTTAGTCCACAAAACCAGTTAAGCAATGAACAACCCCTGCAAACCAGTGTATTGAAAAAAATACGCTTAGAAGATGACAAAGAACCTTGGATCTCAGGTGGTGCTGAAATTTATGCCATTGTAACGGGTATCGACCCGACCCGAGATGAACCAATATTAGATATCGTTGATTTACCTTATTTAGATCATGACAAAACCGATTACAGCCCTAATCAGGTTTTAATTCATTGGCAGCGTTATCGTTGGCAAGCGGTCGATTTACTCTTAATGGAACAAGATGACAACACCAACTATAAAACTCTAGCAATAAAATTATTAGAAATATCAGAGCAAGTAATGGCGAGCATTCCTGATTTACAAGCGCAAGGTTATGCCATTATCCCTAAGCTGACCAATGAACTACTAAAAGCAATGCCGGATGAATGGTTTACTAATAATGACGATTATGTTGATGTTTTTTACACGCTGTTTGAAAACAAAGACTATCAAGAATATAAAGGAGCAAGCAGTAATGCGACCATTACGCTGTCTCCTTTAGAAATTAACCCAAGACTAAACTAAGTCATCCCCATTCGCTTAATTATTATTGCGGATGGTATCACTCCCCCATACTTCAATAGCCACCCATTAGCGCTTTAACGTTAACGGGTGGCTTTATCTTAAACAGCCACTTTTTTGAAAACACGCGTTATATTTTAATACCCTAACCTTGCGCCACTGATTTACGAAAGCGCATTAATGCAACAATAAAAAACACACTGCCAATAACAGTTAATGCTAAAAAGTAAGGCCAAACTACATCCCACCCTGCTCCTCGGTATAAAATTGCTTGAGCAAATTTTACAAAATGCGTTGTTGGCGCCAATAACATTATATTTTGCACCACCTCAGGCATACTTTCTCGCGGCGTAACACCGCCAGAGAGCATTTGTAATGGTAATAAAATTAAGATCATCAATAACCCGAGTTGCGGCATAGTGCGCGCCTGCGTTCCCAACAATATACCCAGCGATGTGGTCGCAAATAAATGAATCGCAACGCCAAATAAAAATAAGCCTGGCGAGCCATGAATAGGCACTTGTAACAAACCTTCGATCACAATAAATAATGAAAACGTAGTCAGTAATAAAATCACTAACCCATTGGCCCAAATTTTCGCCATCACTATTTCAAAGGGGCTTAACGGCATCACTAATAAATGCTCTAATGTGCCGTGTTCGCGTTCACGGATCACCGCGGCGCCAGTTAAAATAATAGAAATCATTGTGATCACGTTCATCAATTCCATTACGCTACCAAACCATACGCTTGTCATGTTTGGATTAAACATAATGTGCGCCGATTGCTTTATTGGCAATGAATAAACGGTTCGATAACCTTGCACAAACTCATTTACTTCGCCGTTAATAATGGTTTGAATATAGTTATCACCAATAAATGCTTGCGACATGCGTGTAGCATCTATATTTACTTGAATTGTAGGTTGCTTAGCTGCAAGTACATCACGCTCAAAATAAGGCGGGATATTAAGCACAAAAGTATAACGGCCATTATCCATAGCTGAGTCAACATCGCTTAATGAAATACTGTCTGGCGTTTTAAAGTAAGGCTCATAAAAGGCATTAATAATACGCTTAGATAATTGCGATTGGTCGTGATCAACAACTGCAATCGGCGCATTATTTAACTCTATCGACGTGGCTGAAGCCACCACATAAATCAACCCAGTAAAAGCAAAAAAAACAAATAGCAGTAAAACCTTATCACGCCATAAACTACGCAACTCTTTAATACCTAAATTAACAATGTTTCCGTGACGTTGCATGGCTATTTGTCCTGCTTTGGAAGTAAAAATACACTGGCCAGAGTCAGCACAGGTATAAAAGCGAATAAAGGCAGTAGCTGGGCTGATAAATCAGAAAAATTAAGCGCTTTATTAAAGACCCCCCGACACGCCTCTAAAAAGTAGGTGGTCGGAAACAGTTTGCCAATAATAGCGCCAAACCCTTCTAAGGAAGAAACAGGGTCAATTAGCCCACAAAAGTTAACGGCAATCATCAACACAACCACCGTAGTGGCTGCCAATGCTGAAATTTGTGTTTTTGTAAAAGCCGAAATTAACAGCCCAACTCCGGTAGTCGCTGTAACGTATAATAATGCAGCCAAACTAAGCGCCCAAAAGCTGCCTTTTAGCGCCACACCAAACACGGTAATAGCAAGTGCGACTAAACCAAAAAAGCTGATCATACTCACTAAAATGTAAGGCAGCTGTTTGCCAATAATAAATTCCAGCCGGTTAACCGGTGTTACATATAAGTTTATGATTGAACCCAACTCTTTTTCCCGCACTACGCCAAGCGCCATCAATATCGCAGGAATAAATACCAATAGCAGTGGAATAACCGCCGGCACCATGGCCTCAATGCTTTTAAAATCTTGGTTATAACGATAGCGAGATTCAATATTAGCTGGCACTAAATTGGGTACCTGTGCGTAAGTGCGCAAAGATAAGTTGGTTAAATAGCTATAATACACGCCGCTCATATAACCATTAATCGTTTCTGCCCTAAACGGCATAGAACCATCAATCCACACTACAATTTCAGGTTTACGGCCGCGTTTAAATTGCTGAGCAAAGTTAGGTGGAATTTCAACGGCCACGCTTAACTCGCCACTGCGCATTCGTTTATCAAGTTCTTGCGGGCTTTTAATATCTGCTTTTTGAATAAAGTAACGTGAACCTGCCATATTTTGAATGTAGTTGCGGCTCTCGGGCGATTGGTCTTGATCTAGTACCGCAAAGCTTAAATCTTCAACATCAAATGTAATGCCGTAACCTAAAATAAACAGCAAAATTATCGAGCCCAGTAAAGCAAACGTTAGGCGAATAGGATCGCGCCATAACTCTAGCGTTTCGCGATGCGCATAACCAAATAGCCGCAACAAACTAAATGTGGGGTTAGTGTTATTTTTACGAGTAGCGGGCGCTTTAGCCAATACTTTGGGTTTATCAGTTATCGATGCTTGTAACGCCGAGCTTGCTCCGGCTGCATTTACTGCTTCTTCTAAATATGCAATAAAAGCAGCTTCTAATGTGTCGGTATTACGCGCTCGGCACAGTGCAGCTGGCGTATCGCTGGCAAGTATTTTACCTGCATGCATTAACGAAATTCTATCGCAACGAGCCGCTTCATCCATAAAGTGAGTCGAAATAAAAATAGTCACGCCTTGTTCGCGCGAAAGCTCAATGAGTAGCTGCCAAAAGTCATCCCTTGCAACGGGGTCTACACCCGATGTGGGCTCATCAAGTATGAGCATTTCAGGGCTATGTACTACCGCAACAGCAAGCGATAAACGCTGGCGAATACCTAGGGGCAAATCGGTAGGAAAATCGTCACTGTATTTTTTAAGGTTAAACCGAGTAATTAAATCTTTAACGCGCGGCTCTATTTTCTCTGCGGGTAAGTGAAATAAACGAGCATGTAATACCAAGTTTTGCTTCACTGTAAGCTCGTTATAAAGCGAAAACGCTTGCGACATAAAACCAACGCGTTTGCGGCTTTCGATGTTATTGGCATCGACCTTTTCACCAAACAATTTTGCTTCGCCACTGGTTGCCGGTTGTAACCCGGTAAGCATTTTCATTGTGGTAGTTTTTCCACAGCCATTTGAGCCTAAAAAGCCAAAAATTTCACCTTGTTCAATACTTAAACTCACGTTGTTAACAGCGGTAAAATCACCAAATGTTTTACATAATCCATTTGCTTATATAGCGAACTGGGTTGTGTTTAAGTCTTGTTTACGAGGTGGCACAACTAACCGCTGATGATCATGACGTTTTTCTTCAGGAAGTAATGCTATAAACGCTTCATCAAGCGATTCTTTATTAGTTTGCATTTTTAGGTTTTGTGGGCTGCCCGTACCGATTACTTTCCCACCGTCCATAGCGACTAGCCAATCAAAATCATCGGCTTCTTCCATGTAGGCGGTCGCAACCAGTACGCTCATCGGTGTATTTTCAGCGCGAATACTGTTTATTAATTGCCAAAATTGACGACGCGATAGCGGATCAACTCCGGTTGTTGGCTCATCTAAAATCAATAATTGAGGGTCATGGATCAGTGCGCAGCACAAACCGAGTTTTTGTTTCATCCCGCCAGATAGCTTTTCTGCGGGGCGATCGGCAAATGCCTCTAAGCCTGTACTTTTTAAAAGGTTATTAATTCGTTGTTTGCGCTCTGCTTTATTTTGAGAAAAAAGGCGACCAAAAAAATCTATATTTTCAAACACAGAAAGTGTTGGGTACACATTTTTGCCAAGCCCTTGAGGCATGTAAGCAATGCGTGGCGACACCGAATTACGAAAACTACTACTACGCATATTGCCGTTTAATACCTCAACCTCCCCCTCTTGAATCGCCCTTGCCCCCGCTATAAGTGCCAATAAGCTTGATTTTCCTACGCCATCAGGGCCTATAAACCCAACCATTTTCCCGGCAGGTAATGAAATGCTAATGTTGTCCAGCACGCGATTATTAGCATAGCGATGACTCACCTTAGTAAGCGTAACTACACTTTCAAGAGGTGGCTGTTGCGCGTTTTTATCAGTGTTATTATTAGCGTTATCCATTATTCAGGTACTCGTACCTGTAACGACGTAGGCCAATTTTTTTCAGGTGCTAACAACACATAAGCAAGCCCTGGCACCCCTGTTTTTACTTGTTTGATATGATCTTTTAATAACTGCGAGTCGAGCTTTACCTTAACTCTAAACATCAGTTTATCGCGCTCGTTTCGGGTTTCTACCGATTTAGGGGTAAATTGCGCCTGTGCAGACACAAACGTCACTTTAGCCGGCAATGTATACTCGGCAACAGCATCAATAACAATGCGCGCTTGTGAGCCTATTGTTACCTTGCCCGCTTGCGCGGTTGGTAAATATATACTCATATAAACATCGGTTAAATCCAATAACGATAAAACCTTACCACCACTGCCAAGCACTTCGCCAGGCTCAGCTAATCGATACAATATGCGTCCATTGATTGGTGCTGTGAGCGTGCTGTCGGCTATGTTGCTTTGTAATCGCTCAATACGTGCCTGCGCTGCTTCTATTTCAGCATCCGACTGCACAACTTTTACGTTTGCCGCGGTTAAAGCAGCTTGCGCAATAGCAGAGGTGGTTCGTTGTTGATCAACCGCTTCTTTTGAAATATGGCCTTTTTCTAATAATTTTGCAGAGCGGCGCAATTCAGTTTGTGCAAAATTAAGCTCACTTTTATGCTGCTCTACAATCGCTAATGCGTATTTACGAGACTCATTAGCAACACGAAGCCCCGCCTCAGCTTCACGTAACTGTGCATTTAAATCATCAGTATCAATAACCGCTAACGTTTGACCCGCTTTGACCATATCGCCTTCTTGCACCATAACATCAACTAAGCGGCCCGGTAATTTTGTAGCAATATCGTACTCGGTCGCTTCAATTCGCCCATTTCCATAGGCAACACTGTCAGGGAGTTGTTCAGCAAATGATGTAGGTTGCAAGGTTTGCCAAGCATACCAGCCAGCCCCCCCCACAATGACCAATACAGCGAGCTTACTCAAAGATTTGAACGTTGATTTAATTGTCATATGCTAAAACTCCATGTATTAAAAAAGTAATGTAAGTGGGGGTAGTCAAGGTAAAAATTTTTAGGATACAGCACGCTATTTGTTATATGAAAGCAACCCTGCTTTGTAAGTACAACAAGGGTAGTTGTAATTAGCGATTTAAACGAACTTAAAAATCCAGCTTCACTAATCTACCACCCTCACCGTTAATAAAGATGATGTGGATCAATATAAATTAGAGTTAATGCACTAATTATTAGTGATTTTTTAAAACAGCAGGATAAAAGAAAGGGAAAACATCAAGGCACCTACTGAGCGCCTTAATATTAATTATGTCAGCGGCAGATTAGCTTACAATTTATAGTAACAAAACCCGCTACGACCTTAATGCTAAGCTAATCAATACCACGCCATGATCGGTGCTTAAATCATCACGCTCAAATTCAGGGTTAATTAAATGACGATCGTAAGTATGGTACTGGCTCACCTCAAAAAAGCTTTCGTCGTAACTTGAGTCAAACTCGCAAGATAACAAAATATAGTCAAGCACTGAGCTGCTCGCGCCAAAATAATGGGTAGGCTTTCGCTTTAAATCCACTGTATTTTGATTAGCCAAATTTAATTGCGACTTTGCAAATAACTGCCATGCGTCGTTAAGGCAATATTTTGCAAGGTAAGTGTTACTGTCAAACGCAGGGGCAAAGCGCAGTGTATTTGTTAGTAAATGGCTTAAAACGCCATCGGCTAGGTCGTTATTAAAATCGCCCATTAAAACCATTGGGTTGTGTGTAGATTCGCGGCGCGCAATGATGTCCATCATCAGTAATGTGGCTTCACTGCCGCGCTGAATAGTTGAGCCCCAACTCCCTGCTATATCGGCTTTTAATAACTCAATAATGTTTTTTTCGGGTGTGAGGTCTTTGTTTTGCTCATCGAGCTCTATCATTGAGCGCTTAGACTTAAAATGCACCACATAACAATCCGTGTTGCCGATATGCGGTAAAGTTATTGTAGCTCTAAGCACCTTTCGGCTAAATGTAAAATCATCAGTTAAACCAAGGGTTTTAGCAAGCTCATGGTCATGCTCAACAGTTGCCACTTCAACGATTGGGTATTTAGCAGCAAGTGCTACTACAGGTCGTTTGTAAATAAAGTCGTCGATTACCTGAGGCTCATCTACCACGGCAAAGTACTCATAGCCTTGCTCTTTAACTAATTCTTTAAGCGACTCAATACTAAATACTTCTTGAAAGCCAATCATATCAGGCTGATGCTCGGTTAAGTAATTTACAAGCCAACGCTGCTTTTTAGCCCACTGCTCAGCGGTGTATATGCGTTCAAATTCATAATAGGCATTAGGCGGCTCAAGGTAATTAAACAAATTAAAAGTGGCAATTTTAAGAATCGTATCAGTAATAACCGAATCGTCTGCTGTGGTGTTTAAAAGTGTTTTAGTGTGTGATTCAAGGTTGCTGATAAGGCTGCCCTACTTAAAATATGAAAAACGATTATAGCGGGTTATGGCTATATTAATCTAAGCGGTGAAAATTTTTCAATATCAAATTCATAGTGTTAATTTACACTAACTTATCATTTTTTAAGGCACACGGTCATTATGGATTACTCAAACTTCGGCACTAAATTTACTCAACCTAATGGTATTACTCAGTTAATGGAAGATTTAGGCGATGCTAAAAACAGTAACAATCCAAATATTGTTATGCTCGGTGGTGGTAATCCGGCCTTAGTGCCTGTGGTTAATGATGTTTTTATCAATGAGTTACAAAAGCTTGTTGCTAATAATACACTTTCCAACGTATTTGGACTTTACGATGGCCCTGCGGGTAATGATGCATTTCGTGCAGCTCTGGCCAAGCAACTAAAAAGTGAATACTCATGGGATTTAACCGCAAATAATATAGCGCTTGGTAATGGCAGCCAAGCCAATTTTTTTGTGTTATTTAATCTGTTAGCTGGCAGTATGCCTGATGGTAGCCATAAAAAGGTTTTATTTCCGCTGGCACCTGAATATGTAGGCTATGCAGATCAAGGCTTAACTAACGATATGTTTGTAGCAATAAAGCCCGATATCGAAATTTTAAATACTGAAAGTGGCTCAAACCAATTTAAATATATCATTGACTTTAAAGCTGTTGAGCAAGTATTAGCAAGCGACAGCAGCATTAGCGCACTGTGTGTGTCTCGCCCTACTAACCCTACAGGCAATGTCATTACTGATGAAGAAGTACATCATCTCGATTTATTGGCTAAGCAATATAATATCCCACTGATCATTGATAACGCCTACGGCGACCCATTCCCTGGGTGTATTTATACCGACGCAAACTTAATCTGGAACTCAAACATTATTTTATGCATGTCGCTTTCAAAGCTTGGCCTACCGGGTTTGCGAACCGGTATTGTAGTAGCTAACAATGACATAATTAAAGCCATTGGCCGTGTAAATGGCAGTATGGTTTTATCGCCAAACAGTTTTGGCCCAAGTTTAGTAACGCGCCTAATTAATGAGGATGAACTCCTCCCGCTGTGTAAAAATTCAGTGCTGCCTTTTTATCGAGAAAAAGCACAAACAGCAATGAACTTGTTTGATGAAATATTTGCCCACCTCCCCGTTTACTTGCACAAAGTAGAAGGCGCATTTTTTATGTGGCTGTGGTTTAAAGAGGCAAAAATAACCAGCGAACAACTTTACCAAAAGCTCAAAGAGCAGGACGTTTATATTATTCCCGGGCATAATTTTTTTATTGGTATTGATGATGCTTGGGCACACAAACACCAGTGCATTCGCATTAATTATGCAACCGATGCCAGCACTTTGCGAAAAGGCTTAGAGGCTATTAAAGCCGTGATGGCATGAATGGGGGTGATATTGTGTAGAGCATTCGAACCCTTTGCTTGAATAAAATGCGTGAAAAGTGTTTATAGTGCCTATAGTTATTGGCATAAACCTGTGAACAATTTAAGGTTATTCAGTCATTCTCTAAGTCGTTAAATAAGCCCTAAACTGAGGTAAGCGGTTATTACTGTTATTTATTGATTGTATTAATTTTGTGCAAACGAGCCACACCCCCTTTAAATTTATATATAAGTTGGTATGCTACGCGACCTTTTTTAACATATGATTATCATCAAAAAAGGGTTTGCCAAGGGGCGGCTATCGCTGCAAGGCACTTAATATAAGTGGCAGCAATAATACAGGCATCGCGTTATAAAACGTTAGATGTAACTTTAAATAGCAATATGCAAAAGTACTATTAAGGTCAATTATGCGATTAGGACCAGGACTACTCGTCACCGCTGCCTTCATTGGACCAGGGACTATTACGACTGCCAGCGTGGCAGGTGCAAACTTTGGTTTTGCACTAATATGGACATTACTGTTTTCAGTAATTGCCACCATATTATTACAATCTATGGCGGCGCGCCTTGGCGTAGCCACCGGGCAAGATTTAGCGCAAGCGCTAAGAGCCCACATTGAAACGCCCCTATTTAAATCTCTCGCTATATTTTTAGTGATCAGCGCCATTGGAGTAGGCAGTGCCGCCTATGAAGCTGGCAACCTTAGCGGTGCCAGCATGGGATTAATTGAAATATTTCCTCATGTTAATGCTCAGCTTTGGACGCCACTCATTGCATTTTTAAGTGCGGTGTTACTTTACAGCGGTAAACACAAAGTCGTTGAAAACGCGCTTATTTTATTAGTGATTTTAATGAGCCTAGTGTTTATCTCTACGTTAGTTATGGCTGCTCCCTCGCTGAGTGATGTGTTAGCAGGGTTTATTCCTAGTATGCCTGAGGGTTCAATTACCACGGTACTGGCATTAGTGGGCACCACCATAGTGCCGTATAACTTATTTTTACACTCAGGTGTTTTAGCTGCAAGGCACGACAGCAAAAGTGATAAGCAAAAAGTCATCAAGCAAACTAATGTAGATACTGGCGTATCTATCACCTTAGGTGGCGTGATCACCCTGGCTATTTTATCAACCGCGTCAGTGGCTTTTTATGGCACAGATGCAGGGCAAATTAGCGCTGCCAACATGGCGGTACAACTTGAGCCATTACTTGGCGATACTGCCCATTACTTTTTTGCTATTGGCTTATTTGCAGCAGGTTTAACCAGCGCAATTACAGCCCCTCTTGCCGGTGCGTATGCAGTATGTGGCATGTTAGGTTGGTCAAATAAAATGGATAACACTCGCTTTAAAAGTGTCGCGATTATTATTTTATTATTTGGTGCTGCCGTGGCGTCTCTGGGTTTAGACCCTGTTGCCGTGATAATTTTTGCCCAAGCCGCCAATGGCTTATTACTGCCTATTGTAACCACCTACCTAGTGTGGCTGGTTAACCAAAAAACAGTAATGGGCAAATACACCAACTCACTGCTGGTAAACTTACTTACTTTACCGGTGTTAGTGCTTATTTTTGGCCTAAGTGGTTACAAGCTTTTTAGTTTGATTTTTTGATACGTTTGCGAGTCTTTCCACCTTGTTAACTGCTCATTTTTTCAATGCTATACATCACCCACATTGCGAGTACTGCGATGAAGTTAATTGTAAAAATACTTCCTCGCAGCCTGATGTTTGAAGTGAATATTTGAACGCCACTGTGCAACACTCGCCCAGCGATAAAGACCCAAGCCAGCAAATAATAAGCTGAACTAATTGTTGAATCAGTAGAAATTAAAAGCACACAAACCAGATGAAAAAATACCGGCCACTCGAATTGGTTGCTCAAATTAGCGCTGAGTTTTGGCTGTATAGATTGAAATGGATTAGAGCCATCCGCTCTTTTACCAAGCCCCCATACACTTGGAGCTCTGGTAATAGTGAGCAAACCATATAGCACAACACACAAAATCACGTGCGCGAACATGGGCAAAAATATAGTATTCATTTCACACTGAGTCCTTTAAAGTAATCTAACCTTCGCTAAAACAAGCTTCTTCAACATAGAATAAAAACAGTCAATTGTACGCTATTGTCAATTACTAGGCTTAAGAGAGTAGCTGTTATACGGCGACTATTACTGAGCCTATACTATTGGCAAAACCACCCACCTTTACGCTGTTTATTATTGAATTGTTAGACTCAACAGATGCTGTAATTATTGAATGGCAATTCATAGCCCTACCTTGTTCAAAAACATATTCACTCCCTAACTCAGCAAGATGCTCGGTAAGGTAACATGCTAAAGCCCCACAAGAGCTTCCTGTTGCTGACTCTTCAGAAATACCAAACAAAGGAGCAAAATTACGGCAGCTGGCTGTATGATTACTTTGCACTTCACAAAGCTCAAAAACATGAAAGCCAACAAGGTTATGCTGTTTGCAAAAATCAGCGATACGTTCATCGTTTGGTTCTATTGCATCTAAATAGCCATGAGGAACAGCAATAATGACATCGGCTAGTCCTGTTGAAATAGCTTCAATAGGTAAGTTTGTGCTTTCAAGTATATTACTTTCAATACCTATCACATGGGCAATTTCTTGATATGAAAAACCAGCTATTTTTTCAGGTAATTGCTGCTCCATGACAACCTTACCATTTGGTTCAATACTCACAGATAACATGCCAGCCTTGGTGCGCTGAACATAAGTGCCCGCAGTAAGCATACCTTCTTGGAACATAGTAGAAAAAGTAGCTAGCGTAGCATGACCACAAAAATCAACTTCTGCTGTTGTAGTAAAAAAAGACACCTCAAAATCAGCTTCATTATCACTAGCAACAAAAGCCGTTTCTGAATACCCGACAACTTGAGCAATTTTTAATTTTTGAGCATCTGTGAGCCTGTCAGCATTAAAAACAACGCCTGCAGGGTTGCCACCTTTGCCATTTACTGTAAACGCGTTTACCAAAGCAACTTCAATATCCACCTGTACCAACTCCCTCTATAACGAGCCTTAAGAGTGACTCGTTTTATTTATCTTTTAATCCATCAACCATAGCCGAGTTGCTATTTTGATTCAATGGTTTAGCTGTTCTGGCAGGATCATCAGACTTTACTCTTTATCCATGAAAGACCTCAACGTTAGCTTTATCAACGAGACTGCGATGTATAAACTTTAAAAATGGAGTTCCCTAGTTTAGCGATCACCTCATTGCGTTCTTTCATTGAGACCTCAGTTTGCGCTATGTAGATGCTAATTATGATCGGTGATTGATGTTCACTCCATACTACAGCTGTAATGCTTCGAGCACCAAAGCCACCAGCCCCGGAACGATCGGCTATGTTCCAACCTTCAGGCAACACTGAGCGCAACAAGTTACCAGTTACTTGGTTATTGACCATCCATGTTTTTAACTTTTCTTGGCTCATTGGAGAAAGTGTTGAGCCGAATAATAGCTCATTTAAAGTGTTTGCTATTGATTTAGGAGTCGTTGTATCCCTTAAGTCTCCTGGTATTCCTTCATTTAAATCGGGCTCAAAACGGTCTAAGCGAGTTTTTTCATCCCCTGTGTGCCTTACAAAATCAGTTATGCTTTCTGTGCCCCCTACTGCATTTATGATGATGTTTGCCGCGGTATTATCACTTGTTTTCATGGTTGCAGAGCACACATCATCGAGGGTTATTGCTTGTCCTACATACTTTTCTATAACCGGAGAATACGTCACAAGATCTGTCTTTTTAATTTTGACTGTACTATTAAGATTAATATCCCCTTGCTCAGAGTCATACAATAACTTTGCACAAGCAATTGTTTTAAAAGTACTTGTCAAAGGGAAGCGTTCATCACCTTTGTAATCCCAGTATTCTCCATTTTTAGTATCAAGAACCGTTACCCCTATCCGGCCCGAAAGCGTCACTTCGATTAACCTAGCTTCTTGCTCCACTTGTTGAAATTTTGGGCTATGTGAAAATGCCACAAATGGTATTAAAAGCAAAATAACCAATAAAGAATTCATCTATTTAATCCCATGATTCTGATTAACCAGCATTTTATATCAAAACATCTGTGACAACAAAAAAGCTAAAGCTTGACCTACATGATAAATTTAATGGGGTCAGATCAAGCAGCTTAAAACTTAAAGCTTTCCCTTTCAAAGCTCCACCAACCTCTCATACAATCCTGATGCCCTGCTGACTGATTTATTCATTGCCATTAACAACACTTTTTTATCAGCCACCAGCTCGAAAGTGTTTTTAGCGCGGGTAATGCCGGTGTAGACTAACTGGCGGTTGATGCCGGCAGTTGCTTGGTTTTGTGGTGGCAGTACCATAGCCGTATAGGCAAACTCGGAGCCTTGTGATTTATGAATAGTCATTACATAAACTGTGTCATGGGCTGGTAGTCTGGCTGGTGAAAATGCCCGTTGATTGCCCTGCTCGTCAATAAATATGGCTTTGAGCTGAGCACTGTCGTCGTGCATTAAAATCCCAATATCTCCATTAAATAGTTTTAGCTGATAATCGTTTTGCGCAATCATAATCGGCATGCCCAAATAATGCCGCTGATTTGAGTTTACATTAATCAATCCTTGCTGGCTTAATTGCGTTTCAATGCGTTTATTTAAACTATGAACGCCATAATCGCCTTCGCGTACTGCGGCTAACAACTGGTAACTGGCAAAAGCTTTATGTATGTCTTGTACGCTCGCGTGTTGTTTAATTAAATTAAGATACTGAGCGTATTTACTGGCGGCGCTTTGTACTAGTTTATCAATCGGTTTACTTACAATGTCATAGTCTAAAATAACGTCTTTAAATTGGCCGCTGCTCAGCTCTTGCTCTACATAATTGAGCTTGCCGCTGTTATTGGTATTAACCGCTAATGCTAATTGACCTATGCCGCTGTCGGCTGTGAAACGGTAACTGTGCTGTAAAAACGCGATACAGTCGGCCAGTTTGAATTGACTATTACCTGCGACTAATTTGCGCTGGTTATTAAAGCATAAGCTGTTTAGTTCAGCGCAACGCGCCTCTGAATAACTTGGTGTTTGGCCAAGCACTAAACCTTGGCATAAATCGCTCATTACACTGCCGGTATCAACCGAGGCAAGCTGGTCTTTGTCACCGAGTAATATAAGTCGCGCATGCTCTGGTAAGGCCTCAATTAGTTTAGCCATCAGCGATAAATCAACCATCGACGCTTCATCAATGATCAATACATCTAAATGCAATGGATTACTGCGGTTATGCCTAAACTTATTAGTAAACGGTTTTACCCCCAGTAACCGGTGAATCGTTTGCGCGCTTTCTGGGATCAGCGGCGTAATAGCAGCGCTTATTTTATCTTTTAACTGTTGTTTTGCCCCAAGGATTGATTCACTTAATCGCGCAGCGGCTTTGCCTGTCGGTGCCACCAACTTAATACTCAGTGGGGCATTTTGATAAAGCGATTGTAAAATTGCTAGTAGCTTAGTCACGGTCGTGGTTTTACCTGTTCCTGGGCCACCGGTAATAACGCTAAAGCCTTTGGTTGCTGCCATCGCACAGGCAACCTTTTGCCAATCGAGCCCTTGCTCTGGTGCATCTTGTTCGGGGAAATAGTCACAAAGTAACTGAGTTAACTTATCGCTATCAATATCGAGCTTACGCTCACTCATTAACAACAATCGTGATGCCAGTGTTTGCTCATAACCGCTTAGACGTGCAAAATAAAGTCGTTGTTCAAGTAACTGTAACGGTTTAGTCTCCCCGACACTAGGATGGTTTTGCAAGCAATTAATTGCCTCTGCGGTGGTAAATGTGTCGCTAAACGGGCTGAGTGTGTCAGGAATTATGCCCGCTAGTTTGGTAAAATCACTTTGGCGTAAATTAAACGGATTACGCCAATCTACCTGCGCTAAATCTAAACAGCTGTGCTGACTTTGCTGCGATAAACAAAGTAATAAAAGCAGTGAATAAACGTCGTTTGGTTGTTGAGTTTGCTCACTGCTACACAGTAATTCTGCCAGTTTTATATCAACCATTCGTAGCCGGTTTTCGCTAAGTAGGTAATCAAATAATGGCACTATTTGTACGTCGTTCGTCGCTGCTGTTGCAATGGCTGTATTGGTATCTAACACGCTCATAGCATTGCTCCTTGGCTATTTTCGGTTGCCTCATCTATGCTTTGGGCAACCCTGCCTTGACTAAAAAGCCCATCTAAAATAATAACTTGCTCGGCGGTCAACTTTTTAAAGTACACACCTTTTCCATCTGCCATACCACGTAAAAAGGTGTAATATACGCCACCTAAATGCTGCTCAATGCTGTAATTGTTGATCCGTTGTTTTAATAACCGATGCAATGCCACGGTGTAAATTAGATACTGTAAATGGTACTGGTGGCTACTCATAGCTTGCTCTAAATGCTCTTGCTCATAATCAGTTGGCTGATTGCCTAAAAAGTTAGACTTATAATCCAAAATAAAATACTGCTCGTTATGACAAAATATTAAATCGACAAACCCTTTTAATAAGCCTTTTACATCATAAAAATCGAGCCTACTTTGATTAAAACCAAAGTGCTTAATCAATGTTTCATTCAAGCCTTTTGCCGTTAAACTGGTAATTGGCAGATTAAACTCCATTTCAACCAAACAATCCCGTGGCGTTAATTTACTTAAACTTAAACCGTTTTCATTCAATGGGCAGTTTAACGCGGCAAGCACCCATTGCTCAGTTGTTTCTTGCCATTGCTCACTAATATGGTATTTGTTCAAGCTACGCTCAACTACCACGCTTAGGTTTTGCTCATGGTTTGTGGGGTGCTGCTCTGGGCTGGTGAAATCCAGTTGTTCAAAAATCTCGTGTAAACAACTACCCGGTTTTGCCCCCTTGGGAAAGCTATAAGGTGAGCGAATATCGTCTTGTTGCGTGGCAAACTCATCTTTTTGATGATCTTCGTCGCTGCGCCCAGGTTCTAAATGCTCGCTATGACTTTTAAAACTCAGCGCACTAAAACTGGTGGTGCGCCAATCACGTTCAATTTTAACTTTAACCTTATTAACACTCACACTGTGACTTTGTGCTTGGCTTGATTGCAGTGATAATGCACCCTGCTGAAATAACTCTTCGCTAGTAAACTGTTGATAGCTCATGGCTGGTTTGTCAGCACAAAACTCTTGTAAATACGTGCGCCACACTAAACTACTGGTGATATCAAGTCCTGCAAATAATACATGCCCTAAGGAGCTACTTTGAATTGCCAACCGACTACTTTGTCCTTGGCCTAGGTTATACATACCAATTGCGCAGTAATGAACGGCGCGAGTGAGTGCAACATACAATAACCGTAAATCTTCAGCTAGGCGTTCTTGCTCCGCTTTTTGTAACGCATCGTCATTTTTACTGAGATCGTAAATCAGCTGGCCATCTTGATGATACAACGCATCTTTCGTTTCACGATACCCGCTGGCAAATGGCATAAATACCAGCGGGTATTCAAGCCCTTTTGAAGCATGCATAGTGACTATCTTTACCAAATTGGCATCACTCTCAAGGCGTACTTGCACGGTTTCACCATCTTGTTGACTTACTTGCTGCGCAAACCAACGTAATAACCGTAAAGTACCCTCTAGCTCGATTTGTTTTTGCTGTAGGATCTCGCCTAAATGACGAAAATCGGTCAGCCAACGTTCAACGTTGTAACCCAACCCTTGCCATTTCGCGCTTAATTGATTGTGACTGAGTAAGTGCTCAAGCATTGCCATAGCACCTTGTTTGTACCAAATAGAGCTCAGGTAAACAAAAAAGTTAAGATGCTCTTGCCACTGTGCTTCATCATCAGCCAAGGCATAAATGTCATTATAACTTAAGCAAAATAGTGGCCCAGCTAACACGCCGCGCAACAGTGATTCGTTGTATTGGCCATGTAAAGCCGATAAAAAATTAAGTAAATGATGGCTCAGCTCTTGGCTAAATACACTCTCACGGGATAAGTACACGCTCGCAATTTTGGCATCACTGAGGGCTTTTTTCATAATTTGCGCTTCAACCCGATCACGCACCAAAATACAAATATCTGCCGCCGTGACTGGCTTATTCGCAATACACGCACGCCCTTGCTGTGCTTGCTCAAGTAAGGTCACTATTTTATTGGCAAAATAGCTAGCTAAATGTTGCTGGCCAATGCCTTTATTAGTTGGTTTATTTTTTTCATCTGCGGCGCTATCTGCAAACACACAAAACTCAAAGGCGGTGGCAGGTTGGCCATCAATTAAAAACGATTTATCGGCTTTTTTACCTTGTGCCGCCACGCGATTAAACGGGATCGCATCGTTATAAATAAAGCTGTTATCGTGTTTACTAAACAGTGCATTGACGCTTGCAACCACATCGCTACTGGAACGAAAGTTAGTACCAAGGGTAAATTGCTGCTCCTTTGCCACTTCGTGTTTAGCACCAATGTACGTAAAAATATCCGCGCCCCTAAAACCGTAAATAGCTTGTTTAGGGTCGCCTATCATGGCAAGCGTGGTTTTTTCTTGGCTATAAATTTTACTAAAAATACCGTACTGAATGGGATCAGTATCTTGAAACTCATCAATCATCGCTACCGGGAACAACTGCGCTATTTTTTCTGCCAGTGCTGCGCCTTGCTCTGTATTGAGTGCACTGTGCAAATTAGTTAATAAATCATCAGGAGTTATAACGCTTTGCTCTTGCTTGCGTTTTACAATGGCTTGTTTAACCCAACTTGCCGCATGTTGCACAATAGCAATTGCCAAGCCTTGATTAACGGTGTTAACAAGCTTCGCCATTTCATCAAACTGGCTAAGCATTACATGACTAAACAAAGGCTGATTTTTTTTATAATTAGCTTCGTCACTGAGGTTTTCAGTACTCCATATTTCATAAGAGTACTTGTTTGTACCAAACTCAAAAAACAGCTCATCACCTTTACAAAATGCCTCAAGCGCTGCAAGGCTACCTTTACGTGCAGGTGTTTTGGCACCACTTAAGCCAGAGCTTTTTACAGCTGCAATAAATTCGCTATCAAGGCAGGCTTTTTTAAAGCTCGCGACTTTACCAAGATATAGCTCGCGTGCTTGCCACACATCATCTAGTTTTATTTGCGGAGTAACCAGCGCATTGCCTTTATTAAGTATGTTCGCCACTTTACTAAATAACGCTTCAGGGGCAGCAAATACCTCTAAAATTGCATCAGTTTTTTCTTTATTGAGTGGATATACAAACACTCGCCAAAAATCTTTAATGGTTTCAAGCAAGATCTCCCGTTGATCTAAAATAAACTCCAAATTAAACGCCACACCAGACTCAAACGCATGCTGTTTTAACATTCGTTGGCAAAAACCATGAATGGTGAATATTGCTGCTTCATCCATCGATTTAGCGGCGGCATCGAGCAAATCAAATGCACGGTGTTTATCATCGATTGTGGCGATCACAGCATTGATCAGCTCATCCTCTGTTGCTTGGCCAAGCAGTGCATCACGTGCTGCTATAATACGAGTGCGCACACGGTCTTTAATTTCTTGGGTGGCGGCATCGGTAAACGTAACGACCAATATTTGTTCAACACTCAACGGAGTATTTACGGGCGATGAGTGTTGTTGCGCGATTTGCATGCCGAGTAAATAACGTAAATATAAACCTGTAATAGTATAAGTTTTACCGGTGCCTGCACTGGCTTCAATGAGACTTTGCCCAATAAGAGGCATGGTAAGTGGATTAAGCGCTTGCATGGTCACTCTCCTTTGCATGTGCAAATAACGGCGCAAGTAGCATATCGCTCCAGCGTATAAATTCCTCTTGGCACTCATTCAACGATTGCGTTGTTAAGCGAATATAGGGGTTCTCGCCCTCGCCTCGGCCAATATATTGTGGGCTAAATTTGCTCATTGCTTTGCCAATATCGCCACCACTTTTTACGTACTCATAGCCACTCACAGGAAAAAACGCTACGGGTTCTTTAAGTAGCGCGTTATATAAAGTAAACCAATCTTGCAACAGTGCTTGGGCATCTGCTTTATCCAAAGCTGCAAAAGTGATTTGTTTATCAAGCCCAAGTAATACAGTTTCTACATGTTGATCCACGCACTGCGCAACAAGGTGATATATAAAGCCCTTGATGAGATCTTTTGCCTTGATACTGGCACTGCGATAAAACACTTGTTTGTGCTGATAAAGATGATTTAACCAGCCTTCAAGCTCAGTACTGTTGTTATCACTGTGAAGTGTTAGCGCAACTTCAATCGGTTCATTTTTGCCGCCCTTGATGTGCTCTTTAACTTGCCCTGCCAGTGCATCAACCCGGTGCTGCATTTTCTCAAAGATCAAATCTCCAACATGCGCCTGCGGTAACTCGCCTCGTTGCAGTATTTGCTCACGACTAAGGGGCTGCTCAAAAATAGCCGCTTCGAGTATTTCGTCGAGATAAAAATAACGCTGCAGTGCGTCTAAACTAAATGGCTCTTCATCTTTAGCTACTTCGTTAAATTGTGCTAAACGCAACCCTAAACTTTGCTGATAAAAACTCTCTTGTGCATTGCATACGCTGCGGATAAACATATCCAGCTCAAGATGTTCAGGTGCGCTGACCTCAAGCGCCGTCAGTGGCTCTGGGATTATCGCCTGAGCGGGTAACCAAATTGGATTATAACTGTGATTGGATTGCAGCGTATTAGTGGTATCTGCCTGATAATTTAGGCTATTAAAAGGCTGTAAATGCTGTTTATTGATCAAACACTCAGGCAAGGTTTGCTCACTTGGCTCAGCAAATTTGAAACTGCGGCCAATGTATTCTAGTAATTCACTCACTAAGGTTGATGGCATACGCGGTTGATTATCAAAACATGAACGGCCAATATAGCTCATGTATAAGTTATCACGGGCACTGAGCAGCGCTTCTAAAAATAAGTAACGGTCATCTAATTTGCGCGATCGGTCACCTTTTTGCTTTTTCGAATAAGGCACTAAATCAAAACCAATCGGCTGCACAGTTCGTGGGTAATCGGCATCGTTAAGCCCTAACATACACACCACTTTAAATGGCACAGCACGCATTGGCATTAGCGTACAAAAATTCACTTGGCCGACTAAAAAGCGTTGCCCTACACCTTTTTCTTGAATGCCTTGTTTAATTAAATAACTCACAATACGCTGTGACACTACTTGCGTGTAATCTCCATTATCATGGTGCTTTTGCAGCTCTTCGAGCACCTTTTGCAGTACCAGTAAATCCCAGCTATCGTCGCTTTCGCTCTCGTAAATAGCCGTTAATAGTTCACTCAGGATAAGGGTTTTATTAGTTAGCGTGTCGTCTGGGGTGAGCCTGTGTTTAAAGTGTTGCAATACATCAATAAAATGCACTAATTTATTGAGTGTATCAAGTGCCATCCCTTCCACTTCATCAGCGCTATATATGCCATTAAACGGGCATTGTTCATCACGTTGGGCAATACCTAACAATAAGCGGTTTAAGCCATGTTGCCAGGTATTTAATTCTATCGCGGGTAAATCAAAGCTATGCTTATGCTCGGCGTTTATTCCCCACTTGACGCCAACACGCTCAAGCCAATATTGAATTTGCTCATATTCGTGCGCTTCAACACTAAACTTTTCAGCTATTTGCGTCACTTGCAGTAAATCAAGGATATCTGACACACCAAAGCGCGAAAACGGCAGATCAGCTAAGCTTGCAAACGAACTCAGTACCGGTTTTTCTTGCTCAATGGCTAGATCGGCTAACGCATAGGGAATAAAACGGTTACCCTGCGCACCGCCAAATACCGCTTCGATGTAAGGGCTATAAGTGCCAACATCCGGCATCATTACTATAATATCTTTTGGGGTGAGTGCGGGGTTTTGATTAAATAAATTAAGTAAGTAATCGTGCAAACGCTCAACTTCTCTAAGTGGAGTATGGCAATCACTTAGAGCAATGCTGGTATCGGTAGTGCTTATTGCAAGCTTACCTTCATCGTTTATAAACCATTCTTTATTGTCAGTAAGGGATTCACCTTTAAACGCTAACTGGTAAATTTCGCTTTGAATTTGACCAAGTAAACTGTCGTCAAACACATCAATAAAGCCATCAATCCAGCTTGCGTCACGCTGTACCAGTTGTTCAAAGTAATCACGGCCTAATTTACCCCACGATGATAACAACGGATTACCAATAAAATAGTAGTCTTGCTCTGGCTCACTTTGCTTTTTTTGCTGCGCTTCCAGCAATGGCATTTTGGCGTATTTAGCCGTTATTTTAGCTGCAGTTTTTTCATCAATTAAATCCCCCCAATAATGTTCGCTGGGATTAAAAAAGAATAAAAACACCTCAGTTTTTTTACTTAATGCATCAAACACATCAAGTTGCGAACTGGCAATGGCTGAAATACCAAATAAACTGATCCGCTTTGGTAATAAGCTACTGTCCATTTTATCAAGCGCGGCTAATAACTGCCCTTGCATATTGGCGCGATGAAACTGACTTTGCCCAAGCACTTGACTATGCGCTACTATTTTTCGCCACAGATCAGGCTGCCACGGCGCGATACTAATATCTACATCATCTAATTTATCAGTGCCGCTGTCCCATGTGGCTATCCAGTGCGGACGGTACATTAAATATTGGTCATATACATCGGCTATTTTTTCACATAAAGCAAAGGTTTTTTGACCGTCTGTGTCACCTGCTAAGTAAGTTTTAAGGGGTAAATATAACGGTTCATCAATGCAGTTTGGTAAAATAGCAAATAATTTCCAAGCAAGATTAGGTTTATTAAACGCCGACTCTTTGGGTACATTCGGTAATAGCTGCTGGTATAACTGCCAAATGAAACTCGATGGCAATGGAAAATCTACCTGTGCTGCCACCCCCAAACTTTCACTTAAACCAATTTTCAGCCACTGCGACATACCCGGAGATTGCACCAACACCACTTCTTTATCAAACGGGCTGCTTAATGGGTTTACTTTTAAAAGCTGATGAAACTGCGCTTGCAGGGCTTCCATACGGTTAGATTGAATAATATTGAGCATAGCGACACTGTTCTTGCTTGAGATAAAAACAGTGTAAGATATTTTCAATTATAGGGGTAGCCATTGTCGCTAATTGGCATTAATAAATCAGCGAGTTAGCACAATAATTAACTCACTTTTTATACGCACAGTATAGCTACTGTGCGTTTTATTTTCTGAGGGAGTCATTATTTATATGGGCTAATACTTGATAAGCTAAATTGGCTTTGCATGATCACATCGCCATCAATGCCTTTTAGCTGAAGTGAAATAGCTGGATCTGTTTGTTGCCAATCAATGCTAAAATCACCGTAATTAACGTCATGTGTGAACTTCCCCACGCGGTGTTTATTAGGACTGACGTTTTTCCATTTTTCAGTAAGGCCTGAGCTGGTCATTTCAATCAGTGGATAATCAAGGTTCTGTTCATACCTTGATATCTCTCCCCAGTGTGTGTCACCACTGATAATTACCACGCCGTTTACTTTGTGTTTTTTAATTAACGCAAATAAACGGTTTCTATCCTCCGGAAAATTAGCCCACGACTCCCAGCCGGTAAAGTCAGGCAGTAACTGTAAACTCGAAGCAATCAGTTTAATTGCAGCAGGCTTTTTAAGCTCTTGTTCAAGCCATTGCCACTGCGCCTCACCTAACATCGATGCGCCTTTTACTTCACTTGGGCTATAAGGCCCTTGATTATTCGCTTTACGCTCAGTCTTGTATTGTGTTTCACTAACGTGGTTAAGTGCATCGCGGTTCCAACGCAGATCAGGCATGATCACTTGTATCGTGTGCTCACCTTCGCCATACATATACGAGGTATAAATCCCATCGGCACGTGTGCGACGCACTGAACCCGTTGGCTCTTGCCAAAAGTCGAGCATAATTTTCCGAGACTGTTCTTTATGTGGGTACTCTTTACCTGCATCATTTTGGCCAAAATCATGATCATCCCACATGGCAATAAGGGGAGTCTGTGCTTTTAACGTTTTAAAGCCGGGCTTAGCGCCTAAGCGCTGATATTTATCGGCAAGTACGCGCATATCGTTGGTGTCGCCGTAGATGTTATCACCCAAAAAGATAAACAAATCTGCCTGCTCTTTATTGATTGCGTCAAAAATCGGAATATCTTTATCTTGATGCCCACATGAGCCAAACAGTATTTTTTGCGGCGTTAGTTTTTGCGGTGTACTTAATACTGAAAAACTCGCAACAATGCTTACCAATGCGGCCGCTTTAATTAAATGCTTCATTTTAAAATCTCATCAATTGCATCCGCCATAGCGGGATTAAGCTGCTTAGGGTTTTCGCCAAGTACGGTTAAAATCGTTGCCGCAACTTGTGCTTGTTTGAGCTCTGTTGTTGTTTTTAATAAACCTTGCGGTTTAATATCTGGGCCAATTGCAGCTAACCAAATATGCTCAGAGCCAATAATTCCCTCAGGAAAAGCTTTACGACCTTGCTCCGATTTTGCCATTGCTTGTTTTGAACTATGATGCTGCCAATCATTAGCGTTACTGCCACGGCCATGATCCGTGGTGATAATAAGCGTTGTGTTATTTTTATAGCCAGGTGTAGTCTGAATGGTTTGCCATAAGTCTTTGATAAAAGCGTCACTTTGTTTAGCCGACTGCAAATAGTGATCGTAATGACCATCATGGGCAAAATCATCGGTTTCACCTAAGCTGATCACTAATAACTTAGGCTTTTTTGCCAGCATATAAGCTTTGGCAAAACGATATGTAAAACTGTCTAAACGCACATTATGCCAAGGACTTGGGATCTCCTGTTGTAAAGCATTTAATAGTGGCGCATCGGCAAATAAGTCTGCCTCAATTGGCATAAAACCCGCATTTACATATACGTCGCTGCGTTTGGTATTAACAATAAACGGAAATACATCCCAACTGCCAAATAAGGCGGTTTTATTTTTATAGTCAGCGCGTTGCTCTAATCGCTCTAAAATAGTTTTATTTGGATTTGGCGTTTTATCATTACTGTTAATTGCCTCATCAACACTGCCAGTTAAGATCTCACTGTAGCCTGGGTATGAAAAATACCACGGGTTACTCACCGACATTGTTGAACCATTCTCTCTATCGCCAATTAACACACCGTGTTGAGCAATCGTATTGCTAATAAATGGCATTAACTGAGCTTGTCGGGCGTGTTTGTCATCGCGCCAAAACTGTTGTTTCAATTGCTCTGGCTGTTTAACAAAATCGGGATTTGCTAACAATTTTTTATCGGCGCCGTTAAATACCTCTTGCCAGCGCACACCATCAAGCGTCACAAGTACGACATTATCACTGGCTTTGACAATATGACTTACCATTAATGTACAGCCTATTACGGCCAGTTTAGCTATTGCTTTCATAGTATTCCTATCAATAAAAACCCATCAACAAGGATGGGTTTTGGTTATTATTTTTATAATTAGGGCTTAAAAATTAGCAGTAAATGTAAGTGCTGCAGTTCGTGGTGCACCAATAAAATAAGTGCTGCCATTACCTGTCCCACCCGCTAAATACTGTTTATCTGTTACGTTAGTGACAGCAAAAGCAATATCGATTGATTTAAATGGGCCGGCATTGACGTCTGCAGCATAACCGGCATTGATATCAAGCACGGTATAACCATCAACTTTATTACGTGTACGAGTTTGCTCATCTAAAAATGCACCTAAGCGTTCACCGGTATATTTAGCGGATATACCAAAGCGGAAGTCGCCACTGTAATAATCGGTCGAAAGCACAAACATATCGCTTGGTGAATCGATAACGTCATCGCCTTTTTTAAAGCTTGGCGGTAGCGCTTTTCCGTCTTCATCTTTGAGGATAACACCATCGGCATCGTAGGCACTTGGATCGTGCGATGCGTATTCAGAGCTGTTATTAGTATATGAAGTATAAATATTCCATTCATTTGTAAGCATATAACTTGCTGATAGTTCAATACCTTGCGAGTCAATACCACCTACATTGATGTAAGAGCCATTTGTACCTATCGTATAATCAATCCCGCCAGTATCACTGCCAGGTGCGATAAAGGTGATACGGTTATCAAAGGCAATAGAATAAGCGGTCGCAGTTAGGCTCAAGCGGTCTGCTTTATAACGTACACCAAAGTCGATATTTTCAGCTGTTTCTGGTTCAATTTCTGTGAGTGTAGAACTATCACGCTCCAGCACACCATCTTTAATTGCTGAGAAATTTTCACTGAAACTGGCAAATAACTCAGTGCTGCTAGTTAGCTGGTACAAAGCACCTGCACTAAATAACACATCTGAATCACTGTTTATTTTATCAGAGCGTAGATCTGCAAAATGATCGTATTTTTGTAATTCAACTAAATACTGTTTAGCGCCAAGATTAACTGTAAAATCGCCTAGGCTGATAGAATCTTGTACGTACCACTTAAAGGTATCTGTTTCAAAAGTATTTTTATATTGCGTCCAGTATGGGATGCTATCAAAGTGATGATACACGCGAGCGTCAATAACTTTATGCCAATCACGAGATTCGTCACGATCAGTTTGCTCAAGCCAAATACCTGCTTCAATATCGTGCATCCCTAAGGTTAATTTATAATCAGCGGTTAAACCTAAACGGTCCTTGTCATAGTGTGTATGGCGATATGACATTACCGGTATTGCCGAATCTGGGTAACACGCCGGATTCAACCCTGTGCCTGAATCCCATGGCCAACTGAGTGTATCCGTACAATTTGCATTAGGCGTTAATGGCTTACCTTGGCTATCTGCAAAACCATATGAGCCAGCATTTGTGCCGCCTTCGGTTGTTGGATTACCGTCTTTATCGACAGGTGATGTTAAATAAGGTGGGATCCAATCACCACGCCCTGAGTTTTTATGGTAATAAGGGCTGATTGTTAATAATGATGAAGGTGAGATTGCATATTCAAACTTTACGTAACCTAACGCATTTTCACGCAATGTACCCCAACCTTCTGCGAACATTTGGTCAAAGTGTGGCACGCCAGTCCAATTCCAAGTTAGTTGATCCCAATTTGGTGTTTGCGCAAATTGCTGCAAGCTCACACTGTTATAGTTGGTCTCACTTACATCATCATACGATAAACGCCCTGTTACAGTCAGCGCATTAAAGTTAGATACAAATTTAGCCTCAGCATGTTGATTATCTTTACCGCCATTACTGCCATCACCTATCCAGCGGCTAGTATTGGTTTGTGAATAACTCACATAAGCTTGCGTGTTATCAAAGAGAGTGCCAGTTTCATGCTTAAAATAATAACGAGTCGCATCATGGTCACCATTGGTGTAAGCAAATGTAGTTCCTCGCTCAAGGCTAGGAGCTTTACTTACAAAATTAAACGTACCACCGAGCGCTTCAAGTGATGCTGAGGCGATATCTGAGGTACCTTGGCCCACTTCAACCGTGGCTAAGTTTTCGCTGTCTAGGTAGCGATTAGCTTTTGCACCACCGCCATAATTAGAGCCGCCGTTTGGAATACCATCAACCGTCATACCTAACTGCTGTTGGTTACCATCGATACTAAAGCCGCGCATCGTAATAGTGGTAGACCAATCATCACCACCAAATGCATCACCTTCGTTAATACTAATTCCCGGTAGGTTATCCATCACCGATAATACACTTGATACCGAACTCTGCTGTTCAATCATTGATTGCTCAATCACACTATTTGCATAGCTCGTTGGTTTTGCCACTACCGTGACTTCTTCTATTTCATTGGTATTTGCAAAGCTATTAGTTGAAAACGCTAAAGCGATTGCTAAGCTTAAAGTCGATCTTTTAGTAAAAGTACGCATTGTTGTCCCATTTGCAATTATTGTTTTGTATACGGGCAAAGTATGGAGGGAATATATGACAAAAAAGCTCGAAAAAATTGACGTAACAGTGACAAATATATTGATTATTTATGGCAACAATGCAGCTTAAACAATTAACATATAAAGATATTATAATTTAAATAACAGTCTATCGCGGTAATATTTGTAGGAAATAGAGAGGGAGTTAAATCAATACGAAAGAGTATTTTTCACAGCATTAGTAACGATTAAAAAGCAATATTGCTAATCGCAAATAAATACCTAAAACGAGTTTGCAATCAACATGTATGGCGTTAATGCAACCACCTACAGAAGTAGGTGGTTTAGTAACTAAAACAAACTACGTTTAAATTAGTTCAGCCAGCATTTCATCACTATACGGAACCACTTCTTCAGCATTTTTGATTTTACTGATGTAATCTGGGTTTGCAATAAACGGGCGACCAATAGCAATTAAATCAAACTTATTGGCGTTAATCGCAGCTTTAGCCGTGTCAAAATCATAGCTACCAACACCCACTAAAGTACCTGAATAAGCTGCACGTAAATATTCTGACGTCGTTTTATCTGCAAGGCTTGCAAAGCGCATGCTATCGTCAAAAATACCGCCATGTAAGTAAGCGAGAGATCGGCTATTCAACTCATTTAAGAGGTAATCAAATACCGCTTTATCGCGGCTATCTTCGCTCATATTAAAGTAAGCACCAGGAGATAAACGTAGCCCAGTTTTATCTGCGCCGATGACATTAATTACCGCATCAACAACTTCAAGTGCAAAACGCGACATATTCTCTGGAGTTTGCCCGTATTCATCATCACGCTCATTGGCTGCATAATGTAAAAACTGATCGATTAAGTAACCATTCGCACCATGGATCTCAACGCCATCAAACCCTGCTTCAAGCGCATTCTCTGCAGCCTTTGCATAATCTGCAATTAATGACTTAATATCGGCAGTGGTTGCTGCTTTTGGGGTAATATAAGTAAGCTCACGCATACGTGGTACAGAGCCTTCAACACCAATCGCAGATGGGGCTAAAACGTCGCCATCAAAAAAGTGTGGATGTGCAACCCGACCAACATGCCAAAGTTGTGCAAACATTTTACCGCCCTGCTCATGCACAGCATCGGTTACTTTTTTCCAGCCTTGAATTTGTGCGCTGGTAAATAAACCTGGCGTATTCGGGTAACCTTGCGCATCAGGGCGAATAATCGTGGCTTCACTAATTATTAAACCGGCTTCAGCACGGCGTGCGTAGTAATCAACCATCGCTTGGGTTGGCACTAAGTTATCGTCAGCCATACAACGCGTTAGCGGTGCCATAAGTATACGGTTTTGTAATTCAATCGTGCCATTAAGCTTAAACGGTTGCAGTAGATCAGTGGTCATTCTTATCAATCCTTATCTTGAGTGTACATTCAAGATAAGGGCGAACAATAAAACATTCAAGTCTATTTTTGAATATTTGTTCAAGATTAAGTAAACTAACCCCACATACACCTTATAAGTCAAATAGAATGCAACAGAGCGCCCTATGAGAATAGCCGAATTTGACCGTGAATTTGTACTTCGCCAAGCGATGCTGGCTTTTATGCAACACGGTTATGCTAAAACGAGTATGCAAAAATTAACGCAAGTTACAGCGCTTCATCCGGGATCTTTATATGCTGCGTTTGGCAATAAAAAAGGTATTTTTTTAGCGGCTATTGAGCAATATCAGGCTGATAGAAATCAGCAATTTACGGCACTTTTTTGTCAACATAAACCCGTTTTACCAAGCCTACGCCAATACTTAGACTCAATAGTCAACGAGTGTATCAGTGGTGATGCGATGAAAGTATGTTTACTGACTAAAAGTATTAGTGAAGTTGAAGGGCAAGATTCACAGATCAGCCACGTACTGATGACAAATTTAAATGCCTACGAAAACGCCCTCGCCGAACAATTTGAGCGCGCGATAAAAGAAGGTGAAATCCCAAACACACGCACAGCTGAGCATCTAGCTCGTTTTTTAGCAATGGGCCTTTACGGCTTGCGAACCTATGCACTGACTAACCGCTGCGAACAAGATCTAAGCCAACTCGCCGACGATTTATACCACGCAATGTGTAATTAATTTTTAACTAATCGACATTTTGTCATATTAGTCAATATACTATACCTAAGCCATTCTAGAGAGAGTCTATTAATGAGTAATGCAACTGCAACCGCATCTGAAAAATTCGAGACAATCTTAAATTTAGGAGCCAAAAAAAGATTGGCTTTTATGTTTGAGACCGTCCAAGAGTTCAAACAAGTGTGGATATTAAATGACGACGATGGCTGTGTTATGCTCGCCAACGAAGATGATGATTGTGTACCGGTATGGCCTGAACGTATTTATGCCGAGGCATGGGCTACCGGTGAGTGGGAAAATTGCACAGCTAAAGCAATTCCATTGAAAGATTGGACAACCCGATGGACACCCGGTCTTGAACAAGATGACTTACTTATCGCCGTTTTTCCAACTGAAGAAGACGACGGCACAATTTTATTTCCTGATGAATTTGATTCACAACTAAAAGCACCTAAAAAACGTTACTAATTACACTTCGCTATAATTGAGTCGCAGACGTGTTGTTCTGCGACTTATCCACGCAAACTTTAAATTTTT
The DNA here is from genome assembly GCF_014163985.1 of Pseudoalteromonas sp. SR41-4. Taxonomy (NCBI): domain Bacteria; kingdom Pseudomonadati; phylum Pseudomonadota; class Gammaproteobacteria; order Alteromonadales; family Pseudoalteromonadaceae; genus Pseudoalteromonas; species Pseudoalteromonas sp. SR41-4. The sequence continues at coordinate 143,387 of NZ_JACJEI010000002.1, read as the reverse complement.
TACGCGCAACGCTTTAAGACAAAGATACAAAATTAATACCTATAAAAATTAAAATATAACGGCAATAATGTCGCTTTTAGCGATAATTAATTTATGCTTATTCACACTGATCAGTGAAATAAACACAGCTCCCACTGCAAAAACTTTGGCATTAGTTGACTTCAACACGCCCCTTACTCTTTGGACTTTATAATGGTACGACAAGGTATTTTAATATTACTACTGCTAACGTTTATTAATAGTGGCTATGCCACAGAGCAAATTGACTCACTAGAATCCACACTCAGTGAAATAAAACAGCTCAAAAGTGATGGTGAATCCGCACAAGCTTATCAACAATTAAGAGCAACATATTCCTCGGCACAATCAACCACACAACAAGCTGAGTTAATGGTTGTTTGGCTTGCATTTATGAATGAAGACAAGAACTGGCATGAATTCGACTTGCTCAAAGACGATGTCTCACAATTACTCGATAGCGAAGTCGATATAGAAACTAAATACGCACTTTATGACAACCTCGGATTAATGAAATATCGCTTAGGTAAGTTTGCCGAAGCCGATTCTTATTTATCAAAAGCAGTGTCTTTTGCTGATGACACACAGCTTGCTACGAGTATGACTTACTATTTGTATGGAATTAACTCTGTTAGACAAGGAAAAATGGTAGATGGACTCGATAAAATCTTACATGCTCACGATTTACAAATAAACATTCAAGGATATGCTTCACCGAAGATATTAATTGGTTTAGGGTTTACCAATTATTATATGAAAAACTACGACAAAGCGATTGAATACACTCAACAGGCAATAGCAGCATACCCTGAAAATGACATACTGCTCACTGAGCTGTATGCAAACTTAGCTGCAATGTACGTTGATAAAGCCCAATACCAAGAGGCATTAATTGCCATTAATCAAGCCGAAAAAGTAGCCCACTTCCATAATATATTTGACCGAGTTCCTATAATTATTAATAAAGGCACTATTTATGCTGAGCTAAATGAGCACCAAAAAGCCATTGATTATTATTTAAAAGCGTTAGATATTGTAAATAAAAACAATGATTTAATACATAAGCCTACCGTTTTAAGTAATCTGGCACAAAGCAATCAAAGTTTAGGTAATTATAAACTTGCTGCCGACTATTTTGAGCAAGCCCTTGCTATATTTTCAAGCGAGAGTCAACTCATCAAACGTTTAGAAAACTATCCGCCAATGATCGAAAATTATCAATCATTAGGAAATTACCAACGCGCATTAGAACTTATGATTGAATACAAAGAATTAGATGATGAAAGTACCTCATTAGCTGCAAAAGAAAAATTTGATCAATCACAAGCAGCCTATGATATTGCCTCTAAAGAAAAGTCATTAATCGAAGCTAAACTAGCGCAAACAAGCAATGAAAATGCAATTCTACGACTCTATGGGATCGTTGCCTTCAGTCTTTTAATTATCCTATTTATTTATATTGCCTATAGACTAAAACACTCTGCCTACCTGCAAGTTAAAGAGCTTGCGTTGCGCGATCAGCTCACGGGACTATTTAATCGCCGCGCATTGCACGATATCTTTGAATTAGAAATGAGCCGGGTTAATCGCAATAAAAAAACTTTTAGTATTATTTTGCTGGATATAGATCATTTTAAAGTACTCAACGACACCTATGGACATGACTATGGTGACATTGTATTGCAAAAAGTGGCTAGCGCATTGCAAGATTCAATTAGAAGTATGGATAAAGTTGCTCGCTGGGGAGGTGAAGAATTTCTGGTGTTTTTACCTGAAACCAATAAAGAGCAAGCATCGCATCTTGCAGAAAAGTTACGCTTAGCCGTAAGTAACATTGAATTGACTTACCAAGATAAGCTACTTCAGGTCACTGTTTCTTTAGGTGTCTGTGAATATAATCAACAAGGTGAATATAAAGACATGGTTAAACAAGCCGATCTTGGTCTTTATAAAGCTAAAGAAACAGGGCGGAATAAAGTCGTCTGTCTCAGTTAAACTAACAAATGTTCTTGCGCGCAACTATCTTCAAACATATAGTTTACTAATAAAGCGATGTTATTTCCTCGCATTAAGGCTGCTCTGTTGACCTAAAAATAGCAATGGCACACTGTTTTATTGCGCTTGCTCAAAAAAATTACGACATAGTTTGCTAAACTAACCTAATAACCTATTAGATTAAGTGTGCTAGCACAACGCTGAGATTTACTCTGGGCACATTTACAGAAACTGTTGGACAAATACGTGATATTTAATTCTAAGTATAAAAAAGAAATTGCAAAACTAAAAAATGAAATTGTAGATATTCGTAACCAAAATGAAGCACTGCATGATGAACTAGAACAAGTTAAGAATGCTAAAAGTCAGTTAGTAGCGCAAATAAATCAAACTGATAAAACTGCCAAACAACAAGACGAATTAAACCGCTTGTGGCTACAGTCTTCAATTTTAATAGAGCAAATCAGGGAGAGCCTAGCAGCAAATTCAAGTGAACTTGTAATGCACAGAGATGGCTTTCAATCATCACAGCAGTTGCTTGATAACATTATTGTAATGCTATCCGCTACTTTGCAATCAACTTCTGTGATATCCAGAGACACTAAAACAGCCTCTGAATCTGTAAAGCAATTACAAACAGTCACAGCAGGGATTAATGACTTTGTAAACATTATCAAAGGCATCTCTGACCAAACTAACTTACTAGCCCTTAATGCTGCTATTGAGGCCGCCAGAGCTGGAGAACAAGGTAGAGGCTTTGCCGTAGTTGCAGATGAAGTTCGCACATTAGCACAACGCTCAGCTGATGCATCGAATGAAATTTCAGGCTTAATTGAACAAGTAAACCAACAAATGGACCACGTTGTTGGCAACATTACCGACGTCGGGAAACAAAGTAATGAGATCAGTGAAAGTTCAGCGGCTATCGAAGATACCGCTAATAAAATTGTTACGTTCTCACAAAACATGTATTCAGTTATTACCGACTCAACTGAAAACGCATTTATTCAGACGGTAAAAATGGATCATATCGTTTGGAAACTGGAAGTTTATAAGGTACTACTTGGGTTATCTGATAAAACCACAGATGAATTTGCCGATCACACAATGTGTCGTTTAGGTAAATGGTACTATAAAGGTGATGGTGCAGCTAAATACGCCTCCCATATTGAATTTAAAAACTTAGAAGCCCCGCACGCCGAGATTCACAACCATGGCATACAAGCATTGCAAGCCTTTGCAGATGGCCATTCGGATAAAATGATTGATCATATATCGCAAATGGAAGCGGCGAGCTTTAAAGCCGTTGATTTATTGACTAACCTAGCAAACAAAATAACTAAATAACGGTCGTTTTAAGTTTAACTACAACTTTAGCGCTGCTCATTTTATATTTATTATTGCAAGCAACTAAACACCAATACCTAATAAAAAGTAAAAAATAGTTAGAATTTGAATTATTTACTTCACTTTTTTATAGGCACAAAAAAGGACGCCATGAGGCGTCCTAATATAGAATAATGGCGGTGAGGGAGGGATTCGAACCCTCGTTAGGGATTAACCTAAACACACTTTCCAGGCGTGCGCCTTCAGCCACTCAGCCACCTCACCGCAGGCGTTAATGTATAACGCGGCGTAATAGTATGAAATAGCGCGCGGCGGTGCAAGGTGTTTTTCCCTTTTGCCTGTTAACTGCCTAGTAAACAAACAAAAAAGGCCGCTGATAGCAATACCAGCGGCCTTATCTTTATAGCCTAGTTTAGCGTTGGAGTGACGCTGAGAAATCGAGCATACGATTAAGCGACTTGAGTGCGCCTTCACGAAGGTCCATATCTACAAACACTTCTTTGCCAGTTGCATCTAATAACGCTTCCTCAATCGCTTTGAGGCCGTTCATTGCCATCCACGGGCAGTGCGCACAACTCTTACAGGTTGCGCCTTCGCCAGCCGTTGGTGCGGCAACAAATTCTTTATCTGGGCATAACTGCTGCATTTTATAAAAAATGCCGCGATCTGTAGCTACAATAAACTTTTGATTGCTCATCGTTTGTGCCGCTTTGATCAATTGACTGGTTGAACCTACTGCATCTGCTAACGCTACAATTTCCGCTGGTGATTCTGGATGAACTAAAACGCCAGCGTCAGGGTAAAGCGCTTTCATGTCTTTTAACGCTTTGGTTTTAAATTCGTCATGCACGATACATGCGCCATTCCACATGATCATATCAGCGCCAGTATTCTTTTGAATATAGGCACCTAAATGTTTGTCTGGGCCCCAAATGATTTTTTCACCCATTTCATCTAGGTGCTCAACAATCTCAAGGGCACACGATGAGGTAACAATCCAATCAGCGCGAGCTTTAACGGCAGTTGATGTATTTGCGTATACAACCACTTTACGATCAGGGTGCTGATCACAAAACGCTGAGAACTCATCAATTGGGCAACCAATATCAAGCGAACAAGTTGCTTCTAGTGTTGGCATAACCACGGTTTTATTCGGTGTCAGTATTTTTGCTGTTTCACCCATAAAACGTACGCCGGCAACGATAATCATGTCAGCATCGTGCTTGGCACCAAAGCGAGCCATTTCTAGCGAATCAGCAACACAACCGCCAGTTTCTTCAGCAAGCGCTTGAATTTCAGGATCAGTATAATAATGGGCAACCAATACGGCATTTTTATCAATCAATAATTGCTTGATACGTGCTTTGTATTGCGCCTGCTCATCATTATTCAATGGAGCTGGTTTAGGAGGAAAGATATAACCTTCAGGCATAATAGTTTGAGCTAAACTCATTTCTCGACCACTTAATCTACAGTGCATTTATGGGGCGGATTATACGAGAATATAAAACTAAATAACAGTAGTGGTCATAAATACCAATCTACTTAAATATTTAATCATTCTAGCAGGCTAAATAAAGCGTTAACTGCGTTAGTTATTTTTTATGTACGACTGCATGGATGCAGGAGGTAGAGCAATGCAGGAGCAATTGCCGAGAACAACTACATGTCAAAATTTAAGCCTTGTTATCACTGTATTTATCTGTCGCTATAAATGGTCAGTAACTTAACACGATTGATATAATAGCAATTTGATTAACGCATTTGTATTTAGCTTGACGATGATTTTTGTAAGTGTTTTTTGCTTTTGATGTAAAGTGATGTGAATTTACTAAATAGGGGTCAGATAAACTGAAATTGAATAAACCAGAATGGTGGGTCATGATGGACTTGAACCATCGACCAATGGATTAAAAGTCCACTGCTCTACCAACTGAGCTAATGACCCGCTCTGATGTGCCTAAGCACGCTGCGTAGATCCGCCGATTATAACCACTCTACTATTCTACGAATAAAGAATGGTGGGTCATGATGGACTTGAACCATCGACCAATGGATTAAAAGTCCACTGCTCTACCAACTGAGCTAATGACCCGCTCTGATGTGCCTAAGCACGTTGCGTGAATCCGCCGATTATAACCACTCTACTATTCAACGAATAAAGAATGGTGGGTCATGATGGACTTGAACCATCGACCAATGGATTAAAAGTCCACTGCTCTACCAACTGAGCTAATGACCCGCTCTGATGTGCCTAAGCACGCTGCGTAGATCCGCCGATTATAAC